>JALZBH010000114.1 GCA_030947625.1 Actinomycetota bacterium
AGCGCGCCGAGCGCAGCTCCTCCTGCGGTTCGATGCCCAGGCTCCGCACGATGGCGTTGGCGGAGCCGTTCAGCAGCCGGATCGGCAGCGTCATTGCGACCGTGAACCCGCGCAGCAGCACCTGGGTCGCGCGCGCTGTCGGAAACGGCATCGCGATCGCGATCTTCTTCGGCACCAGCTCGCCGAAGATCATTGTGACGATCGTGGCGATGACCACCCCCAACGTCACCGCGATGCCGGCTACGGCCCCGTCGGGCACGCCCAATGCACCCAACGGTCCCTCGAGCAGACGAGCCAGGGAGGGTTCGGCGAGGAAGCCGATCGCCAGGTTCGTCAGGGTGATCCCGACCTGGGCTCCGGAAAGCTGGGTGGACAGCGACCGGAGCGCCGTACGCACTCCCTGTGCTCCGCGGTCGCCATCGCGGGCAGCCTTCTCCACCGCCGACCGGTCCAAAGTGACGAAGGAGTACTCCGCCGCCCCGAAGACGCCACAGGCGAGCACCAGGGCGATCGAGACCACAAGCAGCACCCACTCCATGCCGGCCATTGTTGCCGGTTCGGGCCGGGTTGGCCCGCAGGGGGCCGCGACCGGCCCGTTGCGCGGCGAACAGTGAGAGGCTGTAATCACTGTCGACCACAGGGGAGGCCACCGTGTTGAGGATTTCCGGCGTGGGAGCCAGCCACGTCGGTCTGGTGCGCGAGCACAACGAGGACGCCGGGTTCGTCAGCCCGATGCTGATCCTGGTCGCCGACGGGGTCGGCGGGGCTGCTGCTGGGGAGGTCGCCTCGGCCACCACGGCTTACGTCGTCGCAGCGACTGCGCTGGCCCGGCCGGACCACGACCCGGCCGAGGTCCTGACCGCTGCTGTCGCCCGGGCCTTTGAGCAGCTGGTGCTGGGTGTCGCGGAGGACCCCCGTCGAAGCGGGATGGCCACCACGCTGACAGCGCTGCTCACCGACGGAACCCGCTTCGCGCTGGCCCACATCGGCGACAGCCGCGGATACCTCTACCGCGCCAACGAGCTGACTCGGGTCACCCACGACCACACCGTGGTCCAGAAGCTCGTCGACGAGGGACAGCTCGACGAGCAGGCCGCAGAGTCCAGCGCGTTTCGCAACGTGCTCACCCGCACCATCCACGCCGGCCGGGAGCCGGCGGACGTCGTACCCCTCGACCTGAAGGAAGGGGACCGGTTGCTGTTGGCCAGCGACGGCTTGACCGACCTGGTCAGCGACCGCCGGATCGAGGAGATCCTGCGCGGCTACGACGACGACGCGGCGTTGCCCAGGCTGGTCGACGAGGCACTCGGAGAGGGTGGTCGCGACAATATCACCTGCGTGCTGGGAACGATCATCGAGGGGCGGCCGGTCAGCAGCGACGGCGCGCTGTTGGGGACCGTGCGCGAGGTGAGCAACATCGTTGACGCGGCAGCGGTGCGCCGAGACGCCTCTGCCTGACCCGCCTGGTCCGGAGCCTGACCCGCCTGGTCCCGAGCGACACCCGGACGCCGATGGCGCGAAGGGGTGGCGCGGACGGCCGGTGTAGGACACAATGTGCACACAAGTTCACAAATGTCACAGGACTTCTGACTCCTGGATTGCGAGACCGCTGGGGAAGGCGTATCTCGACGCCGAGCCAAGGAGGTCACCCGTGACTAGATCCGCGACCCGTGGAGTGTTGTTCGTCCACTCGGCGCCCTCTGCGCTGTGCCCACACCTCGAGTGGGCCGTGGCCGGAGTCCTCGGCACCGCGGCGAGCCTGGAGTGGACCCCGCAGCCGGCGCAGACCGGCACCTACCGCTCGGAGTTCTCCTGGGCCGGCGACGCGGGTACGGCCGCCGCGATCACCTCGGCTCTGCGGGGCTGGAACCAGCTGCGGTTCGAGGTCACCGAGGACCCCACCGCCGCGAGCGAGGGTGCCCGCTTCTCCTACACCCCGCAGCTCGGCGTCTTCCATGCCGTGACCGGGATGCACGGCGACATCCTGATCCCCGAAGACCGGCTGAAGGCGGCCGTAGTCAAGGCGGCCCTGGGTGACACCACGATGCTCACCGAGATCGACAAGCTGCTTGGCAAGCCCTGGGACGACGAGCTCGAGACCTTCCGCCACGCCGGCGACGGCGCCGCCGTCCGCTGGCTCCACCAGGTGGTCTGACGCCGAGGTCTCGGCGGCTTCTCGGGTGGCGGCTACAGCGGGATGTTGCCGTGGGCGCCTCGGCGTACCAGGCCGGCGCCGGCGATCGCGCGGGCGATGGCAGAGCGGGTGGCCTGCGGGCTGACGACCTCGTCGACGACGCCGATCTCGACCGCCTTGTCGATCCCGCCGGCAATCCGCGAGTGCTCCTCGGCCAGCTCGGCCTCCACCCGGGCGCGGATCTCCGGAGCGACCTCGGCGAGCTTGCGTCGGTGCAGGATGCGGACAGCGGCGACGGCCCCCATGACCGCCACCTCGGCACCGGGCCACGCGAAGACCTTGGTCGCTCCAAGAGAGCGAGCGTTCATGGCGATGTACGCGCCGCCGTACGTCTTGCGGGTCACCACGGTCACCCGGGGTACGACGGCCTCGGCAAACGCATGCAGCAGCTTGGCCCCCCGTCGTACGACGCCATCCCACTCCTGCCCGACGCCGGGGAGGTAGCCGGGCACGTCGACGAGCACGATCAGCGGGATCCCGAATGCATCGCACATCCGCACGAACCGGGACGCCTTCTCGGCCGACAGCGAGTCCAGACAGCCGCCGAGCCGCAACGGGTTGTTCGCGATCACACCCGTGCTGCGCCCCCCGAACCGGCCGAGCGCAGTGACGATGTTGGGCGCCCAGCGCGCATGCAGCTCCTGCACCGTGCCCTCGTCGAGCACTGCCTCGACAAGGGGGTGTACGTCGTAGGCCCGCTTGTTCGACTCCGGCAGCAACGCCTCGAGATCGACGTCCTGTACCGACGCGACGTCCAGGGTGCCCTGAGCGCCGAGCAGATGGGCGATCGAACGGGCTCGCCCAAGCGCGTCCTCCTCAGTCTCGCTGAGCACGTGGACCACCCCCGACCGGCGCCCATGCGGCTCCGGACCACCGAGCCGCAACATGTCGACGTCCTCGCCGGTGACCGAGCGGACCACGTCGGGACCGGTCACGAAGATCCGACCCTCCGGGCCGAGGATCACCACATCGGTCAGAGCCGGTCCGTACGCCGCACCGCCCGCCGCAGGGCCCAGCACCACCGAGATCTGCGGGACCGTCCCTGAGGCCTGGGTCATGGCGTAGAAGATCTGTCCCACCGCATCCAGGGACAGCACCCCTTCGGCGAGCCGGGCGCCACCAGAGTGCCAAAGCCCGATGATCGGCACCCGGTCGGTCAACGCCCGTTGGTACGCCGCCACCACGACCTGGCAGCCGTCGTCGCCCATGGCTCCGCCCATGATGGTCGGGTCGGAGCAGAACGCGACGACGCTCTTGCCGAGCACCCGGCCGACGACAGCCAGCATTCCGGAGTCGTCGACCGGCGTGATCGCCTGCAACGTGCCGTCGTCGAGCAGAGCGCCGAGCCGGTTCAGCGGAAAGCGCGGATCCTCCTCACGAGGAGGCTTGGCCGGCTTGGCGGCCGCGGCCGCCCGGGCCGGCGCCTGGGTCATCAAACGCTCCCGAAGGCGACCGCGACGTTCGCGCCGCCGAAGCCGAAGGAGTTGTTCAACGCGGCGATGTCGCCCGACCGCAGCTCCCGGGCGGTGGTCGGGATGTCGAGCTCGACGGCTGGGTCGAGGTCGTCGAGGTTGATCGTCGGTGGTGCGAGCCGGTAGTGCAGCGCCAGCACCGTGGCGATCGACTCCAGCGCCCCGGCACCGCCGAGCAGATGGCCGGTCATCGACTTGGTGCTGGTCACCACGACGTCGTCCGCGTGCTTACCCAGAGTGGCGTGGATCATCAGGCCTTCGGCGATGTCGCCCTGGGGCGTCGAGGTCGCGTGCGCGTTGATGTGCACGATGTCCGCGGCGTCGATCTCGGACTCGGCCAACGCCCGGACAATCGCCCGGGCGCCCCCTCTGCCGACCGGGTCGGGCTGCGCGATGTCGTGAGCGTCAGCGGTGATGCCGGCGCCGAGCACCTCCGCATAGATCCGGGCCCCGCGAGCCAAGGCATGCTCTTCGGCCTCGAGCACGAGCACGCCGGCACCCTCGCCGAGCACGAAACCGTCCCGGGCGACGTCCCACGGCCGCGACACCGAAGCCGGGTCGGCGGTGTTCTTCGACAGCGCCATCATCTGTGCGAACGCGGCCATCGGCAGTGGATGGATCGCTGCCTCGGTGCCGCCAGCAAGGACCACATCCGCCCGGCCCAGCCGGATCTGGTCGACCGCCAGGGCGATGCCCTCGTTGCCGGACGCACACGCCGAGACCGGTGTGTTCACCGCGGCGCGTGCACCGACGTACAGGCTGATGTTGGCCGCCGGCGCGTTCGGCATCAGCATGGGTACGGCGAGGGGCGACACCCGCCGCGGGCCCTTGTCCTTGAGCACGTCGTAGTTCGCCAGCAACGTGGTGACCCCGCCGATGCCCGACGCCATTGCCACGCCGAGCCGGTCGTGGTCTACGTCGGCCTCGGCAAGCCCGGAGTCGGCCCATGCCTCCTGGGCAGCCACCATCGCAAACTGGGAGGAACGGTCCAGCCGGCGGCACTTCACCCGGTCGAGTACGTCGGTGGGCTCCACCGCCACCCTGGCTGCGATCTTCACCGGCATCTCCTGAGCCCAGTCCTCGGTCAGGTGCCGGACCCCCGACTTGCCGGCGACGAGCGCCTCCCAGGTGCTGGGGACGTCGCCGCCGACCGGGCTGGTGGTGCCGAGTCCGGTGACCACCACTCTTCTACGACTCATGTAGTCCTCAGGCCTGCGCCTTCTCGATGTAGCTGACGGCGTCGCCGACGGTCTTGAGGTTCTTCACCTCGTCGTCGGGGATGGTCACGCCGAACTTCTCCTCAGCGGCCACGACGACCTCGACCATCGACAGCGAGTCCACGTCGAGGTCATCGGCGAACGACTTGTCGAGCTGGACGTCACCGGCGTCGATGCCGGTCACCTCGTTGACGATGTCCGCCAGGTCTGCCCGGATCTCTTCGGTGCTGGCCATGCTGGTTCCTCTCTGTGGTGGGTAATGCTGGTCAGTTCAGGGGACGCGGATCACTTGGGCGGCGTACGTCAGCCCCGCACCGAACGCGATCAGCAAGGCCACGTCGCCGCTCTTGGCCTCACCGTCGAGCACCATCTGACGCAGTGCCAGCGGGATCGAGGCGGCCGAGGAGTTGCCCTGGTAGGCGATGTCGCGGGCGATCTTGACGTGTTCCGGCAGGTGCATTGAGCGGGCCATTGCGTCGATGATCCGCATGTTGGCTTGGTGGGGGACGAACAGGTCGAGGTCATCGACGGTGATGCCGGAGCGTTCCAGAGTCTCCTTCGCGATCTTGGCCATGGCGAACGCCGCCCAGCGGAACACCGCGTTGCCTTGCATCACCAGGTGCGGCATCCGCGGCGAGTCGGAGGCGACCACGTCGCGCCAGTCCTCCCGTTGCCGGATCAGGTCGTACTGCGCGCCGTCACTGCCCCATACGACGGGACCGATGCCGGGCTCGTCCGCCGGCCCGACGATGGCAGCGCCGGCGCCGTCGGAGAAAATGAAGGCGGTCCCGCGATCGCCCGGGTCGGTGATGTCCGAAAGCCGCTCCACCCCGATCACCAGGACGTACGTCGACGAGCCGGCCCGGACGAGGTCGGAGCCCAGCGCGATCCCATGACAGAACCCGGCACATGCCGCCGAGATGTCGAAGGCAGCGGCGTCGCCGGCGCCGAGCTCGTAGGCGATTGCCGTTGCGATGGACGGGGTCTGCAGCATGTGCGAAACGGTGGCCACGATCACGCAGTCGAGCTGGCCGGGCAGGATGCCGGCGTCGTCGAGCGCCTCGCGGGCCGCGCCCACCGACATGGACTGGACGGTCTCGTCCTCGGTCGCCCAGCGGCGTTCGATGATGCCCGAGCGCTGCTGGATCCACTCGTCGCTGGAGTCGATGGCCTCGATGACGCCCGAGTTGGGGATCACCCGCCCGGCGCGATAGTGACCCAGTCCGTGAACCGAGCTGTGCCGGGGTGTGCCCGGGTTTGTGAACGCGGTCATGTGGAAACCCCGGCGGGATGGAGCCGGACCAGGGGTTGGCCGGGGGAGACCAGGTCGCCGTCCTCGACCAGCCACTCGACGATCGTGCCTCCGTGGGGAGCAACTACAGGCGTCTCGTCACGCGAGCTGCGGACGGTCCCGACCGGGCTGGTGGGGATCAGTAGCTCACCCTCGCCCCCGGCCTGGCGGACGAAGGTGCCCTTGGACGGTGAGACCAGCAGCCGCCATGTCGGCGAGATATCGATGCTCGACTGGCTGCCATGCAGGTCGGCGAAGTCGCGAGCGGCGTCGAGCTGGTCGGGGGTCTTCAGCGCGAACGTCTCCACTCCGGGGAGTGCTCGTTTGGCGATCCCGGTCAGCGTGCCGGCCGGTGGCATCTCGAGGATTCCGGTGACACCGAGGTCGGTCATCGTCTGCAGGCAGAGGTCCCACCGGACCGGCTTCTGGATCTGGGTGACGATCCGGCGAACGACGTCGCGGCCGTCGTGCACGATCTTGCCGTCGGCGTTGCTGATCAGGGTGGTCCGCGGGTCATGGGTGGACACTGCGCGGGCAAGCTTTCCCAGCTGGGCCACGGCCGGCGCCATGTGTTCGGTGTGGAAGGCACCGGCTACCGACAACGGAACCAGTCTGGCCTTGGGCGGCGGGCTCTCGGCAAACGCGGCCAGCTGTGCCGTCGTACCTGCCGCCACGAGCTGGCCCGGTGCGTTGACGTTGGCGGCGGTCAGACCGTGCCGCGTGAGCGCGGCCTGCACCTCTTCAGGATCGCCACCGAGTACGGCGGTCATGCCGGTCGGGGTGGCCGCGGCCGCCTCGGCCATCGCCTTGCCACGCTCACGAACGAGCACCATCGCCTGCTCCGCGGTGATCGCCCGGGCGCCTGCCGCGGCAGTCAGCTCGCCGACACTGTGGCCGGCAACCGCGCCGATCCGTGCGAAGGCGTCGCCAGGATGCGGGAAGAGCGAGAGCGCAGCCACCAGACCCGCGCCGACGAGCAACGGCTGCGCGACGGCGGTGTCGCGAATGGTCTCGGCGTCTGCCTCGGTCCCGTAGTGGGCCAGGTCGAGCCCGGCCACCGCGGACAGCCAGCCCAACCGCTCCGCGAACCTGGGGTCCTCCAGCCAGGGGGCAAGGAACCCCGGGGTCTGGGACCCCTGTCCGGGGGCGACGATGATCAGCACACCCCCACTGTGCCGCCGACAGCGCCGTTCTTGCGCTTCCGCAGGGCACGAAACCTCGGACCGGACTTTGTAGGGTTCCTACAACTTCTCTGTGGCTGAGCCAATGCCGAGGCGGCCCAGCGTCAGGGCCACCCGCAGGGCGTAGGACTCGCGCGGGTCTCCCGGGCTCAGGCCGGTGGCCTCCTGAGCGCGGCGTAGTCGGTAACGAACGGTGTTGGGATGGACGAACAGCGCGCGGCCGGTCGCCTCCGTCGAGCAGCCCTGACCGAAGTACGCCTCGAGCGTCGCCAAGGTGGCGGATCCCGCTGCCGCAAGGGGGACGAACACCTCGGTGACCAGCAGGTCTCGGGCGACGTGGTCACCGGCCAGCGC
>JALZBH010000029.1 GCA_030947625.1 Actinomycetota bacterium
CACCTCGGCTGCACGGCGGACGTGCTCACTCTGGATCCGCATACCCTCGCCGAGGTGGCGGAGTCGGTCCAGGCTCTCGGCGAAGCCACCGGCCATACCGACACCGCCACGGAGCTCCTCGCCGAGATCGAACGTCGGCTGGCCGCGGTCCGGGAGTCGGTCGCCGGGTTACCTCGTCCTCGGGTGGTAGTGCTCGAGTGGGCCGACCCGCCCTTCGCCCCGGGTCACTGGGTGCCCGAGATGGTCCGCGCGGCCGGCGGTGAGCCGGTGCTGGGGCGTGCGGGCGCGAAGTCCTACCGGGTCACCTGGGACGACGTACGCTCGGCGGCGCCGGAGCTGGTGGTGTGTGCTCCCTGTGGCTACGACCTCGACGGCGCGGTGCGCGAGGCCGGCGCGGTGGTTCGGCAGCTGCCCGAGGACGTGCCGGTGTGGGCGGTGGACGCGAACGCCTCCTATGCCCGGCCGGGTCCGCGGCTGGTCGACGGGATCGAGACGCTGGCCCGGATCCTGCATCCGGAGACCGGGACGCCGTCGGCCACGAGTGCCGAGAGGAGCTCTTGACTCAGCTTCGGGCGATGAACGAGAGCAGGTCCTGCCTGGTGAGTACGCCGATCGGCCGGCCGTCCTCCTGCACCAGCAGGGCATCCTCCTCGCGCAGGGCGTCGACGGCTTCGGAGACCGCTGCGTTCGCTCCGACGGTGACGAGCGGGACCGACATGTGGTCCTCGACTGCGTCGGTCAGCCGGGCGTTGCCGGCATACAGCGCATCGAGCAGGGCCCGCTCCGAGACCGACCCGGCGACCTCGGCAGCCATGATCGGCGGCTCGGCGCGGACGACCGGCATCTGGGAGACGCCGTACTCCTTGAGGATCGCGATGGCTTCGGCGATCGTCTCGTTGGGATGGGTGTGCACCAGCGCGGGGATGTCACCCTTCTTGGCACGCAGAACCTGGCCGGCGGTCTGCTCGCCGCTGGGCGGCAGGAAGCCGTACTGCGCCAGCCAGCCGTCGTCGAAGACCTTGGCCAGGTAGCCGCGCCCGGAGTCGGGCAACAGTACGACGACCACAGCGGCCGGGTCGTCCAGCTCCCGGGCCAGCACTGCCGCCGCATGGGCGGCCATTCCGGATGAGCCGCCGACCAGCAACCCCTCCTCGCGGGCCAGCCGACGGGTCATCTCGAACGAGTCCGCATCGGAGACCTCGATGATCCGGTCGGCGATCGACTTGTCGTAGGTCTCCGGCCAGAAGTCCTCACCGACTCCTTCGACGAGGTAGGGGCGCCCGGTGCCTCCGGAGTACACCGAGCCGGCCGGGTCCGCACCGACGACCTGGATGGCCTGGTTCTGCTCCTTGAGGTAGCGCCCGGCCCCGCTGATCGTGCCGCCGGTGCCCACCCCGGAGACGAAGTGGGTGATCTTGCCGTCGGTCTGGCGCCACAGCTCCGGCCCGGTCTGCTCGTAGTGGGAGAGTGGATTGTTCGGGTTGGAGTACTGGTCGGGCTTCCAGGCGCCCTCGAGCTCGCGCACCAGCCGGTCGGAGACGTTGTAGTAGCTGTCGGGATGCTCCGGCGCGACCGCGGTCGGGCAGACCACCACCTGGGCGCCGTACGCCTTGAGCACGTTGCGCTTGTCCTCGCTGACCTTGTCGGGGCAGACGAACACGCAGGAGTAGCCGCGCTGCTGGGCAACCAGGGCAAGGCCCACGCCGGTGTTGCCGGACGTCGGCTCGACGATCGTGCCACCTGGCTTGAGCTCACCGCTGGCCTCAGCCGCGTCCACCATCTTCCTGGCGATGCGGTCCTTCACCGACCCGCCGGGGTTGAGGTACTCGACCTTCGCGAGCACCAGCGTCTCGGTGTCACCAACGGTGTGGCTGAGCCTGACCAGCGGCGTGTTGCCGACCAGGTCGAGGAGAGAGTCTGCATAGTGCACTGCCTCAACATAGCCGCCAGGCGCCCCGTAGCCTTCGGGTGTGGAGCCGGCGGGCTGCCTAGGGTGGGGCCTGTGGGAAAAGAAACCGCGGCTCGCAAGCTCGCTGCCGCTGCCGTGTACGGCGGCACCGGTCTGACCGCGCTCAGCGCAGGTCTCTATGGGATCCTGAGCGCCGAGGCCCGGCTGGCACGCACCGCGATCGGGCACACCGACGGACGGGTCCCGGATGCGAGCGGCTGGTACGGCCGCGGTCGCCCCGGGCCCGCGATCAAGATCGCCCTCCTCGGGGACTCCAGCGCAGCGGGGTACGGCGTCGCGACCGTCGAGGAGACCCCCGGAGCGCATCTCGGCTCCGCCCTGGCCGAGCGGGCCGACCGGCGGGTGCACCTGCAGGAGTTCGCCAAGGTCGGCGCGGAGTCCTCCGAGCTGGACGCGCAGGTCGAGGCTGCGATCCGGACCGAGCCGGATCTGGCGGTGATCCTGATCGGCGCCAACGACGTCACCCACAAGGTCCGGCCGGCGATCGCCGTACGCTATCTCGGCGAGGCCGTACGCCGACTCCGCGAGGCCGGCATCGCGGTCCTGGTCGGCACCTGTCCCGATCTGGGTACCGTACAGCCGATCCAGCAGCCGCTGCGCACGGTCGCCCGAGTGTGGTCTCGCCGGCTGGCGGCGGCACAGACGATCGCGGTGGTGGAGGCCGGCGGCCGGACGGTGTCGCTGGCTTCTATCCTGGGACCCGAGTTCGACGCGGCACCGGCACTGTTCTTCGGACCCGACCGCTTCCATCCCTCGGCGGCCGGGTACGCCACGCTGGCAGGCGTTCTGGTGCCCTCGGCGTTGGCGGCGCTGGGCCTGGCGCCGGAGGACGAGGACGAGCCGGAGGCGTTCCGGGGCGAGGGCGTGCTGCCGATCGGGTACGCCGCGGTCGAGGCCAGCCGCACCCCGGGCACCGAGCTCGGCGGCACCGAGGTGGGCGGCCAGAAGCGTGGCCAGGGCGGCCGCTGGGTGGTGCTGATGCGGCGTCGCCGGGTGCCGCAGCCCGGTGCCGAGGCGCCACAGGCCGAGGACGAGATCTAGTGTCTAGCGCCCGCGGAAGATCGCCAGGATCCGCAGGATCTCGATGTAGATCCACACGATCGTGACGGTCAGCCCGAACGCCGCCCGCCACGACTCGCGCTCCGGGAGCCCTGCAGCCACGCCGCGTTCGACGAAGTCGAAGTCGAGGATCAGCATCAGCACGCCGAGGCCGAGACCGACCACGCTGGAGATCAGGCCGAGTGTCCCGAAGCCATTGAACCCGAACGACGCGTGGAAGAAGCCGAGCACGAAGTCGAGCATGGTGAGCCCGACGAAGCCGAACATCATCGCGGTCACCCAGCGGCGGAACTTGTTGCCGACCTTGATGTTGAAGTACTTGTACGCCGCGAGCGTGCCGGCTGATGCGGCAAAGGTGCCGATGACTGCGCCAACCACGATGCCGGGCCACTGCGCCTCGAACACTTTGCTCATAGCGCCTACGAACAGTCCCTCCAGCGCAGCGTAGGCGATCACCAGGACCGGGCTGACCTCGCGCTTGAAGGAGTTGACCATCGCCAGGGCGAAGCCGCCGAAAGCTCCCACGAGAGCGAGCGTGTAGACCCGCTGGGCGGCCATCGGGCTGCTGCCGATGTCGCCGGAGAGCAGCCAGGTGAGGGCGGCACTCACAATCAGAACGCCCATCGTGACGGCGGTCTTCTGCACGACCGAGTCGATGCTGATCCGACCTGCGCCGACCGGCTGCACGACCTGGCCCGGCGTACCTACGCCCCACTGGGCGGGGTCGCTGCCGTAGCCGCCGTACGCCTGGCCGTTGCCGGGGTAAGTCGGGTTGCCGTAGGAGTTCGCCTTGCCGTTGAACTCCGTGGATCGGGTGAAGATCGGGTTTCGGGACTGCATGGTCTCTCCTTGGAGGCCGGTCGGCTCACCTGCGTTGGCGCACCGTCTGGTGTGTCGAATCGTAGCGAACACTCACTAGCAGAACGCCCTGGCCCGAGGTGGTGTTCCCGGCTGGCAGGCAGGCCAGGGGTTCCTGGTACGAGGTATCCCCCTCGGCTCGCCAATCATCAGGCTCGCCCAGCTGCGGGAGGAGCTAGGCGCTCATCTCTTCGACATGTTCGCGCGCCAACGGTGTTGCCTGCCCGGTGCGAAGGATGCCACAGCCCAGCAGCCCGACGAGCAACATGAGCGAGACGACAACTGCGCTCAGGGTTCCAGCGTTGACGATCATGGTGGCCAGGCCCGCCAGGCCGAGCACCAAGGCCGCCCACCAAGGCGCCCTCTTGCCTCTGAAGACAGCGACTGCCAACGTGGTGAAACCGATGATGGTCCCGGCGGCATAGGAGATGAAGAACGGGGCAATCACCGGTCCTATCGCCCCGAAGGCGGCGGCCAAGGCCGTCGGGGATGCGTGGACTGCGGGGTCGGTCAAGGCGAAGCTGTGGAAGAAGAACGTGTTGGTGATGGCACCAGCGCTCACCCCGACCATCGCCAGGGTTCCGCCGATTGTGGCAACCCGTGACCCACGTTCGGTGACGCGGGACACCACTAGCACCAGGCCCGGTAGCAGGGCGACCAGTCCCGCCACGATGAGAAAGCCGCCCATCCCAGAGCGAGCGCGGTCGCCTGCCACCGCCTCGAGAATCTTGCGCGCCTGACCTGGGTCCCGAGAGAAGTTGTCGGCAGCGGCAGGCGTGATGAGACTTGCCGCCAGGAGCATGAGCGGGCCGACCGGCGTCAGCATGGCGAGCAACCTTTGCCGGCCGGTCCATGAGTTGTGCAACGTTGTTGCAGACATGATGTTTCTCCCGGGCGAGTCGTTGATGGGATGCCGTTGACGCTAGTGAGGTCCCCGCCTGCAATCGACCGTGCAGTTACGGGAGTTCTTCTCCGGGCCAATACGGATGCGCAACTCTCTTATCCGGGTGGACACTTGACCAGACGGCGCGTGACGACTGCTAAGGGGGCCCGATGTCATCGGCCCCGCTTGCACATCGACCGCGGCTCGGTATGCCCCGAGGCAAGAGACTCGCAATCTGGCTGCTCACCCCGGGCACACTGGTGCTCGTTGTGGCTTTGCTGCTTCTTGACCACGCCGCACGGGAGCGCGGTCTGCGGGATGCGGTTCAGCTGACGTGGTCCTCGGCGGGATTCATCGTCGCCATGATGAGCGCGGTCTGCGTTGGCGCGCTGGTGTCACTACGCCGACCCGAACACCCCGTAGGCTGGCTCATCTGGGTCTTCGGCCTAACGATCCTGCTCGCTGGCGTCGAAGACTCCTATGCCGCCATCGCCTTCCTGAGACCATCCGTCGATCTCCCCGGCGCCAACGCCGCTGCGGCCCTGACCAACGCCGACTTCGTCCCTTGGCTGACGTTGTTGACCCTCATCCTCACCCTGACTCCGACGGGCAAGCTGCCACCCCGCTGGGGAAGGGCGTTTGCGGCCGTCTGCATCGGCGCGGGGGTGGTTTTCTTCGTGGCTCGTCTGCTCAGGCCCGGACGTCTCCAGTTCCCATTGCAGAATGTTGACAACCCCGTCGGCGTAGACCGCGACCTCGCTGTTGTCATGGGTGCCGCAGTGGGAGTGGCAGCGATCGTGGTGAACCTCGGGCTTCTGGCATCCGCTTTCTTCCTCTTGCGTCGCTTCACAACCTCGACAAGCGAAGACCGCCAGCAGCTGAAGTGGGTGGCGGTGGCCGCCGTCGGGATCGCATTTGCCGCGATCGTCCCCGCCCTCGCAAACACCCAGCTCCCCGCCTCCACAGCCAGTGTTGTCAAGTCGGTGGTCGTCGGTGGCGCCTTCAGTCTCGTCATGCTCGGCATCGCCGCGAGTGTGCTGCGCTACCGGCTCTACGCCGTTGACCGAGTATTGTCCCGCGGGACGGCGTACCTTCTCATCAGCATTGTTGTGGCATTGGTGTTTGTCGCCGTCACCCTGGGTCTGTCTCAGATCACCAGCTCGAGGAACAGCTCCTCGCTTCGGGTTGGCGTCTCGACCCTGACCGCCGCCGCGGTCGCTGGACTCCTCCGAAACAGAATCCAGCAAGCGGTCGATCGGCGCTTCCGGCGGCGGCACTTCGAAGCCACCGCGGTCATGCGCGCCTTCCTCGCCACCGCGCCTACTGGAAGCGAGGAGGCTGAGCAGGCGCTCCGCGATGCGACCGGCGATGAGTCAATACGCGTGGGCTACCCGAAGGCCGAGTCTGACAGTGAGCTCGTAGAGGCCAACGGTTCACCGTTCCAACCCAGCATGGAGCCGCAAAGAGCCAGCATCTCGTTGACTCGCGGCACCGAACGAGTGGCCGTCGTTGAGCACGATCTCGAAGCCAGCCCAGCCGAGCTCGTCAGACAGTGCGCGCAGATGGCACTCGCCCAGCTTGACAACATCCGGCTGCGAGCCGAGCTGCGGACGCGGCTGGGCGAGGCCGAGCATTCCCGGGCCAGGCTGGCGATCGCGGCCTCCGTTGAGAGACATCGGATCGAGCGCAACCTTCACGATGGCGCCCAGCAACGCCTGGTCGCCGTGATGGTTGCCCTGCGCACCACCTCACTGCGCGCTGCCCGTGGGGTACCGGTTGCTGAGGACCTTCAGGTCGCCATCGACGACCTGCGCACTGCCGTCCAAGAGCTGCGTGAGCTCGCCAACGGCCTGGTGCCCGCACTCCTCGTACGCGATGGGCTCGAAGCGGCACTTCAGGACCTTGCCGGTCGATGTCCGGTTCCGGTTACTGTCGACGCCCAGCTGCCGCGGTTGCCCGAGGCCGTGGAAGAGACTGCCTACTACGTTGCGGCCGAGGGGCTGGCCAATGCCATGAAACACGCAGCAGCCAGTCACATCGCGATCACCGCTTCTATCAATGCGGCTCACCTTGCACTCAATGTCTCCGATGACGGCATCGGCGGTTCGAACCCGGGCGGACCGGGACTCTTGGGACTTGCCGACCGCGTGCATGTCCTGTTTGGCGAACTGCACGTCGCAAGCTCTGCCACCGGTGGAACTCTGCTTCGACTGGAGCTGCCATGCGCGTAGTCATCGCCGACGACTCCGTGCTCCTTCGCGAGGGCCTAGCCCGGCTGCTGGCCGAACTCGGCATCGAGACAGTCGCGCAAGCAGGCGATGCCGAAGAGCTGATCCGGGCGGTCGAGCTCCAGAAACCAGACGTCGCCATCATCGATATCCGCATGCCACCAACCTGGAGCGACGAAGGCGTTGTCGCCGCGACCCAGCTACGCAGCTCCCGGCCCGATCTGGGCATCCTGCTGCTCTCCCAACACCTCGACCTTCCGGCCGCGATGGCTCTCGGCAACAGCGGTCGAGGTGGTTCCGGTTACCTACTCAAAGAGCGGGTAGCCAATGCGGGGGAGCTCGCCGACGCCCTCGAACGCGTGCACGCCGGTCAAACGGTTCTGGACCCCGAGGTCGTCCAAAGCCTGCTTCAACGAAACCGCGGACATACCGATGGGTTCGACAACCTGACTCCCCGTGAACGTGAAGTCCTTGCACTCATGGCAGAAGGACGCTCGAACGGTGCAATCGCCCGACACCTGGGGGTCACCCAACGCACCATCGAGTCCCACGTGGCTGCCATCTTCGACAAGCTCGACCTCCCCCTTGGGCACGATGACCATCGCCGAGTCCTCGCAGTCCGAAGCTGGCTCTCGAAGAGCTCGTCGTAACCCTCGAGGGATCCTGGTGACGTTAGCCGGGCCTACTCACAGGCCTTCGTCTCCGCGCGCACTGGGTTCCGGCTTGGTGCCCCGGGTGGGGGTCGAACCCACACTGGGCGGCTTTTAAGGCCGCTTCCTCTGCCGATTGGGATACCGGGGCCGGGTCTCGAGCCTAGGGCGAGCTGGCCAGCTCGGCGGCGCGGCCGAGGACGGCGTCGAGCATCTGCTCGGTGAGCCGGCCGGTGAACGTGTTCTGCTGTGAGGGGTGGTAGCAGCCGAGCACGGTGGGCCCACCGTCCAGTGGCACTTCGAAGGCGTGGCCGAATTTCGGCTTGGGTCTGGGGACCTCGAACCCGCTCCGCCGCAATGCCTTCAGTGCCGCATCCCAGCCGAAGCCGCCCAGACACACCACGGCCCGCAAGGAGGCCGCGACGAGGGTGGTCTCGCTGTCGAGCCACGCCGAGCAGGTGTCCCGCTCGGCGGGTGTCGGCTTGTTGCCCGGCGGGGCACATCGGACCGCGGCGACCATCCGGGTGTCGACCAGCTGTTGGCCGTCCCCCGCATGCACGCTCGTCTCCTCGGTGGCCAGACCGACGCGGTGGAGCGAGGCGAACAGCCAGTCGCCGGACCGGTCGCCGGTGAAGATCCGGCCGGTCCGGTTGCCGCCGTTGGCGGCCGGAGCCAGGCCGATGATCAAAACCTTGGGTGTGGTCGATCCCCAGCCTGCGATGGGGCGGCCCCAGTACGGCTCCGCGGCGTACGACGCCCGCTTGGTCCAGGCGACGTCCGTGCGCCAGTGCACCAACCTCGGACAGGCCGAGCACACCGAGATCCGCGCAGTCAGCCGGTCAAGGTCGGTCTGGGCGAGCCGAGTGACGTCGGCGGCCGTTCGCGCGACCGGCGTACGTGTCGTAGCGAGGTCCCCTGGCCAGCCGGCACCCGGCGGCACCGGGCTCGGAAAGCCGCGACCGGTGACCGGGTGCGGGAGCAGCGTCATCCTCTCCGGAACGGCCGGTCGGTGGGGTCGCCGTGGTCATGCGCCGACTCCCGGATGGCCCGCGCCCGGGCAACCTCCTTCTCGTGCTTGGCTCGGGACTTTCTGATGCCCCGGTCATCGCGCACCGGCAGCTGGATCTCCTCCTCGGCCGGCAGGCCGAGCTGCAGCTGGCGCGCCCGTTCGAGCTCGGCGTCCAGCTCGGCACCGAACAGCAACGCCAGGTTCGTGATCCACAGCCACAGCAGCGCCACCACCACGCCGGCGACCGCGCCGTAGGTCCTGTTGTAGCTGGAGAAGTTCGCGACGTAGAACGCGAAGCCGACAGAGGCCAGCAGCCAGACCAGGATCGCCAAGAACGCACCCGGCGAGACCCACCGGAACTTCGGTTGCTTGACGTTGGGTGTCGCGTAGTAGAGCAGGGCGACGACCAGTACGACGACCAGCGCCAGTACCGGCCACTTCGCGATCCCCCACACGGTGACCGCGGTCGAGCCGAGCCCGATCACGTTGCCGATCGACTTGGCTACCGGGCCGCTGACCACCAGGATCAGCAGCGCTACCGCGGACAGCAGGATGGAGAGCGCGGTGACGATCAGCATCGTCGGACGCAGCTTCCAGAACGGTCGTCCTTCTGCCACCTCGTAGATCCGGTTCATCGCCCGGCTGAACGCCCCGACGTACCCAGAAGCCGACCAGAGGGCGCCGAGGATGCCGACTACCAAGGTGATCCCGGCTCCCCCCGAGTTGGCCAGGTGCTCGAGCGTCGGCTTGACGCTGGTCAGCGTGCTGGGGGAGACCATCGGGCGGAGTACGTCGAGGACGGTGTTCAGCGACTTCTGTCCCTGGCCGACCACGCCGAGCAGCGAAAGGAGGGCCAGCGTCGCGGGGAAGATCGCCAGCACGGCGTAGTAGGTCAGCGCCGCGGCGAGGTCGGTGCACTGGTCCTCGCCGAACTCGCGGATCGTCTTGCGCCCGACGTACGCCCACGACTGCTTGTGCAGGTCGGTCGGCTTCTCCGGCTTGGCTGGGTGGTCCGGCTCCCGGTTCGTGGCGTCGCGCTGAGACGCGGCCGGTTGGTCACTTCGCGCCGGTTGGTCGGCACCCGGTTTCGGGCCGTCGAGGCCGGTCGACGCCGCGTCGCCTCCCTCGGTGGTTGCGTCCGGCTTTTGCCTACGGTGCAGCAGCCTCACTGGAGTCGCCGCCTCGCGCGACGCCAGACCAGCGACAGGAACATTGCTGCGACCACCACGCCGCCGGCGATCACCTCAGGTCGTGGTGCTCCCTCAGCGGTGGTGGCTTGGTCCTGCAGTCGAGCGACCTTGGCCTTCGCCTGGCTCTTGACGTCCAGCTTTGCCTGCAACGCATCCACGGTCGCGGCCAGCTGCTCACGCTGCTGCTCGATGTCGGCCTGGATGTCCTCGGGCGTGCTCACAAGCGCGCTCCCCTCACGGCGGCGGTGTCTTCCTTGATGCCTTCCATCGCCTGCTCCGGCTTCGGCGGTCCGGCGGCGGTGACGTTCTTCTTCCCGAGAAGCGCGGCCATCCGGCGAAGAGCAGCAGCAGCAGCACGCCCTTGCCAGCCTGCTTGTCCTTCTCGGTCTGCTCCGCCTGGGTGAGCTTCACCTCGCTGCGCACCAGGGCCGAGGTCTGCTCGGTGAGATGGTGCACCGGCGCCCGGAGCGTCTCCTGGTTGGCGGCGAGACTGACTGCTTCCGGTGTTCGTCGTCACGGTTCCCCGGTGTGGTTCACTCATCGTCACTCCCTGCGCCCCGATGCGGTGGTTGTCAACACCCTAACCGTGGGGGACCCGGTGAGGGTTCAGGCGAGCGACCAGGCGATTGCGTCGAGGATGTCGTGCTCGGAGACGAGCACGTCGGCGACCGGCGTACGCCGAAGCACCCGGTCCAGGATCAGCCCGCCGGCACCGATGACGTCCGCGCGGCCGGGATGCATGTACCCCAGCGATCTGCGCTGCTCGACGCTCATCGCCAGCAGTGCCGCCACGGTTTCCTGAACCGCTGCGATGTCCAGCACCGAGTGGTGGATCCGAGCCCGGTCGTATGCCTCCAGCCCCAACGCGCCGGCCGCGATCGTAGTGACCGTGCCGGCCACGCCGACGACGCCGCCCGCACGCGAGAGGTCGACGTGGCAGTCGTCCAACGCCGCGTCGATGTCTCTCGCCGCGGCCAGGAGCTCGTCTCCCGTCGCCGGGTCTTGGTGCAGATGGCGTTCGGTCAACCGCACCGAGCCGATGTCCAGGGACTCCGCCTGCCGTACGCCGGACTCGGCATCTCCCAAGATCAGCTCCGTCGACCCGCCGCCGATGTCGATCACCAGGTAGGGCTCGGCCAGGTCGGCCGCCAGCGAACGCGTCGCCCCGGCGAACGAGAGCCGGGCCTCCTCGTCACCGTCGAGCACCTCCGGTTCGACGCCGATTCGGTCGCGTACGCCGGCCAGGAAGTCGGCCGCGTTGTCCGCGTCCCGGGCCGCCGAGGTCGCGCAGAAACGGGTCCGGGTCACGTCGTGCCGGCCCGCCAGAGCCATCAGCTCCTCGACTGCCGCGAATACCCGCCCCATCGCGGCGTCGGTGATGCGACCGGCGCTATCGACACCTTCACCAAGGCGGACGATCCGCATCTCCCGCTCCAGCTCGTCGATCCTGAAGCCGTGCTCGTCGAGGTCGGCCACGAGCAACCGGAGCGAGTTCGTGCCGCAGTCGTACGCCGCCACTCTCGTCATGGCGTCTGCGCAACGTCGACGCACGGTCCCGACCGCCACCACGAGCCGAGCGCGTCGAGCACCTCGTCGCCGAGCGGGTTGACCCCGGGGCCCTGGGCAAGTGACTGCGCTGCCAGCACATGCAGGCACTTGACCCGCTCCGGCATGCCGCCCGCAGAGACGCCGGCAACTTCGGGGACATCGCCGATCTCGGCACGCGCCGCGAGATACGCCTCGTGGGCCCGGCGGTAGGAAGCCGCAAGCTCCTCGTCGCGGGCCAGCCGGGCGCTCATCTCGCGCATCAGGCCGGACGCCTCCAGGGTGCCGATCATCGAGACAGCCCGGGGACAGGTCAGGTAGAACGTCGTCGGGAACGGCGTACCGTCCCCGAGCCGGGGCTCGGTGGTCACCACGTCGGGATGTCCGCACGGACAGCGGTGGCCGACCGCATGGATCGAGCGCGGCGGCCGGCCCAGCTGGGCCGCTACGGCGCGCCGGTCGGAGTCGCCGTTGCTCACTTCTTCTTGGTGCCGGCGGGCGGCTTGATCGAGCCCACCGGCACACTGGCCTGCCTCGGATGGTCGACGGCGGTCAGCGTGCCGTACGCCTTGGCCCACCAGGGTGTGGGGATCTGCCGGGCGACCGTCGAGGAGTTGGCAAGCTGGTTGCCCTGGGTCAGCGGCTTGCCGTTGCGGCCGATCACCTGGTAGCTCACCTCGCCAGGGAGGACCCACCCGAAGCGCTGGCGGGCCTGCTCTTCGACGAATGCCTTGTCGTGCCAGCGGTTGCGCTCCCGCTGCAGCTGGCCGATGTCGTACCGGGACTTCGCGATCTGGCTCTTCAGGGAGGCGATATCGGAGTGCTGGGTCAGGTAGGCGCGCATCGAAGAGGCGTAGGACACCACGAGTACGGCGACCACCAGGACGACGATCGCGGCGCGGCTGGTCAATCGCGGGCGCGGCGGCGCTTCCGTGGGGGGCTGGCCGCTCCTGACCGGAGCGCCCTGACGCCGGGGCCTGGTGTTGCCAGGGCGGTTGCCGCGGTACGACGGACGAGGTGGGTTGGGCATCTCAGCCGGCGTACCTGGGGAAGGCTGCCCGGCCGGCGTACCGAGCCGCATCGCCGAGCTCCTCCTCGATGCGGAGCAGCTGGTTGTACTTCGCCACCCGCTCGGAGCGCGCCGGGGCGCCGGTCTTGAGCTGGCCGCAGTTCGTGGCGACTGCCAGGTCCGCGATCGTGGTGTCCTCGGTCTCCCCCGAACGGTGGCTGATCATGCAGCGGTAGCCGTTGCGGTGCGCCAGATCAACGGCGTCGAGCGTCTCGGTGAGCGTGCCGACCTGGTTGACCTTGACCAGCAGGGCGTTGGCCTGGCCGCCGGTCAGGCCGCGCTGCAGCCGCTCGACGTTGGTCACGAACAGGTCGTCTCCGACGATCTGCACCTGCTCGCCGAGCTCGTCGGTGATGGTCTTCCAGCCCACCCAGTCGTCCTCGTCGAGCGGGTCCTCCAGGCTCACGATCGGGTAGGACGCGACCAGGTCGGCGTAGTAGGCGCTCATCTGCTTCGCCGACTTCTTCTTGCCCTCGAAGGTGTAGCTCCCCTTCGCGCAGAACTCCGACGCCGCCACGTCGACCGCCAGCGCGATGTCTTCGCCAAGCGCGAGCCCCGCACTCTTGACCGCCTCTGCGATCAGGTCCAGCGCGGCTCGGTTGCTCGTGAGGTCGGGGGCGAAGCCGCCTTCGTCGCCGACACCGGTGGCGAGACCCTTCTTCTTCAGCACCGACTTCAGCGCGTGGTAGACCTCGGCGCCCTGCTCCAGCGCCTCGTGGAACGTCGGTGCGCCGATCGGCGCGATCATGAACTCCTGGATGTCGACGTTGGTGTCGGCGTGCGCTCCGCCGTTGAGGATGTTCATCATTGGCACTGGTAGCAGATGGGCGTTGGGGCCGCCGACGTACCGGTAGAGCGGCAGGGCAGCACTGTCCGCGGCGGCGCGGGCCACTGCAAGGGAGACCCCGAGGATCGCGTTGGCGCCCAAACTCTCCTTGTTCGGAGTGCCGTCGAGGTCGAGCATGGTCTGGTCGACCAGCCTCTGGTCGCCGGCGTCGAGGTCGACCAGGGCGGTGCCGATCGTCTCGCGGACGACGCTGACGGCGTGCTGGGTGCCCTTCCCGGCGTACCTGTCACCGCCGTCGCGGAGCTCTACGGCCTCGAAGGCGCCGGTCGAAGCACCAGAGGGTACGGCTGCCCGGCCCCAGCTGCCGTCCTCGAGGAGCACCTCTACCTCAACCGTGGGATTGCCGCGCGAGTCGAGAATCTCGCGCGCAACGACGTGCTCGATGGCGGCCAACGCAGTAACTCCTCGGGGCTGGGCTGAGGCGGACTTCAGCGTAACCGGCGGCCGCTCGGTTGCCGGTCAGCACCCGCCCCGAGATCCCGTGAGTCGCGTGCCGGAAGCAACCGAGCACGATTCCCAGCGCAAGTCTTGAAAGAGATCGCGATCTCTTAGGCAGGACCGGACTCCTCCAGCCGACGTCGTACGGCGGTCCGCAGCGCCTGCTCCGGATCGATCCCGGCCGACTGAGCCTCGACGACCAGGCCCAGCAACCGTTCCCCCAGATCCGGGTCCGCCGGATCCACGCTCACCGGACGACCGGCCCGCGCGAGCCGGTCGACGAGCTTGTCCGCACGCAGCATCGCAGGGAGCCGGCCGGGGAGGCCCTCCTCGATCCGGGTGCGTTGCTTCTCGGCCGTCTTGATCGCCTCCCACTGGTCGTTGATCTGCCCGAGGTCGGTGAGCGGTTCGGCCCCAGGACCGCCGAAGACGTGCGGGTTGCGCCGCACCAGCTTTGCCTGCAGGTCAGCGGCGACATCCGCGACGTCGTACTCCCCGGCCTCGGCGGCGATCGCCGCGTGGAAGTAGACCTGCAGCAGCAGGTCGCCCAGCTCCTCGCGCAGGTGCGTCCGGTCGCCACTCTCGATCGCCTCGAGAACCTCGTAGGTCTCCTCGAGGAGATACCTCGTCAACGACTCGTGCGTCTGCGCCGCCTTCCAGGCGCACTCGCGCCGCAGCTTGGCCATGGTCTCCACCAGCTCGACCAGCGGGTTCGGCGGGGTGACCGCTGAGTCAGCCACACTTCTGGTTCGGCGGCAGCTCGGTCGCCCACGACGGCCTCGGCGAGCCCGAGGCGCTCTGCTTGGCGAAGTCCGAGACCGGCACCGACATCGAGCCCTCCCCGGTGCCCGGCATGCCGTCCTTGCCCGGGGCGTACTCGGGGTTGACCGAGATCTTCACGGTCTTGGCGAACTGGTCGCGCAGCGCCTGGCCCGCGTTGAAGGAGTTGCCGATCGTCGGGTTCTTGACCCCCTGGGCAAGCAGCGCCTTGCGCCCCACCTCGGCGACCTGGAGCTGACCGCGGTTGAACGACTCGATCAGATCCGAAACCGGAGCCCGGTCGGCCTCGGGGAGCCGGTCGAGAACCGGGGCGGCTTGGGCCATCTGCGTTTGCAGCTGCGCCTTGTCGTACGACGCATGCTTCTTCGCAGCGAACTGCGCGTTCAGCTCGGACTGGATCAGGCCGCTGAGTGCACCGATGCGTACCGAGGCCACCGACACCGTCGTCGAGCCCGCCGCCGATGGTCCCTGGTTGGCCAGGTCCGCACACTGCACCCGGGCCAGCAGGTCCACGGCGGCGGTGCTGATCGGGACGCCGCCGACCACCGCCGCGGTCCCCGGCTGCTGTGTGCAGCCGGAGAGGAACGCGATCGCCAGCCCAACGACGATCGAGGCAAGGCGGGCGGGTTTCACCAGCTTCACTGGACGTTCTCCTGAGTCGGGGTCAGCGCCTCCGGCAGGTCGATGATCTGGTCGATCACCCGGCCCGCCCAGGTCAGAAGCTCGCCGTCCCGGAGGGGCCGAGCCCCGATGCCGGCAGGCTGCGGACGCGGCACCAGCATGGTACGCACAGCGGGCTTGTGCAGGCTCTTCGGGTAGAGGCGCTGCAAGCGCACCAGCCGAGAGTCGGGCAGGTCGACGGTGGCAAAGCGGATGTACCTGCTCTGCACGGTCACCTCGGTCAACCCAGCGCGACGAGCCCGGCCCCGGAACCGGGCGACCTCGAGCAGCCGGTCGACGGGCGGTGGCGGATCGCCGTACCGGTCCTGCAGCTCCTCGCGGAGCAGGCGTACGTCGTCGTCCTCGCGCACTTCCGAAAGGCGCTTGTACATCTCCAGTCGGAGCCGTTCGCTGGGGATGTACTCGTGCGGAAGGTGAGCGTCAACCGGCAGCTCGATCTTGACCTCGTTGAGCTTCTCAGGCTGATGTCCGTCGCTGCGAAACTCGCTGACCGCTTCACCGACCAACCGCACGTAGAGGTCGAAGCCGACGTCGGCAATGTGACCGGACTGCTCGCCACCGAGCAGGTTGCCGGCGCCGCGGATCTCGAGGTCCTTCATGGCGATCGCCATGCCGCCGCCGAGGTCGGAGTGCTGGGCCAGGGTTGCCAGCCGTTCGTGTGCGGTCTCGGTGAGCGGCTTGTCGGGCGGGTAGAGAAAGTAGGCGTACGCGCGCTCCCGGCTGCGCCCGACCCGCCCCCGGAGCTGGTGCAGCTGGGAGAGCCCGAGCGTGTCCGCACGCTCGATGATCATCGTGTTGGCGTTGGAGACGTCGAGCCCGGACTCCACGATCGTCGTACACACCAGGACGTCGAAGCGCTTCTCCCAGAAGTCCAGCATCACCTGCTCGAGCCGGTGCTCGCCCATCTGGCCGTGGGCGGTGGCGACCCGGGCCTCGGGGACCAGCTGCCTGATCCGCGCGGCGGCCTTCTCGATGGACTGCACCCGGTTGTGGATGTAGAACACCTGGCCTTCGCGCAGCAGCTCCCGGCGTACGGCGGCCACGATCTGTCGGTCCTCATAGGCACCCACATAGGTCAGCACCGGATGCCGCTCCTCGGGAGGCGTGGTGATCGTGGACATCTCCCGGATGCCGGTGATCGCCATCTCGAGCGTGCGCGGGATCGGCGTCGCACTCATCGAGAGCACGTCGACGCTGGTCCGCAGTCGCTTCATCTGCTCCTTGTGCTCCACCCCGAAACGTTGCTCCTCGTCGACCACGATCAGGCCGAGGTCAGCCATCTTGATGTCGGGGTTGAGCAGCCGGTGGGTGCCGATCACCAGGTCGACGCTGCCGTCGGCCAGCCCGTCGACGACCTCGCGGGCCTCCTTGTCGCTCTGGAAGCGGCTCAGTGCCTTCAATCGCAGTGGGAACCCGCTCATCCGCTCGGTGAACGTGGAGAAGTGTTGCTGGACGAGCAGCGTCGTCGGCACGAGTACGGCGACCTGCTTGCCGTCCTGGACCGCCTTGAACGCAGCCCGTACGGCGATCTCGGTCTTGCCGTAGCCGACGTCGCCACACACCAGCCGGTCCATCGGCACGCTCCGCCGCATGTCGGACTTGACCTCCTCCACGACTGAGAGCTGGTCGGGCGTCTCGTGGAACGGGAAGGCGTCCTCGAGCTCGGCTTGCCAAGGGGTGTCGGGGCCGAAGGCATGACCGTGGGTGGCCCGCCGGGCGGCGTACAGCTTGATCAGCTCGGCCGCGATCTGGCGAACCGCCTTGCGGGCCCGGCCCTTGCGTCGGGCCCAGTCACTGCCACCGAGACGGTCCAGCGACGGCTGCTCGCCGCCGACGTACCGGGTCACCTGGTCGAGCGAGTCGGCCGGCACGAACAACCGGTCCGGCGGATGGCCCCGCCGGGCGGCGCCGTACTCCAGGACGAGGTACTCGCGGACCGCGCCGTGCACCTCCCGCTGGCGCATCTCCACGAACCGGCCGACACCATGCTGCTCGTGGACGACGTAGTCGCCGCCCTTGAGCTCGAGCGGGTCGATCTGCTTCTTGCGGCGAGTGGGCATCTTGCGCATGTCCCGCGTCGACGCCTTCTGGCCGGCGATGTCCTCGCCGGTGAGGATCGCGACCAGGTCGGTCACCAGCCCGTGCTCGAGGCTGCCCTGGCTCACCAGCACCACCCCAGCCGGTTGGTCGAGCTCAGTCGAGAACCCCTCCACCAACCTCGCCGGGACGTCGTGGTCGGCAAGCACCTCGACCATCCGCTGAGCAGGGCCGTGGCCGTGGTGCACCGTGACCACCTGGCGACCGGTGGCCAGGTGCTCCCTCACGTCGCGGACGACCGCCTCGATGTCCCCGCGGTAGGGCTCCACCGCCCGCGCCCCGACGAGGCGCGCCTCTACCGCCCCCGCCTCGACATCGACATCGATGCTGACGATCTCGCCGAGAGAGTCCCGCAGGACGGCGGGTTCCTCGACGCTGATCCCGAACGGGCTGATCCCCCACCAGGCTTTGCCCTCGCTCAGTGCGGTCGTGCGTACGTCGGCCAGGGATCGCAGCGACGCCTCGCCCAGGTCCACCGGCGCATGTCCACCCGAGGCCGCCACCGCCCAGCTCGCGCCCAGGAACTCCTCGCTCGTCGCGACCAGGTCGTGAGAGCGCGTCCGCACCCGCTCGGGGTCGAGCAGCAGCACGTGAGTCTCGGAGGGGAACAGGCCGACGAGCAGCTCCATGTCGTCGACGAGCGCTGGAGCCAGCGACTCCATGCCCTCGACAGCTACCCCCTCGGCCAGCTTGTCGGTCAGCTCGCGCAGCTCAGGACGCTGC
>JALZBH010000115.1 GCA_030947625.1 Actinomycetota bacterium
GCAAACCCTCGGTGTCGGCCAGGTGAACGACGCGGGAGACCAGGTCGGCGTCGGCATGTCCGTGGACGCCGCGCACCAGCGCGCTGGCGGTACGGTCCGCTGCCTCGCTCAGCGTCGAGGGATCGAGACCGCCCTCGATGTCCTCGAACGACGCAGCGCCCGGCAGGACCGGGCGGTGATGTCGGCGCTCGCTCACGGCCACCACGATAGGCGCGACCCGAAACCCACCGAAGTCACCCCGCCCTGGCTGCCACGACGCTCATGAGTGGAGCCATGGCCCTCTTGCCCACCGGGCCGAGATGGGTCTTGACGATATCGAGCCGCACCAGCGCCATCGTGCGCTGGTGGAGCACTGCTCCGAGCGCGTGGTCCATGAGGCGGGTCGAAGCGACGTACCACCATGCCGAACCCTTCGAGACGGGCACGTCGATGATGGGTCCGGTGGCTCCCTGGCATCGCTGGTGCCACGCGGTGAGAACCCCGGCAGCTCGGTGCACCGCCATTGCGTCCGGAAAGCTGGCCAGCTGCTCGGCTGCGGACCCGGTTGAGGGACCGCCTCCTGGGCTGCTTAAGCGGAAGGTCCGCTGGGACACCTTGGTGGCGCCGATGCTGGCGAGGTCGAACTTCGCGCAGAAGCCGAATGGTTTGGTGGTGGCGGCCCCGGTTCCGACCAGGGTCCAGACGCCCCTTTGGGGAGGTAGGTCGGCCGCGGTCAGGAACGGCGATCCGTCGCCGGTTGGGGACGCGCTCGGCGTGGGTGTGCTGGTCACAGTGGGGGTGGGAGTGCTCGTCGCGCTCTGGGTCGGGTTCGCGGCTATCGGCGTACTTGAGTGGCTGCCGCAGGCGGTCGATCCGGCAAGCAGGAGCACAGCAGCCGAGCGGAGGGCCCGGTCGCGAAACCACCGACTGCCGAACGTCTGGCTCCCGAACGAGCGGCCGCGTCCAGACATGCGTTCACCCTATGCTCGCCCGGGATTCTGACGTCGACCCGGCTCTTACGTGCGGGATTGTGACGCCGACCCGGCTCTTACGTGCGAGTTTCTGACGCCGACCCGGCTCGTACGTGCATCTGGAACGGGGGCGTTGGTTGGAAGTTGATGCACTTCCAAGGCAGGTGGGCGTGCTGGGAGCGCGCGCAAGAGCCAGGTGGGCGGCGATTTTGCGCACGTAAGGGCCGGGTCGGCGCTCTGGGAGAGCACGTAAGAGCCGCCGGTGACCGGGCGTTAGGCGGGGCGAGGGCCCGGGCTTGGGCCCTCGCCTGGGCCCGGGCCTGGGCCTGGGTCTTCGGGGCTGGGCGGCTCGACGGCTGTCTTGACGGTGGCCGTCGCAATTGCCTCGGCGATGACCGGCGAGGTCAGGGCAACCTGCCACCTGCGTGCACCGAGACGCGTTAGCTCAGCGGCGACCGCAGCGCCGATGTCCCCTTCGGTGGCGGGGGGCGACCACAGGACCCTACGCAGGTAGTCCGGGGTGAGGAGGTTCTCCACGGGGACTCCGTGCTCCTCGGCGAGGGCTCCCATCCGCGCCCGTGCAATGCTCAGTCGGGCCGCGGCCACCGGGTCGCGTTCGGCCCAGGTCCGGACCTGCGGTGGTCCGTCGACGCGGCTGGCCAACAGCGGCAGCTCTGCGTCGGGCAGCTGCTTTGTCACCCTGATCGCGCCCACCCACTGTTCGGCGTATCGGCGAGCCGCGCGACCGTGGAACCCGGGAGTAGCCAGTAGGGCTTCTCTCGTCGTAGGTAGTGGACCTGACGCGGCGATGATCGCCGAGTCAGGGATCAGCCGTCCGGGGGAGCAGTCCTGGCGTCGGGCGAGGTCGTCACGGACCGTCCACAGCTCTCGTACGGCGGCCAGGCTGCGACGTCCCTTGACCCGATGGATCCCCGAGGTACGCCGCCACGGATCGACTCGAAGCGCGGGCTCGAAGTTCAGCAGGTGCGCGAACTCCTGAGCCGCCCACTCCGCCTTGCCGGACTCCTCGAGCTCCGCGACCAACCGTGCCCGGAGCTCGATCAGCACCTCGACATCAAGGGCGGCGTACTCGAGCCACGGCTCGGGAAGCGGCCGTTTGGACCAGTCGACCGCAGAGTGCTCCTTGCGCATGGTCTGGCCCATGATCGTCTCGACGAGGGTGGCCAGCCCGACACGCGGATAGCCAAGCAGCCGCGCGGCCAGCTCGGTGTCGAACAGCGACCCCGGGACCAGGCCGATCTCGCGCAGACAGGGGAGATCCTGGGCCGCCGCCTGCAGGATCCACTCGGCATTGCCGATGGCCGCGCCGAGATCCGCCAGACCGTCGAAGGCCATCGGGTCGATCAGTGCCGTGCCGGTGCCCTCGCGACGCAGCTGGACCAGGTAGGCCCGAGCGGAGTAGCGGTACCCCGACGCCCGTTCGGCATCCAGGGCGACCGGACCCGAGCCAGCGGCCACAGCACGGACCACGTCGTCGAGAGCCTCGCAGGTGTCTACCAGAGCCGGCATCCCGTCGCGCAGCGCCAACAGCGGGAGCGCAGGCGTTGCGACGTCGGGAGAGGCGGGGGAGTCGGCTCGCTCCGGGTCGGTAAGGTCGGCCATCAGTCGCGGCCACGCTGTCCGCGCCGGTTGGGCATCGTGGTGACGCCCTCCGGCACGGGCGGCAGCCCAACCGACGTACACAGCAGCTCGCCCCACGCCTCGATATGGGCGGTCAGGTCTCCCATGGGCGTCCAGGACGCGCGGATCTCGACCTGAGCCGTTGCCGGCTCGCTGGACATCGACCCGAAGCTCTCCGAGGTGACGCAGGTGACCGTGCCGGAGGGTGCGGCGTACGACGCCCTGTGCCCGTCCAACGCCTCGGTCAGCCAGCTCCACGCCGCTCCGCCCAGCGCCGGGTCGGTCGCCTGTTCGGGATCGATCTGCGCACGGACGTAGGCCACGCATCGGAAGGTGCCCTCCCAGGCATCGTTGCCCGCAGGGTCATGGAGCACGACGATCCGACCGGAACCCTGGTCCTCCCCACCCACGCCGACGTCCGCCGAGAGGGCGGAGGCGAACGGCGCGATCCGCTGCGGAGCGGGCATCTCCTCGACCAACACCTCCGCCCGGAACTGCGCTGCTCGCATCGCTGTGACCGCGTGCCGAAACTCGAGCGGAGCCGTCGGCGTCTCGCTCCGGGTGTCGGGGGGCACCGGCATGGCTTCAGGTTATGGCTGAGGCGGTGATCCCGGCAGCCCGACTCGCCGCCTGACCTGCGAAGATCGGGGCATGGCGACTCCCTCGTCCAGCCCCGCATGCGCAGACGCGCCGTTGCTCCGTGCTGCGCGCGGCGAGCCGGTGCCGCACACCCCGGTCTGGTTCATGAGGCAGGCCGGTCGTTCGCTGCCGGAGTACCTCGAGTCTCGCAGGGGAGTGGGCATGCTCGAGGCCTGCATGCGTCCAGACCTGGTCATCGAGATCACGCTGCAGCCGGTTCGCCGGTACGCCGTCGACGCAGCGATCTTGTTCTCCGACATCGTGACCCCTCTCAAGGCTGTCGGGATGGACCTCGACATCGTCCCGGGCATAGGACCGGTGATCGCCAACCCGGTACGCACGATGGCCGATGTCGAGGCGATCCCCGACCTGCTTGCCGAGCATGTGGAGTTCGTGACCCAGGCCGTGCGTGGGCTGGTTGCGGAGCTGGGCTCGACGCCCCTGATCGGCTTTGCCGGCGCGCCGTTCACGGTTGCGTCATACCTCGTCGAGGGCGGGCCGTCGAAAGAGCACGCCAAGACCAAGGCGCTGATGTTCGGCGCACCGGAGGTCTGGGACGCGTTGATGCGCAAGATCGCCGGCATCGCGGCCACCTACCTCGAGGTGCAGGTGACCGCGGGTGCCTCCGCGGTCCAGCTCTTCGACTCGTGGGCTGGAGCGCTGACCCGCAGGGACTACGAACAGCTGGTGCTGCCCCACTCCGCGTCGGTTCTGGCCAGGGCGGGAGACCTCGGCGTACCCCGGATCCACTTCGGCGTCGGCACAGGGGAGATCCTCGACCTGATGGGGGAGGCCGGAGCCGACGTGGTGGGCGTGGACTGGCGGGTGCCGCTGACTGAGGGGGTACGTCGGTCCGGCGGCCGCGCCGTCCAAGGCAACCTCGATCCGACCCTGGTGTTCGCCCCGACTGAAGTGATGTTGGACCGGGCGGCGGAGGTGCTCGAGGCCGGCCGGGAGGCACCAGGCCACATCTTCAACCTCGGTCACGGCGTGGTCCCGTCGACCGACCCCGACCAGCTGGCCCGCCTCACCGACTTCGTCCACGAGCACTCGGCACGATGACTCGCCTTGTCGTGGTCGGCGCCGGCATCGGGGGGCTGGCCGCTGCGGCTCGTCTGGCCCAGCTGCGCCCGGATGCCGAGGTGACGGTGCTCGAAGCGGCCCCGGACGTCGGCGGCAAGCTGCGGCTGGCCAGCGTCGGCGGCGTCTGCGTGGATGTCGGTGCCGAGGCGATGCTCAACCGCCGCCCCGAGGCCGTCGAGCTGGCCCACGCCGCAGGGTTGGGCACGGATATCGTGCATCCGGCCACGACGTCGGCTCAGCTGTGGAGCCGAGGGGTGCTGACCCCCATGCCACCTACGTTGATGGGCGTACCCACCGACCTGCGGGTCCTCGACCCGGTCGTCTCGGCGTCGGGCATCGCCCGGGCCGCACTGGACCTGGTGCTGCCGGCGACCGACCTGACCGGGCGCGACATCAGCGTCGGGGACCTGGTCGAGGAGCGGTTCGGCCGCGAGGTGGTCGACCGTCTTGTCGAGCCGCTCCTCGGCGGCGTGTACGCCGGCCGCGCGCGCGAGATCTCCGCCCGGGCCGCCGTACCGCAGGTCGTGGCGTTGCTCGACCGCGGGCGGGCGATGAGCAAGGCGGCCGCGGAGGTGCTCTCCGGTCCGGCCTCGCAGGTGCCGATCTTTGCCGGGATCACCGGCGGGATCGGCCGGCTCCCGCAGGCGGTGGTCGCGGCAACGGGGGTACGGGTGGAGACCGGCGCCACCGTCCGAGACCTGGTCCGGCGACCCGACGGCAGCTGGCATCTGTTGGTCGGTGAGACCCGCCAGGCGCGGCTGGTGGCCGCCGATGCGGTCGTACTTGCCACTCCGGCGCCCGCGACCGCTCGGCTGCTCAGCGATGTCGCGCCGCGTGCCGCCCTGGAGCTGGCCCGGATCGAGTACGCCTCGATGTCGGTGGTAACGCTCGCCTTCCCTTCCCGGGACTTCCCCGACGTCGCCGGATCGGGCTTCCTCGTCCCGCCGGTCGACCAGCATGCGGTGAAGGCGGTCACGTTCTCGGATCGCAAATGGGACTGGGTCCACGCCGCCGGTGGGGACCTGGTGCTGATGCGCTGCTCGATCGGACGGCACCGCGAGGAGCGGGCGCTCCAGGTCTCCGACGAGGAGCTGGTCGAGCTGGCGCTCATCGATCTGGCTGCTGCGGTGGGGCTGGCGGCGCGGCCGGTGGACACGCACGTGCAGCGATGGGGCGGAGCCCTTCCTCAGTACGCCGTGGGACATCTCGACCGGGTTGCCGCCATCCGGTCCGAGGTGGCTCGGATCCCCGGTCTGGCGGTCTGTGGTGCGGCGTACGACGGACTGGGCATCCCGGCCTGCATCGCCTCCGCCCACCTCGCCGCCGCCCTGTTGACCGCCGAGACGTCGCAGCCTGGCACCCCTGACCGCCCGACTCGACGCCAGGTCGGTCAGCAAGGGTTGTCAGAATGGGTGCCATGAAGAAGGCGAACCAGCTCAACGACACGGTCCGGTACACGATGTGGTCGGTGTTCTCGCTACGAGACCAGCAGACAGACCGACCGGGCGAGCGGCACCGCAACGAGGAGATCGCCGAGCTCGACGAGCTGGTGGGCAAGCTGGCCGGCGAGGACGTCGTCACCCGGGGCTGGTACGACGTCTCCGGCATCCGGGCGGACGCAGACCTGCTGGTGTGGTTGCACGCGAGCACCTCCGATGCGCTTCAGGATGCCTACCACCGCCTTCGTCGTACGACGTTCGGCCGGCGCCTGGCACCGGTCTGGTCGCAGATGGCTTTGCACCGGCCGGCGGAGTTCAACAAGAGCCACATTCCGGCCTTTCTTGCCGAGGAGGAGGCGCGCGACTTCATTTGCGTCTACCCGTTCGTGCGCTCCTACGAGTGGTATCTCCTCGAGGATGTCGAGCGCCGCCGGCTACTCGCCGAGCACGGTCAGATGGCTCGCGAGTACCCCGACGTCCGCGCCAACACAGTGGCCAGCTTCGCGCTGGGCGACTACGAGTGGATCCTCGCGTTCGAGGCCGACGAGCTGCACCGCATCGTCGACCTGATGCGGCACCTACGCGGCTCGGAGACCCGCCGTCATGTGCGCGAGGAGGTGCCCTTCTTCACCGGGCGCCGTCGTACTCCGGCCGAGCTGGTGACGGCGCTGCCCTGAGCGTCGAGCGACACCTGGTCCGGTCGGTGAAACTCGCTTGTGACGAACCCCCTGGGATTGGCAGGCTGCCCCGACATGGAGGGATTCGAGCCGGCAACCAGCTTCGGCCCCGACGTCGCCAACCGGTACGACGAAGAGCTGCGCGGAGACGAGGCGGAGACCGTCGACCTGCTCGCCGAGCTCACTGCAGGGGGACCCGCCCTGGAGCTCGCCATCGGCACCGGACGGATCGCTCTGCCGCTGGCTGCTCGCGGTGTCGCCGTCGACGGGATCGAGCTCTCGCCGGACATGGTGGGGCGCCTTCGTCAGAAGCCCGGAGGTGAGGCACTTGATGTGACGATGGGCGACATGTCGAGGGCGAGGGCGCCGGGCAGCTACCGGCTGGTCTACCTCGTCTTCAACACGATCTACAACCTGCTCACCCAGGACGACCAGGTTCGTTGCTTCGAGAACGCCGCGCGCCACCTGAGGGACGACGGGGTCTTTCTCGTCGAGGCTGGGGTTCCGTCGGCCTCGCTGCGCGGGAACCAGTACGTCGACGTCGAACGGTTGGCGAACGACCGCGTCGTACTCGACGTGAATCGCTATGACCCGGTCACCCAGATCCTCGATGAGTCGCACATCACCCTGACTGCCGCAGGGGTGCACCTCGGGCCGATCTCTTGCCGCGTCGCATGGCCGAGCGAGCTGGATCTGATGGCACGCATCGCCGGGCTTCGCCTCGTCGAGCGATGGGGCGGGTGGCGACGTGAGCCCTTCAAGGCGGACAGCAAACGGCACGTCAGCGTGTACGCCCGCTGACGGCAGCGCCGCTCAGCTGGGCTGGCCGGACGAGGAGCTGGTCGGCTCGAGGGTCAGGCTGACCGAGTTGATGCAGTACCGGTCGCCGGTGGGGGTGCCGTGCCCGTCGGGGAAGACATGTCCCAGGTGAGAGCCGCAGTTCGCGCACCGCACCTCGACCCGCTTCATCCCGTGCGCGGTGTCTTCGATGTACTCGACCGTGTCGCTGACCGGCTGGTAGAAGGACGGCCATCCGCAGCCGGAGTGGAACTTCGTCTCCGACTCGAACAACGTCGTTCCGCAGGCCTTGCAGCGGTAGACACCGACAGTCTCGTCGTCGGTGTACTTGCCGGTGAACGCAGGTTCGGTGCCAGCCTTGCGGAGTACGGCGTACTCGTCGGGGCTGAGCTCCTCACGCCACTGCTCATCGGACTTCGAAACTGGATAGGACGCCA
>JALZBH010000116.1 GCA_030947625.1 Actinomycetota bacterium
CTGGGTGCGTTTGTGGTGGTGATGGCCAACCTCATCGTCGACATCATCTACAGTGTGCTCGACCCCCGAGTGAGGTTGGTGTGACCGCAAGTGTGAGCGCCCGACCGGCAGACGAAGCCGGGATGGGCCTAGATCAGGCTGCCAGCGGCAATCCGCTGCTCGTGGTCGAGGATCTCAGCGTCCGCTTCCCGACCCACGACGGCCTGGTGCAGGCGGTGAGCGGCCTCAGCTACACCCTTGAGCAGGGCCGCACTCTCGGCATCGTGGGCGAGTCGGGCTCCGGCAAGAGTGTCTCCTCGATGGCCGTGCTCGGGCTGCACGACCCCAAGCGCACCCGGATGTCGGGGTCGATCCGGCTCGAGGGCCGCGAGATCGTGGGGATGAGCGAGTCGAAGATGCAGCGGATCCGCGGTGACGATGCCGCAATGATCTTCCAGGACCCGCTGAGTGCTCTGCACCCCTTCTACTCGATCGGGATGCAGCTCGCGGAGGCCTACCAGGCCCACCATGACACCTCGAAGAAGACTGCGAAGACCAAGGCAGTCGAGATGCTCGACCTGGTCGGGATCCCCCAAGCGCGAACCCGAGTCGACGACTATCCGCACCAGTTCTCCGGCGGCATGCGGCAGCGCGTGATGATCGCGATGGCGCTCATCAACGACCCCAAGCTGCTGATCGCCGATGAGCCGACGACCGCTCTGGACGTTACCGTCCAGGCGCAGATCCTCGACCTGCTCCAAGAGCTCCAGCGCGACTTCAACTCCTCGATCGTGATCATCACCCACGACCTCGGTGTGGTGGCGGAGATGGCCGACGACGTGCTGGTGATGTACGCCGGACGATGCGTCGAGTACGGTCCGTGCAAAGAGATCCTGACCCACCCACAGATGCCGTACACCTGGGGGCTGCTGTCCAGCGTCGCTGACGTCAGTGCCGATGCCGAGGCGCGGTTGATCCCGATCCCCGGGAACCCGCCCAGCCTGCTCAACCCGCCGCAGGGGTGCGCATTCCACCCGCGCTGCCCCCATGTCGACAAGGTCCCCGGCGGCCTGTGTGAGCACAAGCTCCCCGACCTGACCAGGGCCACCACCGGCGGCAACCACCTGCGCCGCTGCCACCTGACCAACCCTGAGGACATCTACCAGCAGGAGATCCTCCCGGAGATCGCACCGAACCTCGCCGCCGCCCTCAGTGCCGAGACGCGGGGGCCCGCATGAGCGAGACCGCGACCAAGTCCCCCGAGTCGGGCTCCGAGCCGCACAGCAGTCCGCACGCCGCTGTCAAGTCAAGGTCGAAGACGGCCGGCGACCTGAACGCGCCGCTGCTGGAGGTCACCGACCTGCACAAGTACTTCCCGGTCAAGTCATCGGGGCTGCTTCGGCGTACTGTCGGGCAGGTCCAAGCCGTCGACGGGGTGTCCTTCCAGGTCGCCAAGGGCCAGGCCCTGGGCCTGGTGGGGGAGTCGGGCTGTGGCAAGTCCACGACCGGCCGTCTGGTGACCAGGCTCTACGACCTGACCTCGGGGTCGCTGAAGTTCGAGGGGGCCGAGATCGGTCGCCTCTCCCGACGCGAGCTGATGCCGATCCGCCGGGAGATCCAGATGATCTTCCAGGACCCTTACAGCTCGTTGAACCCCCGGCACACGGTTGGCACGATCATCGGTACGCCGATGCGGCTGCACAAGACCATCCCAGGGAAGAAGGTCATCCCCCGGGTGCAGGAGCTGCTAGAGCTGGTCGGCCTCAACCCCGAGCACTACAACCGGTACCCCAACGAGTTCTCCGGGGGCCAGCGGCAGCGCATCGGCATCGCCCGGGCACTGGCTCTCGCGCCCAAGCTGCTCGTGGCGGACGAGCCCGTCTCCGCCCTGGACGTCTCGATCCAGGCCCAGGTCGTGAACCTGCTCACCGACTTGCAGAAAGAGCTCGACATCGCCTTCTTGTTCATCGCTCACGACCTGGCGATCGTTCGGCACTTCTGTCCCGAGGTCGCGGTGATGTACCTCGGCAAGATCGTGGAGATCGGTGACCGGGAGAGCGTGTACGAGCACGCGCACCATCCGTACACCCAGGCGCTCCTCTCCGCCGCGCCGGACGTGAAGCAGGCGGCCCTCGGCGGCCGACGGGAGCGGATCCGCCTGGAGGGCGACGTGCCGAGCCCGATCAACCCGCCGTCGGGCTGCCGGTTCCGTACCCGTTGCTCGCTGGCCCAGGACATCTGCGCGAAGGTCGAGCCGCCGCTGATGCAGATCGGCCCGAAGCACAAGGTGGCCTGCCATTTTGCCGGCGAGCTCGGCGAGCACCCGACCAAGCCGGTGACGCTGGGACTGCTGGGCATCGACGAGTCCGGCGAGCCTGCGTCCGGTACGACCGAAGCCGACCGGGTCGACGACTCGAGAACCCAGTCCGGCTACTCCGCCCAATGGCTCGATCTAAAGACCGGCCAGACTGTCGGCCGCTGAGCTCTCATTGGTGGCTGACTCCGATGACGGACTCTTTGCGGCGCCGAGCCCGAAGGCTTCCGCTGGTGGCGGCGCGTTGGCCGGCAACACCCATAGCTCGGCCCCGCTCGCTGTCCGGATGCGGCCGAGAAGTCTCGACGAGCTCGTAGGGCAGGCGCACCTGCTGGCCGCCGGGTCACCGTTGCGACAGCTGGTCGAGGGGGAGCAGCCGATCTCGCTGCTGCTGTGGGGACCACCGGGCACCGGCAAGACCACCGTTGCTGCGATCGTGTCGGGACAGACAGACCGGGTCTTCATCGAGGTCTCGGCGGTAGCCGCCGGAGTCAAAGAGGTGCGTGCGGCCATCGACGCGGCCAGGTCACGGCTGGCTGCGAACGGGCAGGAGACCGTGCTGTTCGTCGACGAGGTACACCGGTTCAGCAAGGCCCAGCAGGATGTGTTGCTGCCGGCCGTGGAGAACCGCTGGGTGACGCTCGTCGCCGCGACGACGGAGAACCCGCACCACTCGGTGATCTCGCCGCTGTTGTCGCGTTCGCTGTTGTTGACGCTGAAGCCGCTCCACGACCACGACGTCCGGACCGTGCTGGAGCTAGCGGTCAGTGACCCGAGGGGACTGGACGGCTCGGTCGACGTCGATGACGACGCACTCGACCATCTGGTCAGGCTGGCCGGTGGCGACGCCCGAAGGGGGCTGACCTACCTCGAGGCGGCTGCGGGCGCAGCCCGGATCCAGGGGGCCAGCAGGGTCGACCTGAGCAGCGCGGAGAGGGCCGTCGACCGGGCCGCCGTACGGTATGACCGCGACGGCGACCAGCACTATGACGTGATCAGCGCGTTCATCAAGTCGATCAGGGGATCTGACGCCGACGCGGCCCTGCACTACCTGGCGCGGATGATCGAGGCCGGCGAGGATCCTCGGTTCATCGCGCGGCGACTGGTGATCTTGGCCAGCGAGGACGTCGGGCTTGCCGACCCGACGGCACTCCCGACCGCGGTGGCGGCGGCACAGGCAGTCCAGCTGATCGGTCTCCCCGAAGCCCGGCTGAACCTGGCGCAGGTCACGATCGCGCTCTCGCTTGCCCCGAAGTCGAACTCGGTCATCATGGCCATCGACGAGGCGACTGCCGACGTCAGAGCGGGAAGGATCGGCCAGGTGCCGGCACACCTGCGCGACGCGCACTACCCCGGCGCGAAAGGCCTGGGACACGGTACGTCGTACCAGTACGCGCACGATGCGGAGTACGGCATCGCCGAGCAGCAGTACCCTCCCGACGTCTTACTCGACGCGACGTACTACCGCCCGAGCGAGCATGGGGCCGAGGCGGCCGTACGGGACCGCTGGGAGCGCATCAGGCGGATCATCCGCGGCAGGTAGGCTCATTCAGCATGGGATCAGCGATCATTGTCGGCCTCCTCGGCGCCGTGATCAGCGTGGCTCTCGTGCTCCTGCTTGTGTACGTCACCGCCCTGCGCGGACTGCTGGGGCAAACGCGCCTCGAGCAGGCCGACCTGCGGGCGGAGATCGACCAGCTGCGCAGTCGCCTCGACGAGCTCCGCCTGTCGCAGACGCCGACCAGGGTCCATCTCCCCGAACCCAGGTCATCGGCTGCGCCACCCGCTGTGGCACCAGTCGTGCCGGCGATGGTGGTCGGCGACCCACTGGTGCTCAGCGAGACCGTGGGCGAACCGCTGGTCAAGGTCGCTGCCTTCGCCCACGGCCTACGGCGGGCACTGTCCGGACAGTCGTTGAACCAGATCCGCTTCGAGGTTCGCCGCGAGGTACGCCGAGCCCGGAAGAGCCGTCGACGCGAGGCGCGGGGGGCCTGGCGGCGGTTGCGGGCCGAGCGGGGCGAGCGCGCAGACGAGGACGCGGCATGAGCCGGAGCATGTGGTTTGTCGCCGGCGCGGGGGTGGGGGTCTATGCGGTGGTTCGTGCCCGACGGGTAGCCGAGTCGCTGACTCCCGAGGGTCTGGGCGACCGGCTGGCCGGGCTGAGACTGGGCGCCCAGATGTTCGGTGAGGAAGTGCGCCTTGGGATGACCGAACGAGAAACCCAGTTGCGCCTGCGTCTCGGTCTGGGGCGTGATGGCCCTCCGGGGCTGAACCCGGCGCTGCAAGAGCCGCCAGGCCCAGACCAAGACCCAGCCCCAGACCCAGACAAGGACTCCGCCTAGATGGACACCGCCGAGATCCGCCGCCGCTTCGTCGCGCACTTCGAAGCCGCCGGTCACCAGGCGGTGCCCTCTGCGTCGTTGATCCTCGACGACCCGAACCTGTTGTTCGTCAGCGCCGGCATGGTGCCGTTCAAGCCGTACTTCCTCGGCCAGGAGCGACCGCCGTACGACCGCGCAGTCAGCGTGCAGAAGTGCGTGCGCACCCTGGATATCGAGGAGGTCGGCAAGACCACCCGCCACGGCACCTTCTTCCAGATGTGCGGCAACTTCTCCTTCGGCGACTACTTCAAGCAAGGCGCCATCCGGCTGGCCTGGGACCTGGTGACCAAGTCGCAGTCCGAGGGTGGCTACGGCTTCGACGAGAGCGTCCTGTACGCCAGCGTCTACGAGGAGGACGACGAGGCCGTCGAGCTGTGGAAGCAGGAGGCAGGGCTGTCCGAGGACCGGATCGTGCGCCTGGGCAGAGGCGACAACTACTGGCACATGGGCGTCCCCGGCCCAGGTGGGCCGTGCTCGGAGATCCTCATCGACCGAGGCCCGGAGTTCGGCGCCGACCGGGACTGGGAGGCCGGCGACCGTTATATGGAGTTCTGGAACCTGGTCTTCATGCAGGAGTCCCTCTCCGCGGTGCGGTCCAAGGTGGACTTCGATGTAGCCGGCCCCCTGCCCGAGCTGAACATCGACACCGGCATGGGTCTGGAGCGGGTCGCGTACCTGCTGCAGGACAAGGCCAACATGTACGAGATCGATGAGATGTTCCCGATCATCGAGAAGGCCCAGGAACTGAGCGGTCGTCGCTACGGCGCGGTCCCAGCCGATGACGTACGGTTCCGGGTCGTGGCCGACCACGTGCGCAGCGCCATGATGCTCATCGGCGACGGGGTCAGGCCGGGCAACGAGGGCCGTGGCTACGTGCTGCGGAGGCTGCTGCGGCGCGCCGTACGCTCGATACGGCTCCTCGGCTATGAAGATCGGGCGCTGCCCGAGCTGTTCCCGGTGGGCCGGGACAAGATGACCCTGGGCTATCCCCAACTGGAGCAGGACTGGGCTCGGATCTCTGCGGTGGCCTATGCCGAGGAGGACGCGTTTCGCCAGACCCTGCGCACCGGCACCCAGATCTTCGACACCGCGGCCGCGCACACCCTTTCCGGTGGCCAGAAGGTGCTCTCCGGCGGCGAGGCATTCGCCCTCCACGACACCTTCGGCTTCCCGATCGACCTGACCTTGGAGATGGCAGCAGAGAAGGGGCTGAGCGTCGACGAGGTCGGTTTCCGGCGCCTGATGAGCGAGCAACGGGACCGGGCCAAGACCGACGCCAGGTCGAAGAAGGGGCGCCATGCCGAGGCCGGGGCGTACCGCGACGTAGCCGACGAGCTCGGCCGTCCGGTGGAGTTCACCGGGTACGACGAGGTCAGCACCGAAGGCTCCGTGCGCGGACTCCTTGGGTCAGACGGCGCCCGTCTCGACGAGGCCAACGAGGGCGACGAGATCGAGCTGGTGCTCGACCGCACTCCCTTCTATGCCGAGGGCGGTGGCCAGCTCGCCGACCAGGGGACGATCGAGCTCGGTGGCGGCACCCGCATCGAGGTGTACGACGTGCAAGCGCCGCTCAGCGGGCTCGTCGTACACAAGGTCCGGGTTCTGACCGGCGCGGTGTCCGTCGGCGACTCCGCCTGCAGCCACGTCGACATCGAGCGACGAAAGGCGATCAGCCGTTCGCACACGGCCACGCACATGGTCCACAAGGCCTTCCGGGAGGCGCTGGGAGAGACCGCAACCCAGGCGGGCTCCGAGAACTCACCCGGCCGCTTCCGCTTCGACTTCTCCGCCAGTGGCACGGTGCCGGCAGCGGCTATGTCCGACGTCGAGGCTCGCGTCAACGACCTGGTGCTCGACGACCTCGCTGTCGCCGCCGAGCTGATGAGCCAGGAGGAGGCGGTCCGCTCCGGTGCGATGGCGCTGTTCGGTGAGAAGTACGGCGACACCGTCCGGGTGATCTCCGTCGGCGAGTGGGCACGCGAGCTCTGCGGCGGGACCCATGCGCTCAGCTCGGGCCAGCTGGGCGTGGTCAAGCTTCTCGGCGAGTCCTCCATCGGCTCCGGTGTACGCCGGGTGGAGGCGCTGGTCGGCGGGGACGCCTACCGGTTCCTGGCCCGGGAGCATCTGCTGGTTGCCCAGCTGAGCGAGGGGCTGAAGGTGCGTCCCGAGCAGCTGCCGGAGCGGGTCGAGGACATCCTGGAGCGGCTGCGCACGGCCGAGAAGGAGATAGACAAGGCCAGGCTCCAGCAGCTGATGTCCGCGGCCGGGGACCTCGCTACGAAGGTGGAGGACGTCAACGGCTACGGGTACGTCGGCCACGTGGCCGAGGCCGCGGGAGGCGTTGAGGCGCGCACGCTCGCGTTGGACATCCGCGGTCGGCTGCCCGGAGACCGGCCCGCGGTGGTGGCCATCGTCGGGGCCAGGGACGGCAAACCGGCGGTGGTCGTGGCAGTCAACGACTCGGCGCGTTCGGGTGGGATCTCGGCAAACGCGCTGGTGCGGGCGGCTGCATCGGCGCTAGGTGGCTCCGGAGGCGGCAGGGATGACGTCGCCCAGGGCGGCGGGGTGGACCCTTCGAAGGCCCAGGAGGCGCTGGCGGCCGTACGCCGTGAGCTGGTCGGGTCCCGGGCCGGGAGCTAAAGCGCGGTGCTGACGACCCCGGCTCCCGGCGTACGCCTGGGCATCGACCCCGGTGATGTCCGGATCGGAGTGGCCTCCAGCGACCCGTCGGGCCTACTTGCGACGCCCGTGACCACACTTCGAGCCGGCGAACTCGGGATGGTCGGGCTGGTCGCCCTGGTCAAGGAGCACACCGTCGTCGGGATCTATGTGGGCCACCCGCGCTCGCTATCCGGGAATGAGGGACCTGCGGCGGGTAAGGTTCGGGAGTTCGCCCGTGCACTGGCGGCCAGGGTCTCTCCGGTCCCGGTCCGGCTGTACGACGAACGGC
>JALZBH010000030.1:0-352 GCA_030947625.1 Actinomycetota bacterium
ATCGTGCACACGGTGAGGGTGCCGGTGCGGAAGTTGGCGCGCGTCGGCCGGCCCTCCAGCCGCTGCTCGACCAGCGCTCGGACGTCGGCGAGACCCAGCCGCAGTTCAAGCTCCTCGTCATCGTTCGACATCCGGGACAGCTCCCGGTCGAACTGGGTCTGCTGCCAGGCATCCCGGGCCGAGACCGACGTCAGCGAGCCGACCCCGTGCCGGAGCGCCGCCACCCATTCGGCTACCGGTCCGGCGACCAGCAGCTGGTCTACCACGCGTTGCAGCCGGTCGAGATACTCGGCCATTCGCCCGGCGAGCTCGATGTCGCCGCTGGCCACGTCGTCCACCGGGACCGCATGCC
>JALZBH010000030.1:362-17964 GCA_030947625.1 Actinomycetota bacterium
GTGTTCTGCTCGATCCTTTGGAGGTGGTACGGCGCGCGGTGAGCGGCGTCCAGGCCCCACCTGATCCCGGCTTGGGCGACCCACCGGGCCAGCCGCTCCAGATCGTCGTCGCCGAACCCGAACCGGCGCCTGACGGGCTCGCAGGCCGCAAGGTCGAGCACCTCGGAGGCAGCGGCCCGGCTGCCGGCCAAGGCGACCAACGAGCCGGCGATCGCCAGCAACGGGTTGGTGCTCGAGAGTCCGCGGTCGGCAAGCCGGACCCGGAGCAGATGTGCTGGATGGCTGCCGGGACTGTCGATGCCTAGGCCGAACCCCGCCTGGACCAGCGGCGCATAGGCCTCGATGTCGGGACACATCACCACGATGTCCCGCGGTTCGAGGGTGGGGTCGTCCTGGAGGAGGCCGACCAGCACCTCCCGGAGTACGCCGACCTGGCGACCCGCGCCATGACAGGCGTGCACCTGCAGCGACCTGTCGTTGGTCGAGAGCACCCGTCCGGCCCGGACCTCCGGTCCCGGCGCGACGTTTGCCCGGAGATCTCTCTGCAGCCAGGTCAGCAGGCTGGCCGGCTCGGCGTACTCGGCGACGACCGGGTCGTCTTCTAGCGGCAACCCGGAGCCGAGCAGGGATCGTTCCAGCTCGCGGGAGTCTCGGCCAAGCGAGGCAAGCAAGGGCGGGCCGGCCAGGTCTGCGGAGCGATCCTCGCGCCGGCGTACCGGCCCCACCGCGACGGGCCCCGCGATCGCGGCCCACAGCCCGGGCGATGCCTGGGGCAGCCACAGATGCACCTCTCGATGCTCACCGAGGGCTCCGAGCAGCTCGATCTCGGTCACCGGCAGGCGAGTGTGGCCGAAGAGCGACAGCCTGGACGGCAGTTCGACCATGGTGTCCTCTCGCAGGGCACCCAAAGCCCGCGTGTGCCGGACGTCCGGGGGGTCGTCGGGCAGCTGGTCGACGAGCAGCCGCCACAGGTGCGGCTGCCAGGTGAGGTCGGTGTCAAGTGCCAGTCCGGAGCCGTCTGTGTCGCGGCCCCCGCGCCAGTCGACGAGCAGCTGCGGGCGCTGGACCGCGTAGGACGCAAACAGCCCGGCGATCCGGCGGGCAACGGAGTACCGCCGTCCTCGGCGCAGCTCCGCCTCGACACCGGTCTGGCCGGTTCCCAGATGCCTCGCCAACATGGCCAGCTCCGGGGCCTCCAGATGCCGGTCGACCACATTCAGCAGTGGCCAGACGATCCGGTCCGGGTCCCACGGGTCGGTCAGCTCGGTGCCGGTCAACAGAGCGATCAGCGAACGCGGGTTGACGAACCGGACCCCCGCGCACACCCCGTCCCCGCCACGCGGACCGACTCCCAGGTGAAGCGAGAGCCTCTGGGTCAGCCAGCGTTCGACCCCCTTGGCCGGCACGACGACGAACTCCTCTGCGAACGGGTCGGCGAGAGGAGTCACCAGCAGCTGCGCGAGACCGTCGGCGAGACGGTCGGTGCGATCCGCCCGGTGGAGGTGGAGGGTCACGTTCGGTCACGCTAGTCCCCGGCGCCGACCAGATCTCTGGATCCGGGTACGTCTGCTCAGTGGTCGCCGGGCTGCCTGGCGATCGACTCGGCCAGCGACACCAGATGGCCGAGTCGGGCAATCTCGGAGTCGAGGATCTCCGGGCCGCCGCGCCGGCCGACGACGACGAGCTCGTCGTCTCCGAGCGGACAGCCGGCCAGTAGCAGGTCGGCGTACTCGTCGGAGAGCGGCAGCCGGCTTCCGCTGCTCATTCGGGTCGGCCAGCGAAGCGAGTGGGGCACCTGTCTCGGCGCGGCACTCGTCCGGTGGAGCAGCTCCGCGCCGGCGCCCGCCCGGCGTACCCGAGCCGCCCAGTCGACGATGAATGTCGCCGGCAGCAGGTCGACGAGGCGGTCCAGTGCCAACGCGGGCTCGGCCGTCATCGCCTCGACGACCTCGAGGTCACGGGTGATGTTGCTGGCCGCGGCGTACCTGCTGATCCAGAGCACATCCACGTCCAGCAACCCATTGCAGGCGGAGACGATGCTGTCCGGCATAACGCCGGAGTCGGTCGCCAAGAACACGTCGTCGACGGCGCGGCCGTCCCCGGTGCGCTCCACGATCTCGATCGCGTCGATATTTCCGCCGGCGGCGCCGATTGCGCTGGCCAACCGTCCCAGCGAACCGGGTACGTCGGGCAACGCGACGCGAAGCAGGTGGTACATCGGTCCTCCGACTGCCTGGCGGATCCTCGATCGGGGGTCGCTCCCATGGAGGGTATCGGTCCGGGCGTTCTTGTTACCTGGTTCCCAGCGGCAGCTGCGCGATCGTCTCGTACCGTGGCCGGCGCCTGGGACCCTCCCCTAGATGTGAGGCAATCAGAGCGACCTCGGCGACGGGCCAAGTGGGGCCGCAGTAGGCGTCCAGCAGCCGCACCCACCTGCTCGTCTCGATGGGATGGCCGATCCGAGCCAGGGTCAGGTGCGGCCGGAACCTGTTTCCCTGAGTCTCGACCCCGGCGCGGCTCGCCGCGGCCCGGCAGCCGGTCGCCAACTGGCGAAGCTCTTCGCCGTCGTGTTCGTCGGTCTGGATACCGACCCAGAGGACTTTCGCCTTGCCCACATGGGGAAACGCACCGCCGCCGGCCACGGCCAACCGCATCGGCGTACGGCGGGATGCTGCTCGGCCGAGCCTCTCGAGGAGGTCGTCGAGCCGACGATCGGGAACGGCCGCGAAGAAAGCAAGCGTCAGATGCCACTGCTCGGGGACCGTCCAGCGGAACCCGGCCGCCTCCCTGCGCGGCCTCAGGAACGCGTCAAGGTCCTCCAGCACCCCATCCGGCGGCGTGAGTGCCGCGAACAGCCTCACAGGCCGAGGTCGCGCCCGATCAGTTCCTTCATGATCTCGTTGGAACCGGCCCAGATCTTGGTGACCCGGGCATCGCGCCAAGCCCGGGCGACGCGGTACTCGTTCATGTAGCCGTAACCGCCGTACAGCTGCACACAGTGGTCGAGTACGTCGTTCTGCACCTGGGCACTCCACCACTTCGCCTTCGCGGCATCGATCGGGGTCAAATTCTTGGCGGTGTGCGCAAGCACGCACTGGTCGACGTACGCCTGGGTCACCTCGACGCGGGTGAACAGGTCCGCGAGCAGGAACTTGTTGTGTTGGAAGGCTCCGATCGGCTGACCGAACGCCTTGCGTTCCCGGGCGTAGGCCAACGTCTCGTCGAGAATCTGGCGAGCATGAGCAAGGTTGGTGATCGCCGAACCCAGCCGCTCCTGTGGCAACCACTGCATCATGTGGATGAAGCCACCGTCGAGCTCGCCGATGATGTCGGCCTCGGAGACCCGGACATCCTCGAAGGACAGCTCGGCAGTGTCGGACTCGTCCTGGCCCACCTTGTCCAGCTTGCGACCCCGGGAGAAACCCTCCTTGGAGGTCTCGACGCCGAACAGCGTGATGCCGCGGGCCTTCTTCTCGGGGCTGGTGCGCGCGGCGACCACGACCAGGTCGGCCGAGTAGCCGTTGGTGATGAACGTCTTGGACCCGTTGAGCACGTAGTCGTTTCCGTCGCGCACGGCCGTGGTCTTCAGTGCCGCCAGGTCGGACCCACCGCCGGGCTCGGTCATCGCGATCGCGGTCAGGATCTCGCCACTACAGAAGCCGGGCAGCCAGCGCTGCTTCTGCTCGTCGGTGGTCAGGTGGACCAGGTACGGCGCCACGATGTCGGCGTGGATGCCCACACAGCTCGGGAAGGCCATGTTGACCTTGGCCAGCTCCTCGGTGAGCACTGCGTTGAAGCGGTAGTCGCCGGCCGCCGAACCGCCATACTCCTCAGGAACCTCGAGACCGAGCAGCCCCTGCTTGCCGGCCTCCAGCCAGAACTCGCGCGGGATCGCATGCTCGCTCTGGTAGTCCTCGAGCTTGGGCTTGACGTGACGGTCGAGGAACTCCCGCACCGAGTCGCGGAAGGCCTCATGGTCGGCTTCGTAGATCGTGCGCAACATGGGTCCATGCTAGTCGGGCTGGTCGTGAGTGGCCGCCGGTGTAGCGTCGAGAACCAGGCTTACGCGCCGAGCGTCGAAGGGATTGGTAGTGGACGAGTCTCGGGTCCCCCTGACCGGCAGCAACCGCGATCCGGTGACGGGCGAGCAGCTCCGCTCGAGCCCTCCGGAGCGGCCGGTCGAGGCGACCGTCGTACTGCGCAGGCGGGCCGCGCTGCCGCCTGCGTCGGCGGAGTTCCAGCCGATGTCGAAAGCACTCCTGGCCGAGGGGTACGGCGCGGACCCGGCCGATGTCGAGCTGGTCCAACGCACCCTGGTCGACGCGGGGGTGCAGATCCTGGAGGTCGACCCCGGGTCGCGGCGGATCCGGGTGAGCGCGCAGGTCTCGACGATGGAGCGACTGTTCGGCACCAGCCTGTCCGAAACCGACACCGGTGGCCGTCGCCGCCACGGCGAGCTCAGTGTGCCCGCTGCGCTCGACGGCGTCGTGATCGCCGTACTCGGGTTGGACGACCGGCCCCAGGCCGACACCCGGCATCTGGTCGCCAGGGCAGCCTCCACCAGCTACACCCCGCCGCAGCTGGCGGCGATCTACGACATGCCTGCCGGCACAGACGGTGCCGGCCAGACAGTCGCGATCATCGAGCTCGGTGGTGGGTTCGCCCAGTCCGACCTGGATACGTACTTCGCCGGGCTCAAGCTGCCGACCCCGACGGTTAGGGCGGTGGGCCTCGACGGAGCCGCCAACCGGCCGGGCCAGGACCCTCAGGGTGCCGACGGGGAGGTCCTGCTCGACATCGAGGTGGTGGGCGGAGTCGCGCCGAAGGCCGACATCGTCGTGTACTTCGCGCCGAACACCGACGCCGGTTTCCTCGATGCGGTGAGCCAGGCTGCCCATGCGAACCCGACACCGACCGCGATGAGCATCAGCTGGGGACAGAGCGAGGGCGCCTGGACCGCGCAGGCGCGTACGGCGATGGACTCGGCGTTCGCCGATGCGGTTTCCCTAGGAGTAACGGTCACCGCAGCCGCCGGCGACTCGGGGAGCAGTGACGGCGGAGCCGGCGTACATGTCGACTTCCCGGCGTCGAGCCCGCACGTGCTCGGGTGTGGTGGTACCAGCCTGCGAGCCGACCCGACGGCGGCCATTGTGACCAGCGAGACGGTGTGGAACGACGGTGCCAGCGGTGGTGCCACCGGTGGCGGGGTCAGTGGGGTGTTCGCTTTGCCGGCGTGGCAGTCGGCCGCCGGCGTACCAGGGCGCAGTGGCGGCTCGGCCGGTGGGCGCGGGGTACCCGATGTCGCCGGTGATGCCGACCCGCAGACCGGCTACCAGGTGTACGTCGATGGCCAGCCCAGCGTGATCGGCGGGACCAGCGCGGTGGCCCCGTTGTGGGCGGGGCTGGTCGCGCGGCTGGCCCAGTCGGCCGGCAAGAGGTTCGGGCTGTTGCAGCCGAAGCTGTACGCCGCCGCGAAGGCCGGCGCGACTGCCCCCGGCTTCCGCGACATCACCTCCGGCAACAACGGCGCCTACAACGCCGGTCCGGGCTGGGACCCGTGCACCGGCCTCGGCGTACCCGATGGCGCCCAGCTGCTTACCCTCCTCACCGCCCCCTGATCGCGCCGCTTACCGCCCATCCGGCTCTTACGTGCGGCTTTTCACCGCCCATCCGGCTCTTACGTGCGGCTCTTCACCACCCATCCGGCTCTTACGTGCAGGTTTCCTAGCAGGTTCAGCGGGGACGGGGCCTCCGATGGGCCCTTCGGCCCGTCAACACCTGCACGCAAGAGCCGGGTCGGCGTACAACACCTGCACGCAAGAGCCGGGTCGGCGTACAACACCTGCACGCAAGAGCCGGGTCGGCGTACAACACCTGCACGCAAGAGCCGGGTCGGCGGGGGTGGCGGCGGGCGGGCGTGGGGTTTCCCTAGGCTGAGGCGGTGAGGGAGTCCCGGTTACGCGATCCGGCCCATCGGGTCTCTCCCAAAGCCCGGGTGCTGTGGACCGCGTCGGCGCTGGTCCAGGTTCTGGTCGGTGCCGGGGTGCTGTTCCTCGTCTCCGATCTGTGGAACTGGTTCCCGGTGCCGGCCTGGGCCTGGATCGGGTACGCCGTGGCAGCGATTGCCTATCTGGTTGCGATGCCGGCGATCCGCTACCAGGTGCACCGATGGGAGGTCAGCGAGAGCGCCGTGTACACCCAGACCGGCTGGCTGACCCGGGAGCGGCGGATCGCGCCGATGTCACGGGTGCAGACCGTCGACTTCAACCAGGGGCCGATCGGCCGGCTGGTCGGCCTAGCCTCGGTGACCGTCACGACCGCATCGGCGGCCGGCCCGCTGCAGATCCACGGACTCGACCGCCGGCTGGCCGAACAGCTGGTCGACGACTTGACCCGCCGTACCGGGGCCGAAGCCGGAGACGCCACATGAGCTGGACTGCGCCTTCTGGAGAGCCGACCACCTGGGCCCGGCTCGACGTCAGGATGCTGCTGGTGCATCCGGTGAACGAGCTGCTCAGGTTCCTGCCCGCGATCATCGGCATCTTCTTCGTCGGCAACAGCAGCGGCAACGGGTTCTGGTGGCACCTGGGCGGCGTTGCGATCCCGATCCTTCTCGGGGTCGCCCGGTTCGCCACCACGTCGTACAGGATCGCCGACGGCCAGATCCAGCTCCGCCGAGGACTGGTCAACCGCAACGTGCTCACCGCACCGTTGGACCGGGTTCGCACGGTAGAGCTGACCTCGTCGCTGATCCACCGGGTGCTCGGGCTGGCCAAGGTACAGATCGGCACCGGCAGTGCGGTCAAACGAGGCGACGAGCGGATCGTGCTGGACTCTTTGGCGAGCGACCACGCGCATCGGCTCCGCGGTCAGCTGCTGCACCGCGGGACCGCCCAGCCGACGACAGCACAGCCCGCCGAGCCCGCGACCGCACGGCAACCGGCACCGGTCGACGACGAGGTGGTGCTCCGACTCGACCCACGGTGGGCCAGGTATGCCCCGCTGACCACCTCGGGGCTGGTGATCGCTCTGGGCGCACTGGGCTTCTTGAGCCAGACGCTGCGCGGGCTGCCCGGTGCACCCGAACGCACGGTGGGTCATGCGGTCACTCGGCTGCCCTTGGTCCTGGCAGTCGTCGGCGGCATCGTCACTGCTCTGGTGCTGGTCTCAGTCCTGGCAGTGCTCGGCTACTTCGCGGCGAACTGGGGGTTCACCCTCCTGCGTGACCGAGGCAACCGCTCCTACCACGTCCGCCGGGGGCTGTTCACCACCCGTGAGACCAGCATCGACCGCGAGCGCATCCGCGGGCTCGAGATTCACGAGCCGCTCGGGTTGAGACTGGCGGGTGGCGCCCGGTTGAGCGCCATCGTCACCGGCCTCGGCCGGCGGGAGCGGGGTAGCTCTCCGCTGGTGCCGGCGGCCCCACGGGCGGTGGTGGTCGGTGTCGGGGAGTACGTCCTCGGCGAAGCGGGCCCGTTCACGGTGCCGCTCGGGTCACACGGGCCGGCCGCTCGGCGCCGTCGGTATACCCGGGCGCTGCTCGGTTCCGGCGTACTTCCGGCTGCGGTGCTCGCCGGCGGCCTCGGCGGCCTGTGGCCACTGTGGTGGGTGCCGGTGGCGCTTCTTGCGCTGCTGCCCGGTGCTCTGCTGGCCCGCGACCGGTACGCCCGTCTGGGACATGCGCTCACCGGTGAGTACCTGGTCGTGCGCAGCGGGTCATTTCGCGGTCGGCGCGACGCGCTCCAACGGCAAGGCATCATCGGCTGGAACATCACCCAGAGCTTCTTCCAGCGCCGCGCCGGACTCGCCACGCTGACCGCCACGACCGCCGCAGGGCGGCAGGGCTACTCCGCCCTCGACATCCCCGAGTCGTGGGCGGTCGCACTGGCCGAACAGGCCACTCCCGCGCTTGTCGGGTCGTTCCTGACCCGGGCCGGGGTCACAGCAGCTTCTTGAACAGCGGCAGCGGTGCGTGCCGCATCGCCACCGACAGCGGCGCCCAGGGCCATGCCGGCACGCACGCGGAGGACTTCTCCTTCTCGATCGCGGAAACCATCGCCCGGACGCCCTTCTCGGTCGAGGTCATCATCGGGGTCGATCCCGGGTTCCGGTCGTTCATCTCCGACGCGATGTAGCCCGGGTAGAGCACGGTCACCTTGATCGGAGTGCCGTGCAGCTCGGCACGAAGCCCCTCGGCGAGGTGGGCCACACCGGCCTTGGTGGCGGCGTACGTCGTCAGCATCTTGGGCAACCCGCGCATCGCGGACATCGAGCTGATCATCACCAGGTGACCGCTGTTCTGCTCCCGGAAGATCTCCATCGCCGCCTCGGCCTGAGCGAGGGCGGCGACGAAATTCGTCATCGCAGTCTTCCGGTTGGCGTCGTACCGTCCGGTGCCGATCACTGCACCCTTGCCCACCCCCGCATTCACGATGACCCGGTCAAGTGCGCCGAAGTCCCGGGCAAACGCCCAGAAGACGTCGAAGACCCGGTCGTCCTCGGTCACGTCGAGCGCGCGGACCTCGATCCGGTGACCACGGTGCTGGGCAAGGATCTCTGCTCTGAGCTGCTCGAGCTTGTCGGTACGCCGGGCACACAACGCCAGGTCGTACCCGAGGTCGGCGAACTGACGCGCCATCTCGGCTCCGAGTCCAGCGCTCGCCCCGGTAACCAGGATCGTCTTCGCCATGGCTGCACCCTTGCAGGCCTCAGCGGTAGGTGAGCATCCCGGGTACGCCGTCAAGATGCGCGTGCTCGTTGAAGGACACCATCGTGACGCCGCGTCTGCCGGTGACGACCCGGGTGATGCCGGTGTTCACACACACGGGGTTGAGGCGGTGGTAAAGCGCTGCGGCATCTTCTGGAGCGAGAAGCTCGGCCACGACACGGGCAATCGGGCCCCCGGAGCTGAACACCACCGTGGTGCCCGGCAACCCGGTAGCCCACGCCAGGGCAGCCAAGGCCCGAGCCGAGAACGCCGGCCAGGACTCGGCGTACTCCGCGTCGTGGAAGCCAGCGGACCAGCGGGTCATGCCCTGCTCGAACCACTCCTGGAACTGTCGACGCGAGGGCTCGCCCGGGACCTGAATCGGTACGACGGCGGCGATCCCGAGCGCGTCGATCTCGTCCCAGGCACCGTCGACCAGGGGTGTCACGTCCCAGCCGGCCGCCTGCGCGCACAGCTCTGCGGTCTCTCGTTGCCGACGCAGGGTGCCGTGTGCGACCCGGGAAGGCACGATTCCCCTTGCTGCAAAGGCGTCCCCGAGCAACACCGACTGCTGGTGACCCCTCTCGGACAGCACGTCGTAGTCCTCGGCACCCCAGGACGCCTGAGCATGACGGACCAGCAGGATCTGACCCATCTACGCACCGATCAGCCGGCGACAGCGCTGCTCGAGGTACGCAGCCGCCGGACCGAAGACGGCAGATGCCTCGTTGGTGGTCTGCTTGTGGAAGTAGCGGTAGTAGATCTGCTGGGCGATCACGCCCAGCCGGAACAGGCCGAACACCTCGTAGAACAACCACTGGTCAGGGTCGATGTCGAAACCCGTCGTGTCGCAGTAGTACCCGAGCACCTCGGCGCGGGTGAGCATCCCCGGCAGGTGCGTCGGCTGGCGACGGAACTGGCGGTAGAACTCGTCGTCGTCGGCCTGCACCCAGTAGGCCAACATGCCGCCTAGATCCATCAACGGGTCGCCGAGCGTGGCCATCTCCCAGTCGAGTACGCCGATCAGCCGGGTCGGGTCGGACCGGTCGAGAACCAGGTTGTCGAACCGGAAGTCGTTATGGACCAGACAGCTCGCGACGTCATCGGGTCGGTGTCCGCCAAGCCAGGCCATCACCTGCTCGTAGTCCCCTGCGTCGTCGGTGCGCGACTGGCGATACCGCTCCGACCAGCCGGACACCTGCCGTTCGACGTACCCGCTGCCCTTGCCGAGCTCGGCCAGCTCCGGAAGAGTTGCGTCGACGCGGTGCAAGGCGATCAGCGTGTCCAGAGCGTTGGTGCACAGCGCCCGGACCTGCTGCTCATCGAGGCGTACGCCGGGCGGAAAGTCGCGTCGCGGAATGATGCCGTCGAGCCGCTCCATCACATAGAAGGGCGAGCCGATCACCGACTCGTCCTCGCACAGTGCCACCATCGCCGGGACCAGGCCGAACGGCTCCTGTAACGCTGCCTGGATCCGGAACTCGCGGCTCATGTCGTGAGCACCCCTGGCTTTGTGGCCGCCCGGCGGCCGCCGCAGGATCAGGTCCCGATCGCAGGAGCGCAGTGAGTAGGTCAAGTTGGACGCACCGCCGACGAACTGCTGCACCGACACCGGCACCGCGATCTGATCGCCTTGCGAGCGCAGCCATTGCACCACTGCATCGACCTCGAACGCGTCCTCGTCGCGCAGCGCGCCGGCGCCCTCGATCCCGGTCACCCGGGGTCCGAGCTCGCGGCCCGCGACGCGGCCGGCCGAGCGTCGATCGCGTCCAGCTTGGCAGCCTGGGCCCGCATCATGGCGTTGTACGCCGCCCGGTCGCGCTGCTTGAGAGACACCGCCCTTCGGGCCGCCTCGTCGGGCACGATCACCTCGTCTCCGCGAGCCATCCCCTCCAGCACGGCCGCCGCAATGTCCGCGGCACCACTCGGCGATGACTCGACCATGTGCGCGACCACTTCTCCGACAGCCCGGTCGCTGCCGTGCATCGAGGTCATCAGGTTCGTCCGGAAGTACGACGGGCACACCACGCTGGCCTTGACGTCGTACGCCGCCAGCTCATGCCCGATCGTCTCGCTGAACGCCACCACCCCGGCCTTGACCGCGTTGTAGGACCCCATCCCGGCCGGATGCACCAGCCCCGCCAACGACGCGACGTTGACGACGTGACCCGACCGCTGCCGCTTGAAAATCGGCACGAACGTCCGTGTCCCTCGCACCACCCCGAACAGGTTGACCGCGGTGATCTCCTCCCACTCCGCCATCGTGCACAGCTCCACCCGTCCGCCACCGGCGATGCCGGCGTTGTTCACGAGTACGTCGAGCCCGCCCCACTCGCGCTCGACCCGGCTCAACGCCGCGGACCAGTCCTCCTCCGATCGCACGTCGAGATGGATCCGCGAGGGGCCGTCGGCGACCGACACGTCCGCCACCAGCACCGAGTCGCCGCGCGCTTCGAACGCGCCTACCAGAGCCGCCCCGAGCCCGGCAGCCCCACCGGTGACCAGCACCCTCATCGATACTTGCCGATCTCCAGCCGGGCAACCACGGCGCGGTGCACCTCATCGGGTCCGTCAGCGAGCCGCAGAGCGCGGGCGTTGGTCCACATCCCCGCAAGCGGGAAGTCGTCGCAGAGTCCGGCGCCACCGTGCAGCTGGATGGCCAGGTCGATCACCCGTTGCGCCATGTTGGGCACGACCACCTTGATCTGGCTCACCTCGCTGAGTGCCGGACCGCCGGCGTCGAGCTTCCAGGCCGCGTTCAGCACCAGCAGCCGGGCCTGGTCGATCGCCATCCGGGCATCGGCGATCCGCTCGCCGTTGCCACCCAGGGCGGTGAGCGACTTGCCGAACGCCGTCCGGGACAGCCCGCGGGTGACCGCCAGCTCCAGGGCCACCTCGGCCTGGCCGATCAGTCGCATGCAATGGTGCACGCGTCCGGGGCCGAGCCTGCCCTGGGCGATCTCGAAGGCGCGCCCCTCGCCGAGCAGGATGTTGGCTGCGGGCACGCGGACATCGGCGAAGCTGACCTCGCCGTGGCCCACCGGCTCGTCGTACGAACCCATGGTGTTGAGCATGCGCTCGACCCGGACCCCGGGCGTTTCCGTCGGCACCAGCACCATCGTGTGGCGGCGATGCCGCTCCCCCTCCGGGTCGCCGAGGCCCATGAACACCAGGATCTTGCAGTCCGGATGGCCCACCCCTGTGGACCACCACTTCCGCCCGTTCAGGACCACCTCGTCCCCGTCCACGACGGCCGTGGCGGCCATGTTCGTCGCGTCGGAGGAGGCTACGCCGGGTTCGGTCATCGTGAAGGCCGAGCGGATCCGGCCGTCGAGCAACGGCTCGAGCCAGTCCCGCTTCTGTTCGTCGGTGCCGTACTTGAGCAAGACCTCCATGTTGCCGCTGTCGGGGGCTTGCACGTTGAAGACGTACGGCGCCAGCCGGGTCAACCTTCCGGTCAGCTCGGCGATCGGGGCGTAGTCCACGTTGCTCAGGCCCTGCCCGCCGTGAGTGCCGAAGCGCTCGGCGTACTTGCCCGCGTGCTGCTCTGGGAGAAAGAGGTTCCACAGTCCTTTCGCTCGAGCCTTCTCCCGCAGGTCAGCCAGGATCGGAGAATCCTCCCACGGCCCGCCGGCGCAGGCCTGCGTGACCTGGCGGTGGTACTCCTCCTGCACCGGCTCGACCTGGTTCTCGATGAAGTCCGCAACCATGGCGGAGAGCTCCGCCGCTCGTCGCGAGGGAGAGAAGTCCATAATCTGACCCTAGCCAACTACATCTCTTGGACCGACCGCGAGAGCAGGCAGAACTCGTTCCCCTCCGGGTCGGCTAGCACCACCCAGCTCACGTCCGGCCCCTGCCCTACGTCGACCGGGCGCGCGCCCAGACTCAGAAGTCGCTCAACCTCGTCCGTCGTCGACACACCGTCGGCGCGCAGATCGAGGTGCAGACGGTTCTTGAGAGCCTTCTCCTCAGCAACCTCCAGCACGTCGATCGTCGGCCACGCGCCGTCGGTCGGCGCGATGCTGATCACCCCGTCGTCCTCCTCGACCACGTGCCATCCCAAGACGTTGCACCAAAAGTCGGCCATCAGTCGGGGTTGCACGGCGTCGATTGCGATGACAGCGATTCGGCTCGGCATGCGTGACATTGTTCCAGCACCGATCCGCGGAGACATGGTCTCGGCGGGCACGAGATGCCGAGCTGATGGATGGGCAGCAAGTTCAGCGGGCAAGTAGCCGTTACCCCGCGCTCACCATCGGTCGAGACCCCGCCCATGGCGCCCGGAGTCCGATAAGGCAGGCTTATCGACCATGAAGAAGGTCCTCCTCGCGTTCTGCGCACCGCTCGTCCTGATGCTCGTGACCAGCGCGTGCGGTGGCAGTAGCTCGCCCAAGCTCAGTGCCGACGAGACCAAGGTGTCCCACAACCTGGTCGCCTACTACCAGGCTTCGTCGAGCGGCGGGGTGCCGAAGAAGGCGATCTCCTGCTTCGCCGACAAGTTCGTCCACGATGCCGGCGTCCCGGCGCTGAAGAAGGCCAAGGTGGTCAACGCGGACAGCTCGGTCAACAAGCAGAGCCTGCAGCTTCCCCCGGACCTGGCCGGAAAGTTCGCCGACGCCTACCTCGCCTGCGTGGACTACGCGTCCAGCCAGGCCAAGGCCATGGCCAAGCAGGACCCGAAGATCGACGAGGCCAAGCTGGCAACGTGTATCGGGAAGGTACTGGACAAGCCGACGTACAAGAGGGTCATTGTGGACTCGCTGACCAAGAAGTCCGAGCCCCAGCTGCAGAAGACGCTGACCCCCAAGCTCCTGCAATGCCAGAAGGACTCGGCGAAGAAGTGACCCGGAAAGCATGACCAGGCGGCTGTCCCTAGGGGCCGTTGTCGTGGTCGCGGCGGTGCTGGTCACAGGCTGTGGCGCGGGCAGCTCCCATCCGCTGACCGCCAAGGAGAAGAAGGCGGCCCACTCGATCGCGACGTCGTTCCAGTTGGGGGGCATGACCGCAAGAGAGGCCACCTGTGTCGCCGACAAGTGGGTGGCTGCGGTCGGCGCGCCGAAGCTGGTCAGCGCCGGGGTCCTCACGGCATCTCTGCAGATGGACCCGAAGAACCAGAAGTCGCCCAAGCCAGCGCTCGTCAAGCCGTACGCCGATGCCTACTTCGGGTGCGTCGACTACGGCAGGCTCGAGGCGGTGAAGTTCGACCAGGTCCGCCCGCACACGATCAATGACAAGGACTTCGCGGCCTGCGCCAACAAGATCAACCAGGCCGATGCCAAGCAGGCCCTGGTCGACGACCTGTTGCAGCGCAGCACCAAGGTCGCCGCCGACGTACAGCACCAGCTACTCGTCTGTGCAGGCGAGCTCGGCCGCTAGTGCACGCTTTTCTCGCCGAGACGTCGCCGATTGGCACTCACGCGGGGAACGAGCCGCCTTGCTCGGCGAGCTTGACCAGCCCTGAGGTCGGCCGGAACCGGTCGCCGTACTTCGCGGCGAGCTCGTGGGCCCGCACGACGAAGCCCGAAAGCCCCCGTTCAGTCGACTCCGCTCGTCCTGGGTCAGTCGTTGGGTCGTACCCCTGCATGAACTGGACGGTGCCACCGGTCAGAGGTGGGTAGCCGATGCCCATGATCGAGCCGATGTTGGCCGCTGCTGACGACTCGATCACGCCCTCCTCGAAGCACTTCGCGGTCTCGAGCGCCTCGATGAAGAGGTACCTGTCCTTGAGGTCGGCGATCTCGGCTGGCTGTTCGTTCGGCGCGAACATCTCGGCGAGACCCGGCCACAGACCCTGACGCCGGCCGTCCTCGTCGTACTCGTAGAACCCGGCGCCACGCAGCCGTCCCGGCCGTCCGGCCTCGATCATCGCGTCGACCACGACGTCGGCGTGGTGCTCGCTCGAAGCGACACCGGCAGCGGACTCCGCCTCCCTGGTGGCCGCACGGATCTTGGCCATCAGCTCGAGGTTGAGCTCGTCGGAGAGCTGCAGCGGCCCCACGGGATAGCCGGCCTGCGTCGCCGCCCGTTCGACCGACATCGGGTGCACACCCTCAGCAAGCATCGCCAGACCCTCGTTGACCATCGTGCCGATCACTCGGCTGGTGTAGAACCCTCGACTGTCGTTGACCACGATCGGCGTCTTACGGATCTGCATTACGACGTCGACAGCGCGCGCCACGGCGGCATCGGAGGACTTCTCGCCCCGGATGACCTCGACGAGCGGCATCTTGTCGACCGGGGAGAAGAAGTGCAGCCCGACGAAGTCCTCCGGGCGGTTCACGCTCTCGGCGAGACCGGTGATCGGCAGAGTGGAGGTGTTCGAGCACAGCAACGAGTCGGGATTGACCACGTCCTGGATCTCGCGGAACACCTTGGCTTTCAGCGCGGGATCCTCGAAGACCGCCTCGACGACCAGGTCGCAGCCCCTGAGGACGTTCGGCTCCGTTGTCGCGGTGATCCGGTCGAGCACCTCCGCTGCCCTCGCAGGTTCGAGCTTGCCGCGTTCGACGGCCTTGGCCAGCAGCTGCTCGGAGTACGCCTTGCCCTTCTCGGCGGCCTCCTGGGAGACGTCCTTGAGCACTACCTCAATACCGCTCCGGGCACACGAGTAGGCAATGCCGGCGCCCATCATCCCCGCGCCGAGCACCCCCACCTTGGTGACGGTGAACTTCGCGGCGCCCCCTTGTCCTTCGGGCCGCTGCGACCCCGAGCTGATGGCGGAGAGGTCGAAGAAGAACGCCTGGATCATGTTCTTGGAGTTCGACCCGGTGACCAGGTGCGCCAGGTAGCGCGACTCGATGCGGCTCGCGGTCTCGAAGTCGACCTGCGCGCCCTCGACGGCGGCCGACATGATCGCCTGCGTGGCCGGGTACGCCGCACCCTTCGCCTGGGCTCGCAACATCGCGGGGAATGCCGGCAACACCGCCGCGAACGAAGGGCTAGCCGGAGAGCCGCCCGGAATCTTGAAGCCCTCCCGGTCCCAAGGGTTGGTCGCCGCCTCGGGGTCATCGCGATGCGCCCGGATCCAGGCCTTCGCCGCCGGTACCAGCTCCGCAACGGTGTCCACACTCTCGTCGACCAGGCCCAGCTCCTTGGCCCGAGCCGGTTTGAACCGGGTGCCGACCAGCAGCACCTCCATCAGCGCCGCCTGGATGCCCAGCATCCGGGTGACCCGGGTGACTCCGCCGCCGCCAGGCAGCAGGCCCAGGGTGACCTCGGGCAGGCCCAGCTCGACCTTCGTGTCGTCGACCACGATCCGGTGGTGGCAGGCGAGGCAGATCTCCAGCCCACCGCCGAGAGCGGCACCGTTGATCGCGGCAACGACCGGTTTGCCGAAGGTCTCGAGGCGGCGAAGATCGGCCTTGATCGCCTCGGCCATCTCGAAGACCGTGCCCGCGTCCTCGGGCCCGGCGGCCAGCATCGCGTGGAGGTTGCCGCCCGCGAAGAATGTCCTCTTGGCACTGGTGAGGACCACTCCGGCCAAGCCGTCCTTCTCGGCGTACAGCCTGTCGATGACCTTGCTCATCGACTCCTTGTAGAGCTCGTTCATCGTGTTGGCCCGGGCAGTGGGGTCATCGAGGGTGAGTACGACGATCCCGTCGTCACCGCGCTCGTACCTCACCGCGCTCTGCGGGCCGTTCCGGTCGGCAGCCTCGGTCATCGAATCCAGTCCTCTCTCAGATCCGCTCGACGATCGTGGCGATTCCCATCCCGCCGCCGACGCACAGGGTGGCCAGGCCGCGCTTGAGGTCGCGGCGCTCGAGCTCGTCGACCAAGGTGCCCAGGATCATCGCACCGGTCGCGCCCAGGGGATGGCCCATGGCAATGGCTCCGCCGTTGACGTTGGTGACCTCGTGGGAGATGCCTAGGTCCCTCATGAACCGCATCGCCACCGCGGCGAAGGCCTCGTTGATCTCGAACAGGTCGATGTCCTCGACCTTGAGCCCGGCCCTGGCCAGCGCCTTGCGACTGGCCGGCGCGGGGCCGGTGAGCATGATCGTCGGGTCGGAGCCGGAGACTGCCGCCGCGACGATCCGCGCACGTGGCGTCAGGCCGAGGTCCTCGCCCACCGTCTCGTTGCCGATCGCGACGATCGCCGCACCGTCGACGATGCCGGAGCTGTTGCCGGCATGGTGCACGTGGTCGATCTTCTCCACCCAGTGGTACTTCTCCAACGCTACCGAGTCGAAGCCGGCCTGTTCGCCCATCGCGGCAAAACTGGGCTTGAGCCGGGACAACCCTTCGATGGTGGACTCGGGCTTGATGAACTCGTCGCGATCGAGGACGGTGACACCGTTGAGGTCCCGCACGGGTACCACCGAGCTGGCGAACAGGCCGTTGGCCCAGGCCTTCGCGGCCCGGGCGTTGGACTCCACGGCGAACGCGTCGACGTCCTCGCGACCCCAGCCTCCCAATGTCGCGATCAGGTCGGCACCGACGCCCTGTGGGACGAACGAGGTGGCGAACGCAGTTGCCGGGTCGGCCGCCCACGGACCACCGTCGGACCCCATCGCCACCCGGCTCATAGACTCGACGCCGCCGGCGAGGATCAGGTCCTCGAAGCCACCGCGCACCCGGCTCGCGGCCTGGTTGACGGCCTCCAGGCCGGACGCACAGAAGCGGTTGAGCTGTACGCCGGCCACCGTGTCGGGATAGCCAGCCGCAAGCGCCGCAGTCTTGGCGATGTCCCCACCTTGGTCCCCCACCGGCGAGACCACGCCGAGCACCACGTCGTCGACGCGGCCGGGGTCGAAGCCGTCGTTGCGCTTACGGATCTCGTCGAGCAGCCCGACGACCAGGTCGACCGGCTTCACCTCGTGGAGGGCGCCGTCCTTCTTGCCCTTGCCGCGAGGGGTGCGGATTGCGTCGTACACAAACGCTTCTGTGGCCATGAGC
>JALZBH010000031.1 GCA_030947625.1 Actinomycetota bacterium
CGACCAGGATCCCGCCGGTCGCGTCCTCGAACGAGGTCTGCGCCACGATCCGCACGGTGCCATTGAGCTGCATCGCCTCCGCGCCAGCGTCACGCAGTTCCTCGATGCCGTCGAGGAGATGGTTGATGCTCAGCCTGTGCTTGGGGTCGCTGACGGTGATCTGGACGCCGGGGCCCGTCGCCGGGATCGTCCCGGCCAGGATGCCGAGGGCGGTGACCTCCTTGCGGGCCTGGGCAATCGCAGCCGAACGCCGCTGGGTGCTGCTGAGCAGGGAGTCCCGCGTGCGTTGCAAGGTGGCGATGTCGCTCTGGGCTCGCGCGGACGCGGCGGAGAGGCCACTCAGTGCCTGGACGAGATCCGCCTGACGCATCCCGGCGTACGGGTCGTTCAAGCGGCTCATCCGGACCTGCGTGACTGCGGCGAAGGCCAGCACAGCCAACAGGACGGCCACCACCGCCTGGCCACGTGAGGGACGCAGCAGTGCGTGCTTCAGCCGGTCGAGTCCGCTCGGTCCCGTCGCCTCGGGAATCGACTCGGGCCCGTCGCTGTGCAGCAGGCTCATGCGTGAAAGACGTGGCGTCGGATCGCGGCCACGTTGGAGAAGATCCGGATGCCAAGGACCACGACTACTCCGGTCGAAAGCTGCGCACCCACGCCCAGCTTGTCGCCGAGGAAAACGATCATCGAGGCGATGAGCACGTTGCTCACGAATGAGATAACGAACACCTTGTCGTCGAAGATCCCATCGAGAAAGGCACGCAGGGCGCCGAACACCGCGTCCATCGCGGCGACGACCGCGATCGGTAGATAGGGCTCGAGCCAGAGGGGTACTTCGGGTCTGAGCAGCAGGCCGAGCACGACTCCGACGACCAGCCCGAGCACGGCGATCATCAGCGGCCGCCCTTCGACGCGGGTGCCCGGACGGCGTACTGAAGGGGCGCCACATTGGCTGAGGGCAACGTCAACGACTCCTCGGTGCGCATGGTGAACTGCAGTCCCACCTGATTTTGAAGATCCAACCACGCCTGTCCGCTGGAGGTGTCGGCAAACCGCGCCGGCAGCGTGTTGGGGTTGCCGATCGCGAGCACGGTATAGGGCCGACTCAACGACCGGTAGTTCACCGTGATCGCGCTACCGGCGTGCCGGATCGACGAGAGGTTGGTCAGCCGCTGTCCGTTGATCGCGATCGCCTCCGCGCCGGCCTCCCACAACCCGTTGGCCAGGTGCTGCAGGTCGGTGTCGAGCACCTGCTGCCGGGCGCTGGTGGCACGCGGGGCGTCGTCGACGACGACCCGTACGCCCGGCCCGGCGACGGCCTGAGTCCCGGTGAGCAGCGAAAGCGTGCGGACCTGTGCCAGCAGACCCGTGGCGCTGCGGCTGTTGTCCACGGCCCGGGCCTCCAGCGTCGCAGTCTCGATGCGCAGCTGGGACGCCAGCCGTTGGTCGGCGATGAGGCTGCCCTGCCTGGTCTTCAGCTGCCCGACCAGACCCTGGCGTTCCGCTGCCGCGGAGACTGCGTTACGGGAGGTTTGGACGGCTGCGGTGATCACCAGGAGCGCGAACAGGGCAACCACCAGCGCGGCGGTCCAGGCTCCCCTTCTGCGTTCGGCGCGGCTTTTCGTCGTACGCCCGTTGCGCGCGAGTGCCTGGTAGTCCTCGTCCAGGGTGTGCTTGGAGAGGTAGTCGAGCAGGTCCGTGGTGACCTGAGGCGGAAATGGCTTACCCGGCATCGACGGCCGGTGCCCGTCTGTCTCGGTCCGCCAGCAGCTTGCGGACCTGCCAGGCATAGAGCAGGCCCGCCCACCAGTACAGTCCCATCCCCCAGATGGCAAAGGCCCAGCCGAAGATCTTCGCCAGCGTTGCGGGGGTGCTCGAACCCTCGCCGACGAACAGCAACGGGAAGGCATACAGCAGGTTCGCGGTGGCAGCCTTGCCAAGGAAGTGCACTGGTAGAGCGCTGTACCCCCTAGTGCGCAGGAACGGCACCAACAGCCACAAGAAGGCATCTCGTGCCGGAATCACCACGACCACCCACCACGGGACGATGTGACGGAAGCCGAGTCCGACGATCACCGCCAGGATGTAGAGGCGGTCGGCCACCGGGTCCAGAATCTCGCCCAGCTTTGACTGCTGGTTGAGCCGCCGGGCGAGGTAGCCGTCGAGCCAGTCGGTGAAGCCGGAAAGCAGCAACACGACCAGTGCCCAGACGTCGGCCTTGGGACCCAGGACCAGCCACAAGAAGAGCGGCACGCCCAGCAGGCGGAGCATGCTGATCATGTTGGGCAGGGTCCACACGTTCACCGTGCGGGTCTCACCCTGCGTCGCCACCGTGACCCCTCCTGGCATGTGTGTGCTGCCCGTCAAGCTGTTGTGGGGCTGTCACCTTATCGAGGGTACGGCGGCAGGAGTCAGCGCAGCGTGCAGCCGCAACGCGGGCAGTGCTCGGTCGAGCAGGCGTCCAGGCCTTGTCCGCAGGAACAGACGACCAGGCTCTCGAAGACCGCCGGCCGGCCGGCCAGTACGGTGGACGTGCTGCCCATCGAATCCTCCAAGGTGAGGAGACCATGAGACTCCGATCCGGGACGAAACCCTCGTCCAACACGCCGCAACGATGCCGGCGACCAGTCTGATCCGACCGTGGGGGCGCTGGGTGACGTAAGGTCTGGCCCCGAGACGAGCTCACGGCACTCATGTGCCGGCCAACCACGGGGGGCCTTCTGGCATGCGTACCTGCTTGCTGCTAGCTGTGGCGCTGATCTCGCTGGCCGTGACCTCGGGTTGCGGTGGCGCGACGAGCGATCCCGGTCTGTCCAAGCTCTCCGCCCAACAGCTGTTGCGCAAGTCCCAGGCCTACGTCGGCGGGAACAATCCGGTCCGGGCCAAGGGCACCGTCAGCTCGACTGGCGAAAGGTTGGGCCTGGACCTGAGCTTCTCGGGCTCCGACTCGCTCGGCACGATCACGTTCAACGGCGCGGACATGGACATAGAGCGCGTCGGCGGGGCCGTTTACTTCAAGGGCAGCGACTCCTTCTGGAAGGCGCAGGCTGGAGCGCAGGCGCAACAGATCATTACGGTCATCAATGGCCGGTGGATCAAGGCTGACACCTCCGCCGCCCAGCTCAGGGGTTTGCTGGACCTGGCCTCGAGGAAGTTCGTCACAGACCAGGTCCTCTCCCCCAACGGCACCGTGAAGAAGGGCGCACCAAAGACGGTCAACGGCGTCGACTGCCTGACCCTTTCGACAAAGGACGGCTCGCTATATGTCGACAAGCAGGATGCGAAGCCGGTCGAGCTCGTCGGAGGCAGTGGCAGCAGCTCGGGCAAGGTGGACTTCACCTACACCAGCGTCACCATGCCGTCAGCCCCGGCAGCCAAGGACTTCATCGACTTCGCCAAGCTAGGCGGCTGACATGTTGCGCCGGATCGTCGGGGGCGTCGTTCTCGGCAGCGGCATGGCCGGGTACGTCGGGCTGGTCACCGGCCGACTCACGCTCGATCTCGGCGTTGGCCGCCGCACCAGAGCACTTGGCCCGATCGAGGTCGAGATCCGTGCGCCCCGCCAGCTGGTGTACGACGTCGCCATAGCGCCGTACTCCGTCCGGGCCACGCGGGCGATGCGCAAGAAGGTCGAGGTACTCGAGCGCTCGGAGGCGATGGTGCTGGCGGCCCATCGGACTCCCGTCGCAGCCGGGCTCACCGCAGTCACGGTCGAGACGGTCCGCTTCGAGCCGCCGAGCCTGATCTCGTTCCGGCTGCTCCGGGGGCCGGTCCCCTACGTCGTCGAGACCTTCGCCCTGGAGGAGCTCCCAGGGGCCACCACCCGGCTGGTGTACTCAGGCGAGCTGGGCACCGATCTCTGGTCGGCCGGCGAGCGCTGGGGCGACGTGGTGGCCCGCTCCTGGACGGCCGCAGTCCAACGGTCGCTGACCGAGATCACCCGCGAGGCCGAACGCCGCGACGGGTTCGCTGGGTGAAGTTGCGCCAAGAGATCGCTGGCCGCGGGGCCCGGCCGGGAGGGCCCGCTTAGTTGGGGCTGACCAGACTCATCTGGTCCATGTGGAACCAGCCGTTTGCCGCGATGTTGGTCCCGTAGACGCTGAACGCGAGCGTGTTGCCGCTGGCCTTGGCGACGTACGTCGTGCCGAGCCGGTGCCACAAGGTGTCGGCAGTGGTGATCTTCGCGGTGGAGGAGCCTACGCCTCCTCCCGTGGCGTTGACCTCCCTGACCAGCAGGACCAGCGACTGTCCTGGGGTCTGGCTGCGGACCCATACGCTGCCTGCGTAGCTCAGACCGGCGGTGGTCGCCCCGACGGGGCTCGGCTTCGCGTTGATTCCGGCCGAGCCCTGGGTGGTGGTGGCGCGCACCGCCTGCAGCGACGCCGTGCCGTCATAGGCATCGTTCGTGACCCGGCTCGACCTCGACACCGAGTTGTAGAGCCCGGTCCAGCCCGTGTTGTTGGTCTCGACGCTCTGGTTGGCGATGTACTGCGTCGTCGTCGGCGGTGGCCCGGGCACGGTGTCGGTGTCTGTTGCGGCACAGACACTGCCCGCGTTCGCGCAGCTCGAGTCCGCCGCCTGGGTAGTGGTGGTCGTGGTGAACGTCGACCCAGGCGCACCGCTGGCCACCTGGGCGGTCACGCTCACCGACCTGCTGTCGCCTCCGGCCAGGTCCGCGGCCGGCCAGGTGACGACGTTGCCGTTCGCGGCCCCGCCACCGGTGTCGAGGATCGTCAGGTTGCTAGGCAGCGCCATCGACTGCGTAACGCCGGCCGCTGTCGTACCCGAGACAGTGTTCTGCGTCGTCGCCGTGTAATGCAGCGTGTCCCCGACGTTGGCCGTGGTCGTCGCGTCGGTCAAGGTGGTGCCGAGCTTCGCCTGAGGGGGGCCAGCCTGATAACCGGTGAGCGTCTGGCTGTAGATGACGCTGTCCTTGGTGCAGGCTCCCTTGGCCGGATTCGGCGTGTACACGGGCCCGCAGATGAAGTCGATCCTCATCGTGGCGCCGGTCACCGTCGTCCTCATGTGCTCCAAGTGGTCCTGGTGCCAGACTGAGCCCGCCGAGGGTGTAGTGATGGTGGTCTCTCCGGTGCCACCGCCGCCGTCGGTGACGTTGACGACGCCGTGGATCGGCGAGAAGACCTCCGCCCCGTGGACGTGGTGGCCGACGTTGAGCACGTACTTGCCGTCCGGGCGCGCGGCCCGAGAGTACTTGTCCCCCAGGGCGTTGACCGCGGTTTGGAGGGCGGCTACCGCGGAGTTCACGCTCTGGCTGCTGTACGCCGGGCGGTGGCCGTACGTAACGATGAAGTAGATGTTCGGGTCGGCTTCGGCCCGCGCCATCATCGGATCCACCTGCTGTTGCCACGCCGGATACGCGTTGTACCACGGCTCTGGGTAGCTGATGAAGAGCACGTGACCGGCGGTGAAGTACCCCCAGTCATTGCCTAAGCACCCGTTGACAGTCGCGTTTCCTGGCGAAGGGCAGCCCGGGTTACTCGTCTGACTGGTCGTGTCGTTCGGCACCGTCTGGGCGTTGCTCATGTGGAAACGGCCCTTGTAGTTCGCCATCGAGTCGCGCGGAGTTCCGGGTGGGGCCGTGCTCGGGGGGGCGCCGTACTCGTGGTTCCCCCAGGCGAACTGGATGGGCACCTGGGTGGCAACCGGGGCGATGTCGTTCCAGAACTGGTGCACGGAGGGCTGGCCGCATTCGTTGGCGTAGCTGATGTCGCCGCCGTGCGTCACGACCTTCGGTTGGTCGTTGGCAACCTGTTGCCAGACATTGCCGAGCCAGGACTTGTTGCAGGCGGTCACCGCACTCGGGTCGTAGTAGGTACTCCCAGTGTCGCCGATGTCGTCCCACACGAAGTCACCCGTGGGGGCAGTCTGAAAGGTGTGGTCGGCCCCGTTGCTGCCGATCTGGAAGTGGTATGTCGTGCCAGCGGTGAGGCCGGTGATCTTGACCTGCCAGAAGGGTCCCGTCCTGTCCACCGGAGGGGTTGCGGGGTTCGTCGCGACCGCAGCTTGGCCATATGACGTGGACTGGCCGTAGGAGACGGTGCCGTCGGGGCCGCGCCAGTAGAGCCACATCTGCGTAGCGTCATCACCGAAGCTGCTGTGGATCTCGTCGTCGGGCTCAGCCGAGGCCGCCGTGACGGCGGCGGACCGGGAGGCCACGCTTGGCATCGCGAGTATGGACAGGGCGAGAACGAGCGCCAACGCGAGAGTGGCGCCCGAGGTCATCAAGGAATGTCTCAATGCTGTGCGCACGATGTCTGCCTAACGCGCAACGTCAAGCGTTCCTACACACCGTACGCCGCAAGAACTTTCGGACCGATCAGTACCAGCCACCCTAGTCCTAGACTCACCTGCCGGCGGCCGAACCCGGGGGAAGCTCCTTCGAGCTATGACAGCGCGTAAAAACTCCGTCCCGGTTTATGGCGTTTTGGCCACGTATACCACGTGGTGGCTCCAGTCTGTACCACGGGCAGGAGTCCTTCCGGGGATCCGAGGGCTCGTGTAGAACTCCAGGATGAGCGCTCGACGCTGGCCGCGATGGTCCGAGCTGCAGCCACTGATCCGCCCCAGGCGAGTGCCTCTGAGCGCCACCGAACGGCGGCTGGCCCGTGTCGCGTCGATCTCCGATCTCCGGTTGCTGGCACGGCGACGTGCACCGCGCGCCGTGTTCGACTACACCGACGGTGCCGCCGGCGACGAGCTCAGTCTGGGCCGCTCGCGACTGGCATACTCCTCTGTCGAGTTTGCGCCTCAGGTGCTTCAAGATGTATCCGGCGTAGACACCGTGACGACAGTCCTCGGACGCGCGGCAGCGATGCCGCTGGTCTTCGCGCCGACCGGATTCACTCGGATGATGCACACCGAGGGCGAGGCTGCCGTCGCCCGCGTGGCGGCTCGTGCGGGGATTCCTTACGCGCTGTCCACGATGGGCACCACATCCATCGAACGGCTCGCAGCGGCAGTCCCGGACGGCCGCCGATGGTTCCAGCTCTATCTCTGGCGTGACCGGGAGGCGAGTCGTGACCTCGTTACGCGGGCCAAGGAGTCAGGCTACGAGGCTCTGGTACTGACGGTGGACACGCCCGTTCCCGGGCCGCGGCAACGCGACGTGCGTAATGGCCTCATCATCCCCCCGTCCCCCTCGCTGATGACCCTAGGTGCGGGCGCGCTGCATCCGGGCTGGTGGTTCGACCTGCTCACCACCGAGCCACTCGAGTTCGCCTCGCTGAACCGCTTCGAGGGCACCGTCGCTGAGCTGGTAGGAAAGATGTTCGATCCCACCGCGACCATGGCCGACCTGGCCTGGCTGCGTTCTGCCTGGGACCGCCCTTTGGTGGTCAAGGGCATCCAGTCGGTTGCGGACGCGCGGGCAGTCGTCGATGCCGGGGTCGATGCGGTGGTCGTTTCGAACCACGGCGGCCGCCAGCTGGACCGCGCTCCGACCCCGCTGGAAGTCCTGCCGACGGTGGTTGACGCGATAGGCGACCGCGCGGAGGTGTACGTCGACGGCGGCATCATGTCCGGCAGCGACATCGTGGCGGCGGTGGCGTACGGCGCCCGTGCTGCCCTTGTGGGCAGGGCCTACCTCTACGGTCTCATGGCCGCCGGCGAGCGCGGCGTACAACGGGCCGCCGACATCCTCCACGACGAGGTCACGTGCACACTCGCACTGTTGGGCGTGACGCGGGTATCGGACCTTCGCCGTGACCATGTGCGGCTGCGAACGCCCCGAGATGGTTTCCGGCTATGAACGGCAGCGAGCTGATCTGGAGCCGGCGAGTGGTATCCGAAGTCGTTCGGCCACAGGCCTGATGCGCGACCGATGGACGGGTTTCCTGGGATTAGCAAGGTTGTTGACGCTGCTACCGATACCTTGACCGGAGCTATGGGCCGCTGGCCCCTTGCTCGTACGTGATACTGCTCGGATGACCCAAACACGCTGCTACCGAGCGGGGGTCCTCGTCGATGAGGACTTCACGCTGGACGACGTGGACGAGCACCTCGCGCACGAGGACACCGTGGTCTGGATAGACCTTTGTCGCCCCAGCCTGGAGGCTCTCCAGGTGGTTGCAGATGAGCTCGGTTTGCACTCCCTAGCGGTCGAGGACGCTGCCTCCGGGCGGCAACGACCCAAGTTCGACCACTACAAGCACCATGACTTCCTCACGGCATACGCCGTGCGTCTCGACATGGACAGCGGCGAACTGGTCGCCAGCGAGATCGCTGCGTTCATCACGTCATCTGCCCTGGTCACCGTGAGACAAGATGACGACTTCCCCATCAACGATCTGCGTGCTCATATGGACAACAGCGCCGATCTGACCATCCATGGCATCGGTGCCCTCGTCCACAGTCTGCTCGACTTCGTCGTCGATGGGCAGTTTGACACCGTGCAGACCCTCGACGACGAGATCGAGAGCCTCGAGGACCTCCTCTTTGACGAGCGCCCGCGCGACAAGGACGTGCAACGACGGAGCTATGCCTTACGCAAGAGCCTGGTCCGGCTTCGGCGCGTCGTGCTTCCAATGCGAGAGGTGGTCAACACGATAATGCGGCGCGACGTCGGTCTAGTGCCGGTCGAGATGACGCCGTACTACCAAGACCTCTACGACCACGTCCTGCGCGCAACCGAATGGACCGAAAGCCTGCGCGACCTCGTCACGACGATCGTGGAGACCAACCTCACCATCCAGGGCAACCGCCTCAATATCATTACCAAACAAGTAACCAGCTGGGCCGCGATAATCGCCGTACCCACTGCGATCACGGGCTTCTATGGCCAGAACCTGCCCTATCCGGGGTTCGGTCACACCTCGGGGTTGATCACGTCGAGTGTGATCATCGTGGTCTTTTCCGTAGCCCTGTACGTCATTTTCAAACGCAGGGACTGGCTCTGAGCTGAGCCGACTGGGGTGAGCCTGCGAAGCGCTGGTTGATCGTTGTCTCACTGCGGGCCGAGGCCCGACTCGCGCTTGCCGCGTGGGAACGGTTGGTCGATCAAGACCTACGGTGCGATCGGACCCTTCTGCTCTGCAGCGCGATGCGCGTGAGCATCGCAAGTGCGACGACCACCGCCACCACGAAGACCACCAGGGCGATTCGGTTCTCCGCGGACGGACCGCGGACCGACGGCCTGGCCAGCAGTGCCGAGGCCAGGATCATCGAGGCGAGCACCAAAGAGGTTGCCAGCACGTTCGCGAGCTTGTGCAGCCCGCGCAGGAACTCGTCCTCGTCGAACGCCTTGACCCGTAGCTCGAAGCTGCCTTCGCCGATGGCGTCGAACGCCCGGTTCACGCGGCCCGGCAGCTGCTCGACGAACTCCTTCGCCTCGAGGACCGAGGCCATCAGCGCGGCGGGGGTGGTCCGCATCGACGACTTCATCAGCTCGGTGAGATTCCGCTCGAGCGCCTCGCGTGGCTCGAACGCCGGGTCCAGCGCTTCGGCTACCTGGTCGAGGTTGAGAAGGGTCTTTCCGAGCATGACAAGCTCGGGGTCCATCCGGAGTCCAGCTTCGCCCGCCTTGCGGGTGAGCTGCAGCACTAGCGCGCCGATGTCGAGATCCGATACCGACGCGTCCACGGCCTTTCCGACAAGCTCCGTCACGGCGCGTTCGAACACGACCGGATCGAAGTCGGGGAGCTGCTCGCCCATGGTCAGGGCTACCCGGGTGACCTCGTCGGGGCGGCCGTCGGCGAGGGCCAGGAACAGCTTCGTCAGCTTGTCCCGCACGGCCGGGGACAGCCGGGCGACCATGCCGATGTCGAGCAGCACGAGCCGGCTGTCCGGAGTCAGCAGAACGTTGCCCGGATGCGGGTCGGCGTGGAAGACCCCGTGGACGAGGACTTGCTCGAGGTAGGCCTTGAAGAGCTCGTCAGCCAGGGGTGCCCCGTCCAGCTCGACCTGACCGAGAGGACCGAGGTCGGTGACCCGCTTGCCCTCGACGTACTCCATCGTCAGCACCCTGCTGGTCGTCAGGTCTGGGTACGGCTGAGGTACGACGATGTGCTTGTACTCGTTGAGCATCTCCTTGATCGTGGAGAGATTGTCGGCCTCGCGACGGTAGTCGAGTTCCTCGACCAGCGACGTGCGGAACTCCTCGAGCAGGTCGCCCAAGGCGTACCTCTGGCCGATCTCGGTGTGCTTGTCGAAGAAGTCGGCTAGGTCCGAGAGGACCTCCATGTCGGCGAGCACCTCGGCGCGGATGCCCGGCCGCTGCACCTTGACAACGACCTCGCGCCCGTCTCGCAAGGTGGCTCGATGCACCTGACCCAAGGACGCCGCCGCGAGTGGCTCGTTGTCGAAGGTGGGGAAAACCGTGGACAACCTGACCTGCAGCTCAGCGCTGACGATCTCCTCGACCTGCTCGAAGGGGAAGGGCTGGACCCGGTCCTGGAGCCGGCTCAAGGCGTCGATGTATGCCGGGGCGAGAAGGTCCACCCGCGAGGACATCAGCTGGCCCAGCTTGACGAACGTCGGGCCCATCGCCTCCAGGTCGTCGGTGAGCCGCGCCGCGGCTTCGGGGTCACCATCCTCGAGGTCATCCTCGAGGATGGCTTCGATTCCCGCCGTGCGCACCAGGTCTCCGCGACCGTGCCGCATCAGCACTCCGGCGATCTGTCGGTAACGGTTCAGATGTGAAGGATGAAGTTTCAAGGCCATGGTGCGTGAAGGGTAGCCGCCTGAGCGAACTCACAGGCCTGCGGGCATCGCCTCAAAAGGTGAGGCGTATTTCCAGTCGCCCGAGAGCGTCTGCTCGGCATCCTCGACCGACATCCGGTCGCCCTCGGCGGCGACGACGTGCCGAAGCAGTCGGACGTCCCCCGGCGTCGCCAAGCCTGTGACCTCGGGATGACCCAGCACCCACGACACGCTGGCCCGGATCAGCGCCGGGTCGCTCTGCGGCTCGTACCAGGTCGCAAACTGCTTGTCGGCGCCCTCCGGCCAGTTCCGCCGGGCCACGGTCTTGATCGTCATCAGACCGACCCCCTGACGCTGCACCTCTGTGACCAGCTCCTCATAGTCGGCCCGGTACTCCGGGATGCGCCAGAGCGCCGCGTTGAGAGGGGTGAGCACGGTAGCGAACCGATGGCGACGCAACGCCTCCCGGTGGGTGCGCGGAGCGCTATGACTGTGACCGGTGATGCCCACTGCACCCACCAGGCCCTCCTCCTGGGCCCGCAACGCGGCGTCGAGAGCTCCTCCAGAACCCGTGACCTGGTCGAGGGTCTCAAGGTCGCCGATGGCGTGCAGCTGGATGAGATCCACAGAGTCTGTCGCCAGCCGTTCCAACGACCGGTTGATCTGCGACCAGGCGGCCTCACGCTCGCGCTGTCCGGTCTTCGTCGCCAGGAATATGCGGCCCCGCAGCTCAGACATCCACGGTGCCAGCCGAAGCTCGGCGTCGCCATAGTCTGCTGCGACGTCGAAGTGGTTGATGCCGGCATCGAGTGCTTCCTGGACGGATGCGTCGGCCGTGTCCTGGTCGACCTCACTCAGAGCTGCGGCTCCGTAGATCAACACCGAGCTGTCGTGCCCGGTCCCTCCGAGTGGTCGTCGTTCCACGGCAGAACCTCCTGGTCATCGGCGCGTCACCAGCAGCCTTCCAGAGAAACCCTGAACCCGCAGCCCCCGACGGCGGTGGGCGATCTACGCTTGAGTTCCAGCGGTGGCACCATGCAGTTGGCCAAGATGTCATATTTCATGACGTATGGACGCTTTGTACCTATCCGGCGTTAGTCTGCTGACCATGCGTTCCTCGAACCGGCCCGCTCCCGGCCCCGGCGTGGCCCCCCGACTGGCCGTCGCCATGCTGCTCGCCGCGAGCGTCTTTCTCGGCCTCGATGTCCAAGCCCAAGCGGCCGGGTCGGGGATTTCCGGCAGCGCCTCAGCCTCGAGCACGCCCCTACTTGGCGGCACCTGGGGCCACTACACCGGGCGGGGTGACCCGGCGTACGTCGCTTGGGAGTCGGCCACCGGGACGAACAAGACCCTGTTGGCCAAGATCGGCCTGCGCTCCAAGGTGCAGTGGTTCGGGTCGTGGATCCCCACCACTCAGATCGGTGACAAGATCCATCGTTACATCTCGAGCTCCCAGCACGGCGACCCGGGCGCACTGGTCCAGCTGGCCATCTTCCGGTTGTGGCCCAAAGGCGAGAAGGCCAAGGCGCAGCCGCTGACGCTGGCCGACCAGGCGGCCTACCGCGGGTGGGTCGACACTGTTGCCAAGGCCATCGGGTCCACCCGAGTCGCCATGGTCCTCGAGCCTGACCTTGCGGTAGCTCTGCACGGATGGCGTCCCTCGGTCCGGTTGTCGTTGGCGCGGTACGCCGCGCGGGCATTCGGTGCTCTCCCCCGGACCTCGGTCTACCTCGACGCTAGTGACGCTGACTGGCTGAACGTGGCTCCGGCCGTCTCCATGCTGCGCTCGGCCGGCGTCCGGTTCGTCCGCGGGTTTGCGCTCGGGGCAACGCACTACGCTGCCACCGCCTCGGAAGTCACGTTCGGCCGCGAGATCATCTCCGCGCTCACGACGGCCGGCATCTCGGGACGTCACTTCGTCATCGACACCGCCGACAACGGTCGGCCGTTCACCTGGAAGCAGTACTACGCAGCACATCCGAACGGAAACTTCGACAACGCGGAGGTGTGTCGGTCCAGGACGCAGCTGCAATGCGACACCTTGGGCATCCCACCGACGACCCATGTCTCGGACGCGGGCCAGGTCGATGCCTACCTGTGGTTCGGCAGGCCCTGGCTTGTCAACCAAGCCAGCCCGTTCTCCCTCAGCCGCGCCCTGGCGGTCGCCCGCACCACGCCGTACTGAGTCCGCTCCCGGCTTGCGCGTTGCCTTCTCGACACCCGGTGTCCGGCTAGTCCGACAGCACGACTTCGTGCAGGCAGAGCACGTTGCCGTCCGGGTCCTGGAACCACGCCGCCTTCTGCGAGCCGAGGAGGCAGACATGGTCGACCGTTTTCAGGTCGGGCAGGTCGTAGTCGGAGAAAGTGACCCCGCGCTGCTCGAGGTTGCTGATCTCGGCGGCGATGTCGTGGACCTCAAAGGACAGTTCGGTGCGACCCGTCGGCGTCGCATCGGGTCCGGGCGCCAGCGCCAGCGCTGCTCCGCCAGCCAGGGAGAACATCTCTTGTCCCTCGAGATTTGGACCCTGGTAGTCAAGTCCGAGGCGGTCACGATAGAACTCGACCACGTGAGCAGACGCCCGGACTTGCAGAATCGTGGTGACGGCAGCCTCCGACAACATTGCGAACTCCATCCTTGAGGTGGTCTACGAGCAAAACCTACGCCCAGCTCTGGCCCCGTGGCCGCATGATCAAGCGCGACCGGAGCTGATCGCCTCGAAAAGCCGCATTCCTCAGGACGTGGAACAGTCGGTAGCGCAGCTGGTTGCTGACCCGGGTGACTCGCGAACTCCATCGACGCGCCGTGCTTCGCCCGTCATGCTGGGGAGATGGACTTCGACCCGACACGCCATCCCATCGTCATCACGCAGGGTTCGCCCGGAGGAGCGCCCCTCGGTACTTCCGGGCGCGGTCGACTCAAGGTCCTGAACCAACCAGGACATGACGCCGGCTACGCCCTCATCGAAGGTCGCCACCCGGCCGGCGAGCCCCGTATCCGTGACCACGTCCATGGCCGCCACGAAGAGACGTTCGTTGTACTGGAGGGTCAGTACGAGGTACGACTCGGCGAAAAGGTTGTGCAGGTGATGGCAGGGGACTACGTGTTCGTGCCACGCGGCACTCCTCACACCTATCGAAACATGGGTCCGGCACCAGCCAGAGTGCTGAACATCATCAGTCCACCGGACGGTGTGCAGCTACTCGCCGAGCTCGGAGCACTCTTCGGGACCACCGTGGATGAGACGCTCCTCGCCGAGATCCACGCCCGGCACGCAACTAACCTGGTGCCCTCGCTGCCAGGATGGTAGTTGGGACCCGCGACTGCACCACGTGGTCTCACGCACCCTGTCGGGATTCCCTTTCAGTGTGTCATCGGGACCGCCTTTTTCGCTGATGAAGCGGATGGGGGCGGGCCAAACTGGGGTCTCGCGCCCTCGCGGCGATCGTCTATGCCTACGGCAGCGGCTTTGACGTGGCGCCGGGGCGCGGGGTGGGACCCTGGTTGGCGAAGCTGCCGATCGGCGCGTGATGCACGGCGCCCTCTCACTGACGAGAGCTGCATGGCTCAGGAGTCCGAGCCTGTCCTAAGAGTTCGATTCTTGATATCGCGGCCGTCCGCGGAGCCGCGAGTCTTGCATGGACGGCCGACACAAACCGGAGCCGGACAAGATCACTCAGCGTGAGTGCCGACTGGGCACGCCGATCGCCCGCACCAATTCAATTTGTTGCTCAGGGGCCAAGTTCCGACCAAGCAGCCATGAGAGTGGCAGGCATTGCGGGCGGCAACAGTGGGCCCGGGCAGCCCGCAGTCAGAGATCCTGGTCGCCGCCATGCCACCTCCCCCGCGTCGGGTCTGGAAAGCACCCGTCTCGAGGACTGCCATGGGCTTGCGGTCCAGGCGCCCGAAGTCGCCGGTTATGGTCCGCGGCATGTTCCGCTCGGATCGCTGGGCTCCGCGAACGTGCCCTTCGTGGGGCTCGTGGCTGTTGACCGTGCGCTGGCTAGGTGTCCGCGCGACGCTCGCGCTGCCTGGTGTTCGCGTCAGAGATGGACGGCCCGGTTGACCCAGACGTCCGTGACCTCCATGCCAACCTTCCGGTAGAGGCTCAGCGCACCGGTGCGTGAGTCGGTCGAGAGCGCCGCGCGGGTCGCGCCGTGCTCCCGCCCGCGGGCGAACGCGTCGACGAGCAGAGCCTGCCCGAGACCCCGGCGACGCTGGTCGCGGCGCACCGCGAGCCGGTCGATGAAAGCCTCCACGGCCGGGTCGCCGGACATGACGACTAGCGCGATGCCGACGATCTGCCCTGATGCGTCGGCGACCACGCGCAGGTTCCAGGGCTCGAAGCCCGGACGGTTGACGGTCGTGGCCAGGAAGTCGTCGAACGGCTCGCGCTCGCGGACCGACCACTCCAGGAACGCGTCCTCTTTGACGTCGTGCACAGCGGGGTACTCGACTGGTTTCGCCTGGCGGATTGCGTAACCGTCGGGAAGCGTCCGCTTCTGGATCTCCCGGCCCTCGGGGAGCGCCAGGACCCAGCTCGTCCAGCGCACCCGGTAACCGAGCTTCTCGAGGAGCCGGTCGCCGGGAGAGCCTTCGGGGACCGGGGTGCCCAGGACTGTCGCGCCTCGGCCGCGGGCGCAGTCCTGCATCCAGCGGGCGATGGTTGAACCGAGCCCACGCCGGCGGTACGACGGGTGCACCGCCGCGTCGCCGCGGTCGTGACTAGTGATCTCGCCGTACCCCACCATCGTCTCGCCGTCGAACACCCCGATCGTCTGCGAGCCGACATCGAAGCTCGGCCTCTGCCAGTCAGCCACGATGTCGGCGGCCTCGATCTCGACCTTGCCGAGGTCGTGCTGTTCCTGGAGGGCGGCCACCTCGAAGACGGCGCGGGCGTCGTCCATGGTCAGGGTACGGGCGGTCAACCCGCAGGGCAGGGACGGGGTGTTCACGAGAGGCATTCAACCGCCGACCCGGCCGACACACACCCGAATATATGGTCACCGACAGCAACGGCGTGAACCGCTGCACCACCGACACAGGTTGTGGCCACAACCGGCGCTACCTATCACTCCGATGACCGGGCCGAGCCACATTCACATGTCACTGCCGCGACCGGCCATCCACGCCAGTGCCGGGCAGCCTACGCCGCATCCTCAGACCCGGTGCCTACCACCCAGATAGCCGCGGCAACCGGAAGGTCGTCACCGTGGGTGCGATCGGCTATGCGCGAAACCGATCACAGGTGCGGTGCATAGGACAAGATCTGGGCATGACATCCCATGATCTGGCCGCCGCGATGAGGAGGTTCGACGACGCGGTTCAGCAACGTGAACGCGCCCTGGCTGAAGGGGTCCTGGACGAGGATTACACGTTGGTCTTGGTGCACCCTGCGCCCGCCACGATGCCGAGAGCCCGATGGTTGGAGGTTCTTGAGGACTACGTCGTGCACTCTTACAGCATCGTGGAGCAGCGTGTCGACCGGTCGAGCGATGTCGCAGCAGTCCTGAGCAAGGTTCACATGCGGGCCACGGTGCTGGGCGAGGACCCGAGCGGGTTGTTTGTGATTAGTGACTTCTGGCGTCTTGGGAAGGACGGCTGGAGGGTCTGGCGCCGCCACTCGTCACCACTGACTGCTGACGAGATGCCGGGAGCTTGACCGCGTTCGCGGTGAAGAGGGCAACGAGTTCTGAAAGTCGAGGTGCAGCCGATTCTTGCTGCTTCGCCTCCGTTCTGGGGGCGACATCTCCGGCCACGTCTCGCCCGATTCTCGGAAGCAGAAGCGGCCGCTCCGGATTGCTCCGAAAAACGGCAGCTGACCTGCGGTTTCTCGTCCGTCGGGCTGACAGGATTTGAACCTGCGACCCCTTGACCCCCAGTCAAGTGCGCTACCAAGCTGCGCCACAGCCCGAATACCCACTGGCTCAGTCGCCGGAGGGCGGAGTGAACCCTACCGCAGTGATCGGGACGCGCTCGGTCGGCGGTTTGGGGCGACTACCGCTTGCGCTTCTCGCGGGGTCGTTGCTGGATGTGGATCGGCGTACCAACGAAGCCGAACTCCTCGCGCAGCCGGCGCTCGATGTAGCGGAGGTACGACGCCTCGAGCTTGCCGGAGGTGAACAGGATGAACGTAGGAGGAGCGACGGTGACCTGGGTGCCGAACATGACCTTGGGCTGTTTGCCGCCCCGGACAGGGTGCGGATGCTCGGCCACGAGGCGGCCAAGAAACGCGTTCAGCGCGCCGGTGCCGATCCTGGTTTCCCAGCCCTCGAGTGCCTTGTCGAGGGCAGCGACCAGCCGGTCGACGTGCCAGCCCGTGCGGGCCGCGACGTTGATCCGTGGTGCCCACTGCACGCGAACAAGGTCGCGCTCGATCTCGCGGTCGAGGTAATAGCGCCGCTCCTCGTCGACCAGATCCCACTTGTTGAACGCCACGACCAGCGCGCGACCGGCCTCGGCCACGGTGCTCATGATCCGCAGATCCTGCTCCGAAGTCGGCGCAGAAGCGTCGATCATCAGGACGGCTACCTCGGCCCGCTCGATCGCCGTCGCAGTGCGCAACGAAGCGTAGTACTCCTTCCCCGAGGCCTCCTTGACCCGCTTGCGGATCCCGGCGGTATCGATGAACCGCCAGGTCCGGCCGCCGAGCTCGACCAGCTCGTCGACGGGATCGACGGTGGTGCCCGCGACTTCATCGACCACCACCCGGTCCGCACGGGCGAGCCGGTTCAGCAGCGAGGACTTGCCGACGTTCGGTTTGCCGACGATCGCGATCCGACGAGGGCCACCGAGCCGGTCGAACGACTCGACGGGCGGTTCCGGCAGCGCCGAGAGTACGGCGTCGAGCAGGTCGCCGGAACCGCGTCCATGCAAGGCCGAGACCGGGTACGGCTCCCCCAGGCCGAGGCTCCACAACGAGGCGGCCTCGGACTCCCTGCGCAGGTCGTCCACCTTGTTCGCTGCCAGTACGACGGGGCGCCCAGACTTTCGCAGGATCCGGACCACGGCCTCGTCCACGTCGGTGACCCCCACCGTCGCGTCGACGACGAACATCACCGCATCCGCGATCGTCACCGCC
>JALZBH010000032.1 GCA_030947625.1 Actinomycetota bacterium
AAGGTCGCCAGCCTCGATGGCGAGGTGCTCAACCTGCAGCCGGAGTACGACCAGGTCTCCGCGGTCGCCCGCGCGCTGGGCCGCCCGGCCAAGGACGTGCTCGCCGACGCGGCCGCCGCCGCCCGAGGCCCGAGCATTCCCTAGCCTGCCCTAGGTTTGACCGGGTGGACCTAGCCGTAGTCGCGATCGCGTTCGCTACGGTCTTCGTGGTCGAGCTGCCCGACAAGACCTTCATCGCGGCGCTGGTCCTGTCCACGCGTTACCGCCCCTGGGCGGTCTGGCTCGGCGTCGGCGCAGCGTTCCTGATCCAGACACTGCTCGCGGTAACCGTCGGGCAGGTGGTGACCTTCCTTCCGCACATGGTCGTGGAGGTAGTGACCGGACTGATCTTCCTGATCGGTGCGATCGTGCTCTTCCGTGAGGCGCCGAAGGCAGATGCAGCAGAGTCCAGCACTGAGGAGGAGTACCTCGCCAAGTCGAGGGCAGAGCAGCACGGCTGGCACGCGGTACTCGCCTCGTTCCTGGTGCTGTTCGCCGCAGAGTGGGGCGACCTGTCCCAGCTCCTCACGATCAGCCTGGTCGGCAAGTACCACCGTCCGGTCTCGGTCTTCGTCGGCGCCTGGGGGGCGCTGCTGGTCGTCTCGGCGATCGCGATCCTCGCCGGCCGGTTCCTGCTGCAGCATGTCCGGCTCTCGGTGATTCACTACGTCGGTGCGGCCGTGTGCCTGGTGCTGACCGGTTTGACGGCGTACGACATCATTCGCGGCTGACGCCCTAGGCTGAGCGCCATGAGCCTGGGAGTCAGCAGCGAGGTCGGCCGGCTTCGTACGGTGATGTTGCACCGACCCGGCCCGGAGCTGACCCGGCTGACCCCGCGCAACAACGACAAGCTGCTCTTCGACGGCATCCCCTGGGTAAGTCGCGCCCAGGACGAGCACGATGCGTTTGCCCAGTCCTTGCGTGAGCGCGACGTCGAGGTGCTGTATCTCACCGACTTGCTGGTGGAGACCTTGGCCGAGCAGGATGCGCGCAGCCAGGCGATCGAGCAGGTAACGACGTCGCTGCACCTCGGCGAGACGATGCGCAGCTACTTGCAGCAGGCTCTGTCGGCGTACGAGCCCGAGCAGCTGATGGTCGTCCTCACCGCCGGGCTGCGCAACGACGAGGTGCACCTTGAACGGCCGGGTCTGGTGACCAGCCTGCTGGCCCACGACGACTTCCTCATCGACCCGCTGCCGAACCTGCTGTTCACTCGCGACTCGAGCGTGTGGATCGGCAACCATGTGGCGATCACGTCGTTGGCGATGCCGGCGCGCGAGCGGGAGACCCAGCTCACCGAGCTGATCTACACGCGTCACCCGCGGTTCATCGGTACGCCCGTGATCCACGGCTGGCAACGCGAGCACGTCGAGGGTGGCGACGTACTGCTGCTCGGATCCGGTGTGATGGCCGTCGGCGTTGGCGAGCGTACGACACCTGCCGGGGTCGAGGGGCTGGCTCGTCAGGTGTTCGACGCCGGACTCGCGCACACCGTGCTCGCCGTACCCATCGCGCAGAAGCGGGCCACGATGCACCTCGACACCGTCTGCACGATGGTCGACGTGGACAAGATCGTGATGTACCCGAACGTCGCCGACCAGCTCCGGGCATACGCCGTTACGCCGGTCGGGGACGGCACCCTCGACGTCGCCGACGACGAGCCGTTCCTGGTGGCGGCCGCCAAGGCGATGGAGATCGACACGCTCCACCAGATCCACACCGGGCTCGATCCGATCACGGCCGAACGTGAGCAATGGGACGACGGCAACAACACCCTGGCGATCTCTCCGAGGGTCGCCGTCGCGTACGAGCGCAACATCGAGACCAACTCCCGCCTCGAACAGGCCGGGATCGAGGTGGTCCGCATCGCGGGCTCCGAGCTGGGCTCCGGGCGGGGCGGTCCTCGGTGCATGTCCTGCCCGATCGACCGCGACTGAGGGACCGATCGGGCGCAGCTCGGATCTGTCGCAGACGCGAGGCGTCGAGGGGGTAGTCTGAACATCTGTTCAGATGAAAGGTGGACGGTGATGAACGACCCAGGCGCGGCTCCCGTAGACCAGGGCGCAGTGCAGCTCGTTGACCCGGCCAAGGTGGCGCAGGTCCGGGCCGCGCTGCCGCTCGCCAACGATGTCGTCGACCTAGCGGAGGTCTTCGCCCTGCTTGGCGACCCGGGACGACTGCGCCTCCTGGTCGCGTTGCTCGACGCAGGCGAGCTGTGCGTCTGCGACCTGGCCGCAACCGCGGAGATGAGCGAGAGCGCGGTCTCTCATGCGCTCCGCCTGCTTCGCGCGCATCGCGTCGTGTCGGTGAGCAGACGGGGCCGGATGGCGTACTACCGCCTCGCTGACGCGCACGTCCGGATGCTCCTCGACCTCGGGCTGGCTCACGCGGACCACACCACGATGATGCATCCCGAGCGGGAAAACACCCTCCGGTGAGCCACCACGAGCCTCGCTACACCGCTGCGGGCCACGCGAGCGCCGGGGAGCACCCCTCCCGGGAGCCCGGCCGCCCCGGGAACACGCACGGGGTGGCCGCGGACGCGGACGCCCGGTACCTGTCCGTCGCCTTGGTGATGATCGTCGGCTTCATGGCTGTCGAGGTCGTCGTCGCCGTACTGGCGCAGTCCCTGGCCCTGCTCTCCGATGCGGGACACATGCTGACAGATGCAGGGGCCATCGCTGCGTCACTGTGGGCGATCCGGCTGGCCGCCCGACCTGCCGCGGGGGCTTGGACGTTCGGCTGGAAACGCGCCGAGATCCTGTCCGCGGCCGTCAACGGCATCACCTTGCTGGCCGTCTCATGCGTGGTCACGTTCGAGGCGGTGCGCCGCCTGATCGACCCGCCGAGAGTCCAAGGCGCCCCCGTCCTGATGGTCGCGCTCCTCGGCGTCGTGGTGAATCTCCTAGCAGCCTGGATCTTGGCCAAGTCCACCCGGTCGAGCCTGAACGTCGAAGGCTCCTTCCAGCACATCCTGTCCGACCTGTACGGGTTCATCGCGACCGTGGTCGCCGCAGCAGTCATCATCCTGACCGGTTTCAGCCGTGCGGACTCAATCGCGTCCCTGGTCGTCGTCGGGCTGATGCTGCGCGCCGCGTGGGGACTGCTTCGCGACTCCGGCCGGATCCTCCTCGAGGCAGCCCCCAAAGGTGTGGACCTGGGTGCCATCCGGGCACACCTCACCGAGCACGGCCACGTCCACGACGTACACGACCTGCACGTATGGACGCTCACCTCCCAGCTTCCCGCCCTGTCCGCGCACGTCGTCGTCGATGACGGTTGCTTCTGCGACGGTCACGTCCCACAGCTTCTCGACGAGATGCAGGCGTGCCTGGTCGGGCACTTCGACGTCGAGCACTCTACGTTCCAGTTCGAATCCCAGGCCCACGCCGAACACGAGCACGAGACGCACTCGTGAGCGGCTCTGTCCGCTCGGTGTCAACCGAGGACCCGGTCTGGCTCCGAGCTGCCCGGCTCGATGCCCGTACTCGGCTCGGCAAAGATGCGGTTGAGAAGGCACCGCTACTCCGGCGCCACCTCGGCTGAGGGTATTCAGAACCTGATGTGCGCCGCCCTGGCCGCCGCCGTCCTCATCGGTCTGGCAGCCACCGCCGCGTTCGGCTGGAGCTGGCTCGACCCGGTCATCGGCCTCGCCCTCGCCGGGTTGGGCTGCATCTGAAGGTCGCAAAGCCTGGCGCGGCGAAGACTTGAGCGGGTCGCCGAGGGTTGCTGCTCAGAGTCCCGTCAGGTGGCGGGAACTGCGCAGTCGCGACTCGGTTCGCGGGCGTCACACCTGGCCGGAGAATTGAAGTGCCCGGTCGGTGTTGACGGGGGATACAACATCGACCGGGCTCCTCCAAGGTAGAACATATTTCAAGCACATGCAAACCTCCGACACAGGGTGTCTGGGGGCCGCGGCCGAGGTCAGACCAGCGCCATCAGCGCATGCACGGTCGACCGCGTGCGAGTGTTCTCGGTCCACCATCGGGCGGCGATCGTCTCGACGATCACCAGGCCCCGTCCGGCCAGGTCAGAGACGCTCGCGTCGATGCGGTGCGGCAGGCTGGGGCTGCCCCCGTCGGTGACCGATATCTCCAGCGTGCCGCTGCCTGCGCGGGCCCAGGTCACCTTGAGCGTGCCGTCCGAGAGCGGCCTGGCATGGCGTACGGCGTTGCCGACCAGCTCGGTGACGACCAGCTCGCAGTCATCGACCACCTCGACGTCGGAACCCTGCCCCGCCAGCCAGCTCTGCAGCCGGTGCCGGGCGACTCCCGCGCTCTCGGCCGCGAACGGCAGCGAGATCGACACCCGGTCGAGGCGTTCGGCGCCCTCTGTCGACTCTATGGCCATGGTGAACCTCCTGAGCGGCGGCCCTCCCAGCCTACTGACATGGTTCCCGCTTGGCTCAGTCTCGAAACTCCTTGTCCAGATAGCGGCGGACGATGCCCGGCTTGTCGGTGATGATGGCTTCCACCCCGTGTTCCAGGCAGAGCTCGACGTCGGTCTCGCTGTTCACCGTCCAGACGTGCAGCGGCGTACCCGTCTTCTTGATCCGCCGGATCAAGGCGGGTTGCCGGTGCAGCAACATGATGTCTGGGCCGCCGATCCAGCCCGGCAGCGCGACCGGTCGCGATCTTGCCCACTGGGTGGGGCGGTCCATCAAGAACACCAGGTCGAGATGCTCGCTGAGCCGGCGTACCCTACGGAGGGCCACCAGGGAGAAGCTCATCACCCGCACCGGCGAACCGGCCCCGGCCCAGCCGAACTCATCGAGGACCTCGACCAGCCGGCGTTCGACCAGTCCGCTGAACCGGGTCGGGTGCTTGGTCTCGATGGCCAGCCCGACGTTGCCTGGATAGTCGGCCACGGTCTCCAGCAGCCGCCGCAAAGTCAGGACCGTGTCGAGCTCCCGGTCGGTCTCCGGGAGCTCGTCGTCGAGGTCGGCCCATGGGTTCTTCCAGCGGGCGAAGTCGAGCTCCTCGAGCTCGGCAAGGTCCATGGTGGAGACCAGGCCGTCGGTGTACGCCGTACGCCGCAGGTCGCGGTCATGCACACACACCAGGTGTCCGTCGGCGGTCAGGCGTACGTCGCACTCCAGCGCATCGGCCCCCTCGTCGAGCGCTGCAATGTACGCGCCCAAGGTGTGTTCGGCATTTGTCGCGCTCGAGCCACGGTGCGCCACCACCTGAGGGCGCCCCGGCCTCCCCGGAACCATGGGGCACATCCTTACACCGGGGGACGAACCGCCGGTCGTTCCACCACCAACGCATCCACGACCGCGCCTGCCGCCACCGAGACGGACCGGCGGGACCACCCTGCCACCGAAGGACGCGAGGAAGCCGGCTGGGCGGCGTACTTTGGGGGGCGTGCCTGAGCTGCCGGAGGTGGAGGCGCTGGCCCTGGACCTGTCTGGCCGGTTGCGTGATCGCGCCATCGTGCGGGTCGACATCGCGGCGTTCAGCGCACTGAAGACCTACGACCCACCGGTCTCGGCGCTGTCCGGGGCGTTGGTCGACGGGGTGACCCGGCACGGCAAGTTCCTCGACATCGACGCCTCCGGGACCCATCTCGTGCTGCACCTGGCGCGGGCGGGGTGGGTGCGTTGGCGCGAGGAAGTACCCGAGTTACCCGCGAAGCCGAACACCAAGTCACCGTTGGCGGCACGGATCGTGCTCGACAACGGCTCCGGGCTCGACATCACCGAGGCCGGCACCCGCAAGAGCCTGGCGGTATATGTCGTCCGCGACCCCGCCCACGTCCCCGGGATTGCCCGGCTCGGTCCGGACCCGCTCGCCGAGGCGTTCACGATCGAGGTGCTCAAGAAGATCCTCGACGACAGCGGCCGCGCCCAGATCAAGGGTGTCCTGCGGAGCCAGAGCATCATCGCCGGCATCGGCAACGCCTACTCGGACGAGCTGTTGCATGCGGCGAGGATGTCGCCGTTCAAGCCGGCGAACAGCCTGAGCGACACCGAGCTGAAGAAGTTGTACGACGCGCTGAGACGGGTGCTCTCCGAGGCGGTGAAGCGGTCTGCCGGCCTACCCGCAAGCGAGCTGAAGGGCGAGAAGAAGAGCCACCTCGCCGTCCATGGCCGGGCCGGGGAGAAGTGCCCCATCTGCGGAGACAGGGTCCGCGAGGTCAGTTTCGCCGACTCCAGCCTGCAGTACTGCCCGACCTGTCAGACCGGCGGCAAACCACTCGCCGATCGGCGGATGTCGCGGCTGCTGAAGTAGCAGATCAACCGAACACCGCAGGCGGGGGCACCGTCACCGCGTCTGTCAGCCTGGTGAGGTAGGCCGTCCGAGGGATGGCGACCACTCCCAGCGAGGCCAGGTGGTCGGTCTGCCACTGGGCGTCGACAAGGCGTCGCTCGGCGTACTCGTCATCGAGCAGACCCATCAGTGCACAGAGCGCGACCTTGGACGCGTCCCGCTCCCGGCTGAACATCGACTCGCCGGCGAACAGGCCGCCGATCGCCACGCCGTACAACCCGCCGGCGAGTACGCCGTCACGCCACGCCTCGACCGAGTGTGCCCAGCCGAGCCGGTGCAGCTCGCCGTACGCCGAGGCGATGTCGGCATCGATCCAGGCGCCCCGGCGAGAGGGGTCGGCACAGCAGGCGACGACCTGTTCGAACGCGGTGTCGATGCGGATCTCGAACCGCCGGGTGGAGGTGCGCAGCGACCGGGAGACCCGCATGCCTCCGACCGGCAACACCCCCCGGACGACCGGAGACCACCAGGCCACCTTCGCGTCGCGGGCCCGGGCGCGCATTGGGAAGAGCCCCCGTCGATAGGCGTTCAGCAGCGTTCCCGGCGCCAGGTCGGCGCCGTAGGCGACCAGATCCGAGCGCGGGTCGAAGCGGAGGTCCAGGTTCCACGCGGAGGGCGCCGGCTCGATGGGCACGCCCTTATCCAAGCCCACCCAAGTAACCTGTGCCTATGAGCATCGCCAAGCGCCTCGGGGCAAGCCTTGCGCCCAATCTGACCAAGCTCGCTCCCGGCATGTCCGCCACCTTCGTGCGCGAGACCTTGGACCGGGCGATCAACGGCGCCGGTCCGCTGCCCGGTGCCGCGGCCGCCGCGCAGAAGCAGCTGCAAGAGCACCATGGCGACATCGACCGGGCAATCCACGACGTCGTCGAGAACCATGTCCGGTACGCCGGAGCGCAAGGGTTCCTGACCAACATCGGTGGCCTGGTCACGATGACGGTGACCGTGCCCGCCAACGTCACCGGGCTAGCGGTGGTGCAGTGCCGGATGGTCGCCGCGATCGCGCATCTGCGCGGCTACGACCTCACCGACCCACGCACCCGCAGCGCGATCTTCGCCTTCCTGCTCGGGGAGGACCAGATGCTGTCGTTGATCAGCCGCAAGAAGCTTCCGGGACCGCCGATGGCGCTGGCGACCGCACCGGTGCACGACCCGCAGCTGGACACGGTGCTGGCCAGCGAGGTGACCTCGGAGCTGATTGCCAAGGTGGCGGGCAAGCGGATGGCCAGCGCGGTCAGCCGGCGCATTCCGCTGGTCGGCGGGCTGGTTGGTGCGGGTGCGGACGGGTTCTCAACCTGGCGGATCGGCCGTCACGTCGAGCGTGAGCTCCTCCCCCGCAACCGGCGGTAGGCCCGCAGACCGCTCCGGGCGAGCGGGTTGGTGTCCGCCATCGCGACCAGGCTCTCCTTGGCCTGGTAGGTCCGGGTTCCGCGAAGCTTGTCGAGCTGGCCCGTCAGCTCCGCGACCATTTCGCTCAGCTCGGCTTCACGGTCGCGCAGCCGCGCGGCCTCGGTGGTCATCACGCTGAGTGCCCGGGTGGCGACCGCGGCTACCGCCGACTCATCGGGACGGTCGGGATCGACGTGCGGCAACGGGTCGGTAGGGATCAGGTCGGCAAGGTCGCCGACCACGTCGTACTCCCGCCCGCTCAGCTCCTCCACCCAGGTCCGGCTGACAGCGCTGGCCCACTGCCAGACCTCCGGCGGCACCGTCAGTCGTTCGGAGGCTCGAGCGGTGGCCAGGCTCTGGTGGACCAGTAGCTCGCGGACCAGCGGCCGGTACAACCGGCTGGGTACGACGTCGCGCAGCTGCTTGTTGAGCCGCCGTAGCAGCGCTGCCTCGGGTACGCCGAGCGAGGCGTTGCTGCGCGAACCGGGCGCGAACCTGCCCGGGTCGAGCCCGAAGACACCGGCAAACCGCTCCCAGAGCAACAACGGCGCCGAGCCTGACGGCGGCACCGTGACCAGGTGCACCCGCTCGGGAGAAAGCGCGGCGCCCCAGCGGTCGAGAACGTCCGGGACCTCCTGGACTCCCCAGAACCACTGCGCCAACGCGCCCGCACGCTGCTCGTCCATGACCTGGCCGAGAAAGTCCCGGTAGCTGGTCGTCCGCCGGTGCTTGAGATTCTCCTGCCACTCAGCGGGAATCTGCCGCACCAGGTCGCGTGCGGAGAAGACCAGATGCACCTCCGCGCCGCCCATCGACGCCAGTGCTCGGGCGACGTGCTGGCGCGAGGCGGTGCCAAGGATCTCGTGGCTGATGATCGCCGTTCCCGGCCAGCGTCGTACTTCTTCGGCCAGCCGCTCCCAAGCACCGCGGGCCTCCCGCTCCAACCCTCCCCAGGGCAGCTGCATCAGGTCGAGCGCGGCAAGGAAGTGGGCGTCGAAGCGGTCCGCTGGATAGCAGATGCCGAGCTCGCCCAGCTCGGCCCGGTGGGTGAACAAGATGTCCTGGACGAAGGACGTGCCGGTCTTCGGAGCGCCGACGTGCAACAGCACCCGCCGAGCCATCAGCGCTCCTTCCGGTCCAGGGTGCGGTTCCACGCGCGCGCGCATGCGGTCACGGCCAGCTCCAAGGTGTCGGCCGCAGCGACGGACCGGCGTCCCTCGCCCGAGGGTACGACGACCCCCGGGTCGCCATGGACGCGCCGGCTTGTGACGGCGAGCCTTTCGGCGATCCGCCACCCCTGGGCCTGCGCCCAGTCGAGCTGTGCCGCCGGGGGGCCCAGCCGAGCGGCTCCCAGGTCGGCAACCAGCCCGGTCAGCCGCCGCGAGAGGACGGCCTGCCCGGCAAGGTCGGTGGTGAACCCCAGGACCGGGTTCAGCCGGCGGAGCAGGTCCGAGCACTCGGCCGACTGGACTGGGGTTGGCCCAGTGGGCTCAGTTGATGCGGTCACCCCCAGCACTCGGGCCGTCGCCGCGAGTGCCCCGGCCGGGTTTGCGGCGACCACCACCTGGGCATCCCCGAACCGGTCGGCAACGTCGTCGACGGCCACTGCCGGCGGCAGCTGGTCCCTTGCCTGGCACCGGCGCCAGAGCTGGGCCCAGGTCACCGAGCTGCCCGCACGCGTCCGCACCGCCCAGCGGCCGGCCATCATCGCCTCCAGCGGACCGGCGAGTACGACGGTCACGGCGCGCCGGCCACCCTCTCGCAAGCCGGCATCCAGCAGCCCTCGTCGTACGGCGGCACGCGCATCCGGCCACCCCGCTAGGTTGAACCGGCCACGCAACGCAAGCCCCGCCCGGGTCCTCGGGAGCCGTAGCGGCGGCTGAAAAGGAATGCACGGCAGCAGCGTGGCCAGCACCCCGCAACACAACCGAAGCAGCTCTTCGGGGTCCAGCTCCCCCGGGTCGGCGCTCGGGGTGCCGAAGCCGGGTCGATGACCCGACAACGCAAGCGGCGCATCGACTCTGCCGCGGCCGGGCAGGGGCGTCGCCAGCACGAGGTCGGCCAGCCCGGTGAACTCCGACGGCCTGAGTACGGCGAGGCGACGTACTAGCTCGAGCTGGGCAGTGTTCGGCAGCGGTCCGTCAGCTGGAAACGCAAGCGGAGCAATCTCGCCGGCCACGAAATCGTTCCAGGTGATCGGCTCGCCCTCGCGCAGCCGACCGGACCAGGCGCGTACCAGAGCCGCGTAGTCTTCCTGCCCCCGAGTCACGACCGCCTCAGTCTGCGGGCAAGCCGGCCGAGGGTCGAGTCACCCTCGATGTGCTCGCCGGCCTCCACGACCATCGCCGCCAGGGCGTCGATGGCCGCATCGACGACCCGGCCGGGGCCGGGACGGTCCGGGTGCCGCCACGTCGACATGTCCGAGGGCCAGCGGGCCCTCAGGTCGTCGAGCTCCCCGACGACGTCCACACCGGAGCTCTCCACCCACAGCAGCCATTCGCCGGTAACCTCCTCGACGAACGGCCAGCTCTCCTCGGGCAGGACCGCGGTTACCGCGCCGTCGCGCCGAGCGAGGACCTCGCGCACTAGCATCTCGCGCACGATCGGCACGTACACCTCGCGTCCGACCCCCTGGTCGAACAGCTTGCGGTTCAACCGCCGGAGGACCGCCGTCTCGGCGGTGCCGAGCGACGCGTTGGCGGTGTCGCTCTCGGCGTACGATACGGCCGGGTCGAGGCCGAGGACGCTGCCGAAGCGATCCCAAAGCTCGTCGGGAGGGGCGCCGGCAGGCGGCACCGTCACCAGATGCACCTGCTCGGGCGGCAGGCCGCTGCCCCATCTGGTGAGTACGTCGGGCAGGCTCTGCACCCGCCAGAACCAGGCGGTCGGGTTCACCCGGGGCTCGCGGACCACCGCGTCGACGAAGCGCTGGAACGTGATCCGGCCACGGTGCTTGACCTTCTCCTGCCACTCCGCCGGAATCTGCCGCCCAAGGTCACGCGCGGTGTAGACGACGTGAACCTCGTCACGGGCAAAAGCCCCCATCGCCCGGCTGACCTGGTCAGGTCGCGCCGCGGCGAGGATCTCGTGCGAGATGAGTACGTCGCCCTCGGTGTGCGCGGCAGCCTCGGTCAGCGCCGGCCACTGCCCCTGGGCCACGGAGAGCTGGCCGGCCCAGCGCTCCTCGATCAGGTCGAGCGCGGGCTCGAAATGATCACCGGTGCGCGTCGGCAGGTAGTGGATCCCTTGGCTGGCAAGGGTTCCCCGGTTGCGGCCGAGCTTGTCCTGGAGAAAGCTGGTGCCGCTCTTGGGAGCCCCGACGTGCAGGAAGACGCGGCGAGTCATGCGGGCATTGTGCCAGCACCGTGCCCGTCGTCGGGCTCAGTCACCGTGCGGCGAGAGCGGTCACCACGCGCGACGGGCTCGGCCGGCCGAGGAGGCCGGCCATCCAGACGCTCGTGGCGACCAGCGCCGCAAGGTCGACGCCGGTCTCGATGCCGAGGCCGTGCAGCATCCAGACGAGGTCTTCGGTGGCGAGGTTCCCGGTTGCGCTCTCGGCGTACGGACAACCGCCGAGGCCGCCAGCGCTGGCGTCGAGCGTGGTGACCCCGTGCTGCAGTGCGGCGTACGCGTTGGCCAGTGCCTGGCCGTAAGTGTCGTGGAAGTGGCAGGCGAGGACTTCGTCGCCCAGGCCGGCCTGGTTCAGTCGGGTCAGCAGCGTTTCAACCTGACCTGGAGTGCCCACCCCGACGGTGTCGCCGAGGCTCAGCTGGGAGGCACCGAGGTCGAACAGCCGCTTGCCGACCTCGACGACCTGATCGACCGGGACCTTGCCCTCCCAGGGATCCCCGAAACACATCGAGATGTAGGCGCGCACGTCCAGGCCGGCGGCGCGCGCTCGGCTGACGGTCGGCTCGAACATCGCGAACTGCTCTTCGAGGCTGCGGTTGAGGTTGCGCCGGGCGAAGCTCTCGGTGGCACTGCCGAAGATCGCGATGTGCCGACAACCCAGCTCCAGCGCTCGGTCCAGGCCACGCTCGTTGGGCACCAGCACCGGATGGTCTCGGCCGGCCTCGCCGAGCAGCTCGACGAGCTCAGCGGAGTCCGCAAGCTGTGGCACCCACGCGGGGTGCACGAACGAGGTCGCCTCCACGATCGGTAGGCCAGCGGCGTCCAGCCGCTGGACGAACTCAGCCTTGGCCGCCACCGGCACGATCGCCTTCTCGTTCTGCAGGCCGTCTCGCGGCCCGACCTCATAGATCGTCACGTGCCTTGGCAGCATCATGTCTTCCTTACCACGAACAGCACTGTCCCCATCGCCACCTCGTCGCCGGCCCTCGCCCCCACCTGGTCGACGGTGCCGTCGAAGGGCGCCTTGAGCGCGAGCTCCATCTTCATCGCCTCGAGCACCCCGAGCGTCTCACCCGCGCGGACCGCCTGTCCGCTTTCGACGTTCACCGCGAGCATGGTGCCCGGCATCTGCGCGAGCACGGCACCGTCGGACAGGGTGACGGCTCCGGCCGCATCAGCGTCGTCGACCCGGTCGAAGGCGTACGTCGACCCGCGCAGCGCGACCTCGACCCGGGCCGGAGTGACGTTCAAGACCGCATCTCGCACCTGACCGTCGAGCTCGAGGCGAAGCACGTGCCTTTCGGCGCTGACGACACGGGCCGGGTGTGAGCCTCGGGGGCCGTCGATGTGGTCGGGGAACACCTGCCAGCGTTCCACCTTTGCGTCCCGAACCAGGTCGACGTGCACCGGTGCCGCCGTACCCCCGAGACGCCAGCCGTCGCCGCTTCCGAAGGGGTCGACCGTAGAGCGTTCCACCCCTACCTCGGCAATCGCCGCGGCTGCGAACACCGCGGCAAGCTCCTCGTCCAGACGCCCGATCTCCTCCGCGTGCCGGTCGAGCCACGCTGTGTCGATCTCGTTGGCAGCGAACGCGGAGCTTGCCACCAGCTGTCGAACGAAACCGGTGTTCGTGGTCAGACCGAGGATCACGGTGTCGTCGAGAGCCGCGACCAGCTGTCGACGCGCACTCTCCCGGTCGGAGCCGTGCACGATCACCTTGCCCAGCATCGGGTCGTACGCCGAGCTCACCACCTGGCCGGACTCGAGCGCCTCGTCGTTGCGGGCGAGCGCGGACCAGCGCACGATCGTTGCCCGGCCCGCCTGAGGAAGGAATCCTGCGTACGCGTCCTCGGCGTAGATCCTGGCCTCGATCGCGTGTCCCGTGCAGGTCACCTCCTCCTGCGCGAAGGGCAGCGGCTCGCCTGCAGCAACAGCAAGCTGCAGATCGACGAGGTCGAGCCCAGTGACCAGCTCGGTCACCGGGTGCTCCACCTGGAGCCGGGTGTTCATCTCCAGGAAGTAGACGCCGTCGGTGCCCCGGGCGGGATCCACCAGGAACTCCACCGTCCCGGCGTTGACGTAGCCGGCCTCTCGAGCCAGCGCCACGGCCGAGCCGGTCAGCAACCGGCGGACGTCCTCGTCGATGCTCGTGGCGGGCGCCTCCTCGATCACCTTCTGGTGGCGCCGCTGGGTGGAGCAGTCACGCTCGAACAGGTGCAGCACGGTGCCGTACCTGTCGGCGAGCACCTGCACCTCGATGTGACGACCATGCTCGACGTACTGCTCGACCAGGATCGTGTCGTCGCCGAACGCCGACATCGCCTCGCGCCGGGCAGACTCGATCGCCGCGGCCAGCTCGCTCGGCTGCCGGACGATCCGCATGCCCTTGCCGCCACCACCGGCGGCCGCCTTGACCAGAACCGGGAAGGTCTCCTGCTCAGGGACGACGGGCACCCCTGCCGCCGTCGCGACCTGCCGGGCATGGTCCTTGCGCCCCATCCGGGCTATCACCTCGGCCGGGGGCCCTACGAAGACCAAGCCGGCGTCAGCAACGGCGCGGGCGAACTCGGATCGCTCGGAAAGGAAGCCGTAGCCCGGATGGATCGCCTGGGCGCCGGTCTCACGGGCCGCGCGGAGCACCTCCTCGATGTTCAGGTAGGACTGCGCGGCGGGCGTCGGCCCGAGCCGCACCGCTTCGTCGGCCTCGCGCACGTGGGCTGCGCCGCGGTCGGCGTCGGAGTACACCGCCACGGTGCGGAGCCCGCGTCGTTTGGCCGAGCGGATGATCCGCCGGGCGATCTCACCACGGTTCGCGATCAGGAGGGACTTCAGCTCGGCGCTCACATCCGGAAGACCCCGTAACGGGGCTCGGGGATCGGCGCATGTGCGCACACCGACAGCCCCATGCCGAGCACGCGGCGGGTGTCCAGCGGGTCGATGATCCCGTCGTCCCAGAGCCGGGCCGTGGAGTAGTACGGCGAGCCCTGATGCTCGTACTGTTCCAGGATCGGCGCCTTGAACCCGTCCTCCTCCTCTTGAGGCCACTCAGCGCCGCTCCCCTCGATCTGGTCGCGCTTGACCGTCGCCAGCACCGCCGCCGCCTGGGCGCCGCCCATCACCGAGATCCGCGCATTCGGCCACATCCACAAGAACCGCGGGTCGTAGGCCCGCCCGCACATCCCGTAGTTGCCGGCGCCGAATGACCCGCCGATAACGACGGTCAGCTTGGGCACCACCGAGCAGGCCACCGCTGTCACCAGCTTGGCGCCGTCGCGGGCGATCCCGGCATTCTCGTACTCGCGACCGACCATGAAGCCGGAGATGTTCTGCAAGAACACAATCGGCGTCCGGCGCTGGTTGCACAGCTCGATGAAGTGAGCTCCCTTGCGCGCCGACTCCGAGAAGAGGATGCCGTTGTTGGCGACGATCCCGACCGAGTGACCCCAGATCTTCGCGAACCCGCACACCAGCGTCTCGGCGTACAGCTGCTTGAACTCGTGGAACCGGCTGCCGTCTACGATCCGGGTGACTACCTCGCGGACGTCGTACGGCGTCCTCGGGTCCGGCGGCACCACGGCGTACAACGCACCCGGGTCGACCGCCGGCTCCTCGACGGCGCGGACATTCTCGAAGCCGGCGGCTGGCGACAGGGTGGCCATGATCGACCGGACGATCGCCAGCGCATGCGGGTCGTCCTCGGCTAGATGGTCCACTACGCCGGACTTGCGCGCGTGCACCTCGCCACCACCGAGATCCTCGGCAGTGACCACCTCTCCGGTCGCCGCCTTCACCAGCGGCGGGCCGCCGAGAAAGATCGTGCCCTCATCCCGCACGATCACCGTCTCGTCCGACATCGCCGGCACGTACGCGCCGCCTGCGGTGCACGACCCCATCACCGCCGCGATCTGCGGGATGCCGCCGGCGGACAGGTTGGCCTGGTTGAAGAAGATCCGGCCGAAATGCTCCCGGTCCGGGAACACCTCGTCCTGCATGGGCAAGAACGCACCCCCGGAGTCAACCAGGTAGATGCACGGCAGCTTGTTCATGCGCGCGATCTCCTGTGCCCGCAGGTGCTTCTTCACCGTCATCGGGTAGTAGGTGCCGCCCTTGACTGTGGCGTCGTTGGCGACGACCACGCAGTCCCGGCCACTCACGCGGCCGATGCCAGTGACGATGCCGGCGCTCGGGACAGCGAGGTTGTCGCCCTCCTCGCGGGAGTACATGCCGTACGCCGCCAGCGGGCTCAGCTCCAGAAACGGGCTGCCCTGGTCCAGCAGCATGTCGATCCGGTCGCGGACGAGCATCTTGCCGCGCCCGGCGTGCTTACGCCGTGCACTCGCCGAGCCGCCCCGGCGTACATCGGTCAGCCGCTCCCGCAGCTCACCTGCCAGAGCCTCCATCGAGGAGTCAGTCACCGCTCCATGTTAGCGATCGTTAACCTGGCAGGCCAGTCCTCCCGCGGAGACGGCGCTGGGTTAACAACCGCTAACCTGGCGCCATGGGTCGCCGCGAGCAGATTCTCGACATCGCTGCTGAGCTGTTCGCTGCCCGAGGTTTTCACGGGGTCTCGGTCGTCGAGCTCGGACAGGCGTGTGGTATCTCCGGCCCCGGGCTCTACCGGCACTTCAAGTCTAAGGAGTCGATCCTCTCGGAGATGCTGGTTGCCATCAGCGATGAGCTGCTCAGGGAGGGACGTCGGCGCGTACGCGAAGCGGTCGACGATGACGCCGCACTGGCTGCCCTGGTCGAGTGGCACGTCAGCTTCGCGTTGGACCATGAGCCGTTGATCGTGGTCCAAGACCGCGACTGGGCCGCTCTCCCCGTCGAGGCGCGGGAGCGGGTCCGCGAAACGCAGCGCAAGTACGTCGAAGTCTGGGTCAAGGTGCTGCGCGGACTGCGGCCAGAGCTGCCTCCGCGGACCTGCCGGGCCATGGTGCACGCTGCGTTCGGGCTGATCAACTCGACTCCGCACAGCGCGCTGGTGCCCGAGGAGGACATGCGCCGCCTGCTTGCCCAGATGGCCCGCGGGGCCTTGAGTGCCTAGCCCGGCACCGGCTGTCGTCGTACGACCACGGCTGCGGTGTTGGTCACCACCGCGATCAGCTTGTCGGTGACCACCACCTGGTAGGGCCAGAACGTCGTATTGACGCCGTCGGTGGGCAGTGAATACCTGCGCCAAGCTCCGCTCGCCAGATCAAGGATGCGCAGGTCCGAAGTGGTCGGGACCAACAGCTGGTTCTCGTCGAGCAGTGACATCTGCTCCAGCGTGAAGCCGTAGGCGAAGAACTGTCCACGCTGGGGAATCGCCTTGTGCCACAGGGCTTTCCCGTCACCGGTGGCGTACGCCGTCAGTGCAGTGCGGCTGCGAAGGAGCACCACACCGGCACGCACTGCGGCATCGAGATAGAAGTGCCGGGGCGGCACCCGCGACCACACCTGCCGACCCGAACGGTCCAGCGCAGCCAGCCGCCCGGTCACCGTCGGGCCGTAGTGGAGCTCCATGAGCACGACCAGTCCCCTCAGCGGGTCGGTGCCGACAACGTGTACCGCCGAACCGCGGGGCGGCTGATAGGTCCAGGCAAGCTTTCCGTCACGTGCGGCGAAGGCGGTGACGCTGCCTCGTCTCGGGGCCGCGCCGGTCGCCGCCCGGGGGTCGGCCAGACCTGACTGCGGTCCGCCGCCGACCACCAGCAGGGCGTGACCGAGGCTCGCCAAAGCTGCACCCGGCTCGGTCGCCGCGATCCGGCGCTGCCAGCGGACATGCCCCTCAGCAGCACCCAGCCGGGAGAGCTGTGCTCCGCCCGGGGCGTTGCTCAGCAGGGCGAGGCCACCGTCGTTGAGCACTTGGGTGGCCAACGGGTCGCCGAGCCGGGTCGGCACGGAGCCGATCGTCGTACACCAGTGGCGCCGGCCGGTGCGCACGTCGTACGACGAGGCCTGCATCGGCCGGTGTGTTCCCAGCGTCAGCCCCAGATAGGTACCGGGACCTGCATCCCAGGCATGCTGGTCGGCTTCCGACTCGCGGATGCCCCAACGCGGCGCCAGCGTGGACTGGTCGAGTACGGCGAAGTCCGGGTTGCGTCTGGTCCACGCGCCCAGGCCGCCGTCGAGGCCGGCGAGGGTCAGCCACTGGCCGTAGTCGAAGCCGACAGCGCCCAGCACCTGGCCAAACGGCGCCGACCATCGGCTCACCGACCGGACCAGGCGGTCCCTACGTGGGTCTGGATGAGCCCGCATCTGCGCACCGTTGAAGAACGGCGTATCCGCCCTATGGGATGTGATCAGCGGCTCTCCGCAAGCCGCGGAGCTCCGCCGGGCAAGAGTCGCCCCGACCCCGCCAAGCAGCACTGCGGCGATGACGACCAGCAGCACTCGCCGCTGCGAGGCGCCCGGTTGCCGGCCGGTCACCAGATCCGGATGCGGTCCTGCGGGTCCAGCCAGAGACCGTCACCGGGCTGGGTCCCGAACGCCTCGTGGAACTCTTCGAGGTTGCGCACGATGTTCGCCCGGAACTCCGCGGGGCTGTGCGGGTCGGTCGCAAGGTACTGCCTGGCCAGCTCGGTC
>JALZBH010000117.1 GCA_030947625.1 Actinomycetota bacterium
ACTGGAAGAATGCCGCTCATGCCCGACGTACCCACCGCGCGGCCGCGGGTCCTCTCCGGGATCCAGCCGACCTACGACTCCTACCACCTCGGCAACTACCTCGGGGCGGTCCGGCAGTGGGTGGCGCTCCAGGAGACCCACGAGCCGTTCTTCTTCATCGCAGACATGCACGCAATCACCGTCGATCAGCAGGACCCCACGTTGCTGCGGGAACGCACGCTTCGGTACGCCGCCCAGCTGATCGCGGCCGGCATCGACCCGACGCGGTCCGCGATCTTCCTGCAGTCGCAGATCCCGGCGCACGCACAGCTTGCCTGGGTGTTCAACTGTCTCACCGGCTTCGGCGAGGCCCGTCGGATGACCCAGTTCAAGGACAAGACCGCCAAGGGTGGGGAAGGGGCAGCCAGCGTCGGGCTGTTCGCCTACCCGATGCTGATGGCCGCCGACATCTTGCTCTATCGCCCCGAGTACGTGCCCGTGGGCGGGGACCAGCGGCAGCACCTCGAGCTCACCCGTGACCTGGCGCAGCGTTTCAACACCCGTTACCGCAAGACGTTCCGTCTTCCCGAGGCTTACATCTTGAGGTCGACCGCGAAGATCCTCGACCTGCAGGACCCCGGACAGAAGATGTCGAAGTCGCAGTCGGCACCCGGGGGGATCGTCGACCTGCTCGACGACCCTGCACGTTCGGCGAAGAAGATCCGCTCGGCGGTGACCGACTCCGAGACCGAGGTCCGCTTCGACGAGGAGCACAAGCCCGGAGTCAGCAACCTGTTGACGATCTACTCAGAGCTGAGCGGCCGGCAGGTCGACGACCTCGTGACGGCGTACGCCGGGCGCGGCTACGGCGAGCTGAAGAACGACCTTGCCGAGGTTGTCGTCGAGTTCACCTCCGGGTTCCGGGACCGGACGTTCCAGCTGCTGGAGAACCGCGACGAGCTCGACCACGTCCTTGCCCAGGGCGCCGAGCAGGCTGGTGCGGTGGCCGAGCGAACCCTGGCCGACGTCTACGACCGGGTGGGATTCGTCCGCGCCCACTAGTCCGGAATAGGGTCGCCCGAGTGAGGACCATCGGCGTCTCGATTGCCGTGCCCGCTCCCTGCGGCGTCCAGCTTCAGGACTACCGGGTCGCGCTCGGCGATGACGCTGCTCGGTTGATCCCCACCCACGTCACGCTGCTTCCGCCGTACGACGTCGAAGACGACGTGGAGGCGGCGGTCCGGATCTATCTCCAGCGGGCGGCGAGCAGCCACCGGCCGTTCCGGGTGCACCTGCGGGGGACCGGTACCTTCCGTCCGGTCTCCCCCGTGGTGTTCGTCGGCGTGGTCGAGGGGATCTCCCAGTGCGAACAGCTGGCGACGTCGGTGCGCGACGGTCCGTTCGAGCTGTCGGCGACGTTTCCCTACCACCCCCACGTCACCGTCGCCCACCATCTCGACGAGAAGCTGATGGACCGGGCGTTCGCCGAGCTGGCCTCCTTCGAGTGCGAGTTCGAGGTGGACCGGTTCTGGCTCTACGAGCAGGACCCACAACTCGGCTGGCGAGCAAGCTGCTCCTACGAGCTCAGCGACCTTGGCTGATGTGAGAAATCCGACGATGAGAGGCGTCCCCTTCCGTTAGCGCTCGGTTTGGGGACACACTTCGCAACATCTCGCACTTACGGAGGTGGCGATGGCGTCGACGGACGCAGGCGTGACCGGGTCCGACCGGGCCCAGATCGAGGCAAAGACGCTTCGAGCCGACAGATGGTGGCTGGCACCGCTGACCACGTTCATCGTGTTCGGCGCTTTCATCGTCTACGCCACCTGGCGGGCCTTCGCCGGGTCGCACTTCTACTCCGCGCCGTACCTGTCTCCGTTCTACTCGCCCTGCCTGAGCGCCAAGTGCGTCTCGGAGTCGTCGGACTTCGGTCAGCCGTTCAGCTGGTGGCAGCTGTCCCCGGCACTGATCGTCTTGATCTTCCCGCTCGGGTTCCGGCTGACCTGCTACTACTACCGCAAGGCCTACTACCGAGCCTTCTGGCTCTCCCCTCCGGCGTGCGCGGTCGCCGAGCCGCACCGCGGCTACACAGGTGAGACCCGCTTTCCCCTGATCCTGCAGAACATCCACCGCTGGTTCTGGTACGCCGCCGTCATCGTTGCGCTGGTGCTGACCTACGACGCAGTCCTCGCGTTCCGCAACGCCCAGCACCAGTGGTTCCACGTGGGACTCGGCACGCTGCTGATGGTGGTCAACGTCGTCTTGATCTGGATGTACACCGTGTCCTGTCACTCATGCCGGCATGCGGTCGGCGGCCGGCTGCGGCACTTCTCCAAGCACCCGGTCCGGTATCGGATGTGGACCTGGGTCTCGAAGCAGAACGCCCACCATGCCAAGTACGCCTGGTACTCGCTGTTCTCCGTTGCGCTGGTCGACCTGTACATCTACCTGCTGGCGACCGGCCACATCACCGACCCGAGGTTCTTCTGACGATGACCGACAGCCTGCATGAAGACCGGCATCCGATGACCGGCAACCTGATGTCCAGTGCGGAGTCGGAGGGTGTGCACGGCATCGAGCAGCACACGTACGACGTCGTCGTGGTCGGCGCCGGCGGTGCGGGTCTGCGCGCCGCGATCGCCGCCCACGACGCGGGTGCCAAGACCGCGATCGTATGCAAGTCGCTGCTCGGCAAGGCCCACACGGTGATGGCCGAAGGCGGCATTGCCGCGGCGATGGGCAACCGCTGGCCCGAGGACAACTGGGAGGTGCACTTCCGCGACACCATGCGTGGCGGGAAGATGCTGAACAACTGGCGGATGGCCCAGCTGCATGCTCAGGAGGCTCCCGAGCGGGTCCTGGAGCTGGAGGACTGGGGTGCCCTCTTCGACCGCACCGACGACGGTCTGATCTCGCAGCGTGACTTCGGCGGCCACCGGTACGCCCGCTTGGCGCATGTCGGCGACCGTACCGGTCTGGAGATGATCCGCACGCTGCAGCAGCGAGCGGTTGCGCTGGGCATCGACGTGTTCATGGAGTGCACGGTCACCGAGCTGATGAAGGATGCCAAGGATGGGCGGATCTCCGGAGCGTTCGGCTACTGGCGCGAGACCGGCCGGTTCGTGGTCTTCGAGGCGCCGAGCGTGGTCCTCGCCACCGGGGGTATCGGCAAGTCCTTCAAGGTCACCAGCAACTCGTGGGAGTACACCGGCGACGGTCACGCTCTGGCCCTGCGTGCCGGCGCCTCGCTCATCAACATGGAGTTCGTCCAGTTCCACCCGACCGGCATGGTGTGGCCGCCTTCGGTGAAGGGCCTGCTGGTCACCGAGTCGGTGCGCGGGGACGGCGGGATCCTGCGCAACTCCGAGGGCAAGCGGTTCATGTTCGACTACATCCCGGAGTACTTCAAGTCCGAGACGGCCGACAGCGAGGAGGAGGCCGACCGGTGGTACGACGACAAGAAGAACAACCGTCGTCCGCCCGAGCTGCTGCCCCGAGACGAGGTCGCCCGGGCGATCAACTCCGAGATCAAGGCCGACCGTGGCTCGCCGCACGGCGGGGTCTTCCTCGACATCGCGTCGCGGCGTACGCCGGAGTTCATCCGGAAGCGGCTGCCCTCGATGTACCACCAGTTCAAGGAGCTGGCCGACGTCGACATCACCGCTGAGGCGATGGAGATCGGACCCACCTGTCACTACGTCATGGGCGGGGTCGAGGTGGACGCGGACACCGAGCTGAGCGGGGTCACCGGGTTGTACGCCGTGGGCGAGTGCTCGGGTGGCATGCACGGGTCCAACCGGCTCGGCGGCAACTCGCTCTCGGACCTGCTGGTGTTCGGCCGGCGAGCCGGTGAGAGTGCTGCGTCGTACGCAGCCGAGACGGGGTCGTCGCGACCCCGGATCGACGCCGCCGACGTGAAGGAGGCCGAGGCCACCGCGCTGCGGTCATTCGAGTCCGGGGGAGCGGAGAACCCGTACACGATCCAGCAGGACCTGCAGCAGTCGATGAACGACCTGGTCGGGATCATCCGCACGGCCGACGAGCTGAGCCGGTCGTTGGAGGAGGTCGAGAAGCTCAAGAAGCGGGCCGGACAGCTTTCGGTAGAAGGGCACCGGCAGTACAACCCGGGATGGCATCTGGCCCTGGACCTGCGCAACATGCTGCTGGTCTCCGAGTGCATCGCCAAGGCCGCCCTCGAACGTCAAGAGTCGCGCGGGGGTCACACCCGGGACGACTTCCCCCTGCCGGACGAGAAGTGGGGCACCAAGAACCTCGTGATCAGTCTCAACGCCGAAGGGACTGGGGTGGACCTCTCCGAGCAGCCGCTCCCGGTGATGCCAGATGAGCTGAAGTCGTACTTCGAGGACTAGTGAGGACCAAGCGATGAGCTACGACCTGTCGATGCGACTGTGGCGCGGGGACACGTCCGGGGGCGACCTCGGCGACTACACCGTCCAGGTCGAGGAGGGTGAGGTGGTCCTCGATGCCATTCACCGCATCCAGGCGACCCAGGCCGGAGACCTCGCGGTGCGCTGGAACTGCAAGGCGGGCAAGTGCGGCTCGTGTAGTGCGGAGATCAACGGCCGGCCACGGCTGATGTGCATGACCCGGCTCTCGGACTTCGACCCGGCCGAGACGATCACGGTCACCCCGCTGCGCTCGTTCCCGGTGATCCGCGACCTGGTCACCGACGTGTCGTACAACTACGAGAAGGCCAAGGAGCTGCCGGCGTTCGCGCCTGGTCCGCGTGACGAGGACGGCAAGCGGCGGATGATGCAGGTCGACGTGGAACGCGGCCAGGAGTTTCGCAAGTGCATCGAGTGCTTCCTGTGCCAAGACGTCTGCCACGTGGTCCGCGACCACGACGACAACAAGCCCGCGTACGCCGGGCCGCGGTTCTTCCTGCGGTACGCCGAGCTCGACATGCATCCGCTGGACACCCACGACCGGCGCGAGCTCGCCCAGGGGGCGGCCGGCATCGGGATGTGCAACATCACCAAGTGCTGCACCGAGGTCTGTCCCGAAGGGATCAAGATCACCGACAACGCGATCATTCCGATGAAGGAGCGCGTGGTCGACCGTAAGTACGACCCGTTGGTGTGGCTGGGCACCAAGATCGGCGTACGCAACAAGGACAATGACGGTCGCACCGACGTCTAGCAGCCCGGGTCGTCCGCCATATCCTTCGGACATGACCTCCGCTGTCCACCTCTCCTTGGCCGAGGGGCAGGACCATGACGTGAGGGACTGGGAGAGAGCCGCCGCTGCCGTTCTCCGCAAGGCCGGACGGCTCTCCGAGGACGAACCGGATGCGAGGGTCTGGGACCGCCTTACCCTGACCACGCTCGACGGCATCCCGGTCACCCCGCTCGGCACCCCCGAGCTCATCAAAGGACTGCAGACCTCGGGTCGCCCCGACCGAACGGGGGAGTGGGACAACCGGGTGCTGCTTGCCGACCCCGATGCGCCGAGGTCCGCGGCCGCTGCGGTGACCGACCTCGAAAGCGGTGCCAGGTCGTTGTGGCTGCAGCTCGGTGCCGCCGGGATCGCGGTGCAGGATCTCCCGAACGTGCTCGACAAGGTGCTCCTGGATGTCGCGCCGGTGATACTGGACGCCCCCGATGACCCGGTCGCGGCCGCGCGAGCTTTCGCCGATGTCGCGCCGGGCCGGGTGCTCGCGGCGGGAACGAACCTCGGCGCCGACCCGGTGGGCGCCGCCGCTCGGCGGGTGCAGCCGGTGGAGACCGACGAGGTGGAGTCGGTGGTGGCCGAGGTCGCCACGCTCGCCGGGAAGCTGGGCTGTCTGGCACTGGTCGTCGACGGTACGGCGGTTCACGACCTCGGCGCTTCGGATGGACTGGAGCTGGGCTACAGCCTCGCTGTCGGGGCGGCGTACCTGCGAGTGCTGGCGGCCGCGGGCCACGACGTGACCGAGGCAGCGCACCTGCTCGAGTTCCGCTACGCCGCCACCGACGAGCAGTTCCCGACGATCGCCAAGCTGCGGGCCGCCCGCAGGCTGTGGGCCCGGGTGCTGGAGCTCAGCGGCGTGGCTGCCGCAGATCGCCGGCAGTGCCAGCATGCCGTGACCTCCCGGCCGATGATGAGCAAGTACGACCCCTGGGTGAACATGCTGCGCACCTGCGTTGCTGCTTTCGCCGCTGGCGTCGGCGGAGCCGATGCGGTGACCGTGCTGCCGTTTGACGTCAGGCTCGGACTGCCGGACGCGTTCAGCCGCCGGATCGCCCGCAACACCTCGGCACTGCTGGTCAGCGAGTCGCACCTGGCCCGGGTGGCCGACCCGGCAGGTGGTTCGTTCGCGGTCGAGGAGCTCACCGACGACCTGGCCCTCACGGCCTGGGACGAGCTGGGCCGGATCGAGGAGTCCGGCGGGGTGCTGGCCGCGCTTGGTGACGGCTCACTCGCCGATCGGGTCGAGAACGTCGCCGAGAGACGGCGGGCGCAGATCGCCACCCGTGAGCGTCCGCTGACCGGGTTGACCGAGTTCCCGAACCTGCACGAGCGACTTCCCGAGCGGACTCCGTACGCCGACGGTGGACCCCCCGTGCGTCCCTACGGAGAGGCGTTCGAGCGGCTCCGGGACGCACCGGCGGCGAAGCCGGTGTTCCTGGCGACGATGGGCACCCGGGCCGCGCACGGCGCACGGGCCGGCTTTGCCAGCAACCTGTTCGCCGTCGGGGGAGTCGAGGTGGTTCTCGCCGGTCCGAGCGACGGTGTCGACGCCGTGGTGTCGGCGTACCGAGCCCAGCAGGGCGAGCTGCCGGTCGTCTGCCTCGCCGGGACGGACACGGCGTACGCCGAGTGGGGCGCGGAGCTGGTCAGCGCGCTGCGCGAGTCCGGCGTCCGCTGGGTGATCCTCGCGGGCCGGCCGGTCAAAGGCCTCGATGCCGACGACGACTGCAGTGTGGGCGTCAACGCGGTGAGGTTCCTGACCCGGACCAGGGAGCAGCTGGCGTGAGCATCCCGGAGAGCTTCGCCGGCCTGTCGCTGGCCGACGACGCCCGCGGCAGCGACGCAGCCCTGGGCAAACCCGAGGGTGGCACCGTCTGGGAGAGCCCGGAGGGGATTGCCATCCTGCCGGTCTACGGTCCGGAGCACCTCGACGGGCTCGATGCGCTCGACACCTATCCCGGACTGCCGCCGTTCCTGCGCGGGCCCTACTCGACGATGTACACCACCCAGCCGTGGACGATCCGCCAGTACGCCGGGTTCTCGACCGCGGAGGAGTCCAACGCGTTCTACCGGCGCAATCTCGCCGCCGGCCAGAAGGGGCTCAGCGTCGCCTTCGACCTGGCCACCCACCGCGGCTACGACTCCGACCATCCGCGGGTGAAGGGCGACGTCGGGATGGCCGGGGTGGCCATCGACTCGATCTACGATGCTCGGCAGCTCTTCGACGGCATCCCCCTCGAGGAGATGTCGGTGTCGATGACGATGAACGGCGCCGTGCTCCCGATCATGGCGC
>JALZBH010000118.1 GCA_030947625.1 Actinomycetota bacterium
GCTCGGGCTGCGACCGGTGCTCGTGGGTGCCGCGGGAGAGGACTTCGTCGACTATCGCTCCTGGCTCGAGCGGCACGGAGTGGACTGCGACTCGGTGCACATCTCGGGAAGCCGGCACACCGCTCGATTCGTGTGTACGACGGACTCCACGATGGCGCAGTTCGCGTCCTTCTATCCCGGTGCCATGAGCGAAGCACGTCTGATCGAGCTCGCCCCAATCGTGGCGCGCACCGGGGCCCCGGACTACGTGCTGGTCGGTCCCGATGACCCGGAGGCCATGGTCCGCCATACCGAGGAGTGTCGCCAGCGGGGCTACCCCTTCATTGCCGACCCCAGCCAGCAGCTCGCCTTCGGCGACGGTGACCTGATCCGTCGGCTGGTCGATGGGGCAACGTTGTTGTTCTCGAACGAGTATGAGTCGCACATGATCGTCTCCAAGACCGGCTGGAGTGCCGGGGAGGTGCTTGCCAAGGTCGGGACCCAGGTGGTGACGCTCGGAGCGGACGGCGTACGCATCGACAGGACCGGGGAGCCCCCGCTGCACGTGCCGGCGGTCCCGGGCGTCCGAGCCGTGGAGCCGACCGGGGTGGGAGATGCCTTCCGTGGGGGCTTCCTGGCGGTCCTGGCCTGGGGCCTGGGACTCGAGGTAGCGGCCCGGGTCGGCTGCGCGCTGGCGGCGTACGTCGTGGAGCAGGTGGGCACCCAGGAGTACTCCTTCACCAACACCGAGTTCCTGGGCCGCCTGGCCATGGCGTACGGCGACTCGACGGTCGCCGATGTCCAGCCACACCTCGTCGGCGTACCCGCCCGCTGAGCCAGCGGTGGAGGCTTGTGGGTAGGTGGATCGCGAGGTTCGGGAACCGCTCGACCTACCCGCGACCTACCCGCTGGCGCACCGCCTTGCGGTAGTAGTCTGCGAGTGTTCACAGTGCCGAACGAGGCGGTCGTACCCGACGAGAAAGGGCTCTTTGTGGGTCTGGGACTCTCCCCGCGCTTTCCCCGGCGTCAACGGCGCTCTGCACGGAGTCTGATGCTGGCCTTGGGCGGCGCCGCGATGGTGTTGTTCCTCACTGGGTGCTCGGCCGGCGACAGGGCCCAGCTCAGGCGGCTGGCTCAGCCGATCCCGGCCACCAAAGAGGCGCCGCACATGTACCACTTGTGGCAGTGGTCGTGGCTGGCGGCAATGCTGACCGGCATCATCGTGTGGGGCCTGATCCTCTACTGCACGATCCGCTACCGCCGCCGCCGGGAGGACGACATCCCGGTGCAGACGCGGTACAACCTGCCGATCGAGATCTTCTACACGATCGCACCGATCATGATGGTGATCGTCTTCTTCTTCTTCACCGTCAAGACACAGAACGAAGTCGTCCACGACTACACCCACCCGGACCACAACGTCACCGTCGTGGGCCAGCAGTGGTCATGGACGTTCAACTACGTCCACGAGGCGGCTCTTGGCGGCAAGACCGTCTACGACGTGGGTACGCCGGCCGACCGGCCCAAATTGTGGCTGGTCAACGGCAAGAGCGTCGAGTTCCACCTGTCCTCACCCGACGTGATCCACTCGTTCTGGGTGCCGGTGTTCTTGTTCAAGATGGACGTCATCCCCGGCCGGGACAACCACTTCGGTGTCACGCCGACCCGCATGGGCACCTTCGAGGGCCGCTGCGCAGAGCTGTGCGGCGTCTACCATTCGCGGATGCTCTTCAACGTCAAGGTCGTTGGTCAGGCGGCCTTCGACGCACACCTGAAGATGCTGCTCAAGCAGGGCAACGTCGGGATGGCCTTGGGCGGCTCCAACGTCAACAAGCAACCCGGGCTGGAACCCACCACGGGAGGACAACCGTGACCGCTGTCTCCGATGCTCCCCGGGTCGTGCCCACCCGCACGCTCGGGCAGCAGATCGTCCGGGTTCTCACCACCACCGACCACAAGATGATCGGCAAGCTCTACCTGATCACCTCGTTCTCGTGGTTCCTGGTCGCCGGCATCATGGCGCTGATCATGCGATCGGAGCTGGCCTATCCCGGCCAGCAGATCGTGAACGACGTGACGTACAACCAGCTGTTCACGATGCACGGCACGATCATGCTGCTGTTGTTCGCGACCCCGCTGTTCTTCGGGTTCGGCAATGCGATCATGCCGCTGCAGATCGGCTCGCCCGATGTGGCGTTCCCGCGGCTGAACATGTTGAGCTACTGGCTGTTCCTGTTCGGCGGCCTGATTGCTGGGTCTGGCTTCCTCACTCCTGATGGTGCCGCCGACTTCGGCTGGACCGCCTACACCCCACTTTCCAGCGTGGTCAGGTCGCCGAGCGTCGGCGGTGACCTGTGGGTGATGGGCCTCTGGATGGCCGGCCTGGGGACGATCCTGGGAGCGGTGAACTTCATCACCACGATCATCTGCATGCGCGCGCCCGGCATGACGATGTTCCGGATGCCCATCTTCGTGTGGAACACCATGGTGACCAGCCTGCTGGTCCTGATCGCATTTCCGATCCTGGCCGGCGCGTTGCTCTCGCTCGAGGCCGACCGCAGGATCGGTGCGCACGTCTTCGACGCCGTCCACGGGGGTCCGATCCTGTGGCAGCACCTGTTCTGGTTCTTCGGTCATCCCGAGGTGTACATCATCGCGCTGCCGTTCTTCGGCATCATCACCGAGATCTTGCCGGTGTTCAGCCGCAAGCCACTCTTCGGCTACGTCGGACTCGTGGGGGCAACTCTCGGCATTGCGATCTTGTCCGTTGCCGTCTGGGCCCACCACATGTTCGTCACCGGTGCGGTCAACCTGCCGTTCTTCTCCGGCATGACCTTCCTGATCGCCGTACCAACTGGGGTGAAGTTCTTCAACTGGATAGGCACGATGTGGGGCGGGTCGGTCTCGCTCGACACGCCCATGCTCTGGTCAGTCGGGTTCCTGGTCACGTTCCTCTTCGGTGGGCTGACCGGGGTCATCTTGGCCTCGCCACCGCTGGACTTCCAGATCTCCGACTCCTACTTCGTGGTCGCCCACTTCCACTACGTGGTGTTCGGCACGGTGGTGTTCGCGATGTTTGCCGGGTTCTACTTCTGGTGGCCGAAGATGACCGGCCGGATGCTGGACGAGCGGCTCGGCAAGATCCACTTCTGGCTGCTGTTCGTTGGCTTTCACACCACGTTCTTGGTCCAGCACTGGCTGGGCGTGGAGGGCATGCCGAGGCGGTACGCCGACTACTCGGCCACCGACGGGTTCACCACGTTGAACCAGATCTCCACGATCGGCGCCTTCTTGCTCGCCTCCTCGACGTTGCCGTTCCTCTACAACGTCTACAAGTCGCGCCACGCTCCGATGGTGACGGTCGATGACCCATGGGGCTGGGGCCGTTCCCTGGAATGGGCGACCAGCTGCCCGCCGCCACGGCACAACTTCGTGGCGATCCCGCGGATTAGGTCGGAGTCCCCCGCGTTCGACCTGCACCATCCGGAGATCGCCGCATTGGAGTACGAAGAGTCCGGGTCGCTCGAAGACGATGGTCCATCGGACGCCCCAGACATGGACGGACGCCGCGAGATGCTTCGCGGCCGGGGGGACGGCCATGAAGGCTGAGGCCTGGATCTTCGTCGGTTGCACGGCTTTCTTCGTGGTGGTCGCGCCGTCGTACTGGTTCATCACCGGCGACCCCACCGGCACGTCTGCCCTGGTCATGACCGGGTTGCTCACCGCATTGGTGAGCTTCTATCTCGGTTTCCATGCCGCCCGGATGGAGCCGCGTCCGGAGGACCGCCAAGACGCGGAGATCGCCGACGGCGCCGGTGAGCTGGGATTCTTCCCGCCGTACAGCTGGTGGCCACTGTGGTGCGGCCTGACCCTTGCCGTGATCGTGCTCGGCGTGGTGATCGGGTGGTGGCTGGTGATCATCGGAGGTGCGCTGGGCGCGGTGGCTCTCTCCGGGTTGATCTTCGAGTACTACCGCGGCGAGCACGCCCACTGACCCCCGGGACGGCGGTCGAAGTGTGATCTGCGCGTGACCAGCGCCACCTGCCCGGTTGGCGGAGTGCTTGGTTGGGCGTTGTTACCCTGGCATCGTCTGGATCGATGACCGGAGAACCCGGTCGGGACCGAGGGACCTCACTGATGCATGCACCGCAGCGAGCCGGCGCGCTGTCGCCTGGGCGAGTACTCCTCGCCGGCGCGCTGCTGCTCGCGCTGGCGGCGTCTGGGTGCACGGTGACCAGGAATGGGACAACGGCGGACGCCCAAGGGAGCTCTTCGCATCATCAGTCCCCGACTGCCGCGTCCGCCGGACAGTCACTCGCCAGGATCACGGCGAACATCCGCCGTGGAGCTACCGGCGTACGCGTCGACCGGAGGTACCACCTCAGCGTGACCCAGGGCAGCTTCCGCCAGGTCACGGTCTCGTCCGGAAAGAGCCCACTCGGCGGAGCACTGTCGGCGGACCGAAGGGGGTGGACCTCGAGCCAGCCCCTCGAGCCTGGCCGGACGTACGCCGTCCGCAGCGTTGTCGTCGACGACCATGGAGTGCCCACGGCCTACCGGGCCACCTTCGCGACCCAGAAGCTCGCCCTCTCCCAGCAGATCTTCCCCAGCTTCGCCCCAGTGGGCGGCCAGACCGTGGGTATCGGGATGCCAGTGATCATCAAGTTCGATGTCGCTGTTACCAACCGGGCCGCAATCCAAAAGCACCTCTCGGTGGTCAGCACTCCCTCGCAAGCCGGGGCGTTCCACTGGGTCAGTGACAACGAGGTGCACTGGCGCCCCGTGCGCTACTGGAAGCCGGGCACCAAGGTGCGGGTGAAGGCTGCCATCGACTCGGTCGCTGCCGGTCACGGGATCTATGGCCAGCTCGACCGGGAGATCTCGTTCAACGTCGGTCGTGCCATGGTCGACAAGGTGAACATCGCGACCCATCAGCTGCGGGTGTTCGAGAACGGCCGGCTGATCAAGACGATCCCGGTCACCGCCGGCGGTCCGGGCTTTGCCACCCGGTCGGGGGTGAAGGTGATCGTGGAGAAGTTCCGCAAGATCGACATGAACTCCGGGACGATCGGGATCGACCCGAACAGCCCGAGCGGATACAACCTCAAGAACGTCGAGTACGCCATGCGGCTGACGTACTCCGGTGAGTTCCTGCACGCCGCGCCCTGGTCGGTGGCCTCCCAGGGCATCGCCAACGTCAGCCACGGTTGTACCGGCATGAGCACCGCCAACGCCCAGTGGCTCTTCGACCACAGCATCGTGGGTGATCCCGTCGAGTACACCGGCTCAAACCGGTGGATGACGCTCACCAACGGCTTCGGCGACTGGAACGAGCCCTTTGCGCAGTACCGGCAGGCATCCGCCCTCTCCTGACCCCTTCGCCGACCCGGCCCTTACGTGCGGGTTTTGACCGTCGACCCGGCGCTTGCGTGCGCAGGCTCTTCGTCCCTGTGGATTGTCTCAGCGAGAACAGGGCTGGCCGCGACATTCTGCACGCCATGACTCGCACTTACCTCGACGCGACCACTGGCTTGCTGACACCAGAGTTCCCGCTTCCGCTAGATCGGCCGTTCACTCGATGCATGGCCACCGTCGAAGGAGTGGGTCCGCGGTTGCTGGGGTCGCTCCTAGAGATCGGCGTGTTGCGCCGACAGCTGCGTGGTGTGTACGTCGCCGCGAACGCGCCAGACACGCTTCTGCTCAGGGCTCAGGCGCTGCGGCTCGTCGTACCCGAGGCTGCCGTCGTCACCGATCGCACGGCCGGCTGGCTGCACGGTGCCTCCAGGATCCTCGCGCCCAACGACCATCTGGCCGTCCCGCGGGTGTCGATGTTCAGTGCGGTGCGCGGCACCCGGCTTCGAAACCAGCTGGCGATCAGCGGTGAGCGCGGCTTCAAGAGGGGCGACGTGACCGTCGTACACGGCGTGCTGGTTACCACACCGCTGCGCACAGCACTGGACCTGGGGCGCTTGCTTCACCGGGATCAGGCATTCGCGGCGCCGGATGCGATGCTCGGACTGGGCGTGTTCAGCAGCGAGGACCTGGTCGAGGGCGTACGCCGGTTCCGCGGCTACCGCGGAGTCCGCCAGTTGCGCGGTCTGGCACCGCTGGCCGATGGTCGCGCGGAGTCGCCGGGGGAGTCGGTGCTGCGTCTGCGATGGCTCGATCACCCACTGCTGCCGCGGCCAGAACCCCAAGTACCGGTCGTCACCAGCCTCGGCACGTTCTGGCTCGACTTGGGGGTGGAACGCCTGAGGTTCGCGGCCGAGTACGACGGGGAAGAGTTCCACGGACCCGGTGAGGAACGGCACGACGAGCAACGCCGGAAACTTCTGCGCGAGCAGTACGGATGGACGATCGTGGTGGCACGTCGGCGCGGCATCTTTGGGCGACATCAACGGGTCGACGAGTGGCTCATGTCGGGCTACCGGGATGCGCTGGCGCGTCTGCCTGCGACCGGTTGGACGGGTTGAGTGCACGTACGGCCGGGTCGGCGGGGAAAGGGCATGTACGGGCCGGGTCGGCGGGGGGAAGCGCACGTACGGGCCGGGTCGGCGGGTTAGTGCTTGTGGGTAAGGTCGTCGCCTTCGATGCCGTGGCGGCCGTCGTACTGGTGGCCGTCGGCGCGGTGACCGGCGAGCAGAGCCTCGTGCTCGGCCTCCTCGTCGGCGTGGTGGTGTCCTTCTTCGAGCTCAGCGCGGGTGGGCTTCTGCACGTTGTCGCCGAACCATGCCCGCGAAAGCCGTCCGCGGAGCCGGTCTCGACGACCGGTGGGTGCCGGCACGCCGTTGGCATCGGTATCCGCCTCGGGCGTGTAGATCTGGTCCCGATCGCGCGAGGTCAAGGTGTACGCCGTCTCGCGGCTCACCGGAAGATGCCTTTCTGAGTAGCGGCCCTCGGCATCGCGCATGATCACGCCGGTCTCGTAACCGTGCAGCAGCTCCTCCTTGTTCTGTCGCTGCAGCGAGATGCACCAGCGCTTGGCCACGATGAAGGCGATCACCGGCCCTATGAAGACCGCGATCCGCATGAAGTGGGTGATGTAGTTGAGGTTCAGGTGAAACGTCGTCGCCAGGATGTCGTTGCCACCAGCCGCCCAAAGCAAACCGTAGATCGTGATCATCGCGGCCAGGAAAGCCGTCCGGGTCGGGGCGTCGCGCGGGCGCTGAAGCAGGTGGTGCTCCCGTTTGTCGCCGGTGATCCACTGCTCCAGGAACGGGTAGGCCAGGACTGCCCCCAGCAACACGATGGGAGCGACCTCCCCGGGCAGGAACACGTTCCAGCTGAAGGTAAAGCCGAAGGCACGGGTCTCCCAGTTGGGCATGATGCGCAGCAGACCTTCAGCGATACCCATGTACCAGTCCGGCTGGGACCCGGCGGTCACCTCGGCCGGGTTGTACGGCCCGAACCGCCACACCGGGTTGATCGCCGCCAGGCCACCCATCAGCGCGGTGATGCCGAAGACGATGAAGAAG
>JALZBH010000119.1 GCA_030947625.1 Actinomycetota bacterium
CTGAATGAGGGCCAGCGCGCCCGGCGTCAGCAGGGCCGCGGCAACACCTTGGATGATGCGGAACGCCACCAGCTGGCCGGGTGTCTGCGCGAAAGCGCACATTGCGCTGGCCACGGCGAACCCAGCCACGCCGGCGAGGTAGATGTGGCGGCGACCGAACCGGTCGCCGAGCGAGCCGCCGACGAGGATCAGCGACGCCAGGCTGAGCAGGTACCCGTTGAGCACCCACTGCAGCTGGGCCAGCGAGGCACTCAGGTCGGGCCCGATCGTGCGCACGGCGATGTTGACCACGGTGCTGTCGAGAAGGGCGATGCCCGACCCGAGCGTGACGGTGGCGATGAGCAGCCTGCCCCGAGGCGAGCGGGCTTCGAGCAGCTCAGCCACGGGCCACGATCACCTTGTGACGCAGCACTTCCGGGCTGTCCGGCGTACCCCCTTCTGAGGCGAGCCAGGCGTAGACCTCCTGGCGTTGGGCGTGGCACATCAGCCCGACCACGTCGCCCGGTTCGGCCCGGCCGACCAGGGCCCGCAGAGCGTCCAGCTCGGTGGGGTACTCGGGTACGACGTCGATGCCGACCCGGGCGGCACCGGAGCGCAGCAGGCCACCGAGCTCTTCGAGAGTGCGGCCCCGGAGGTACCGCTCCTTGTGGGCGATCACCACCTCGTCGGCGTCCCGGGCACCGATCTCGCCGAGCTTCTCGATCAGGTCGTCCTGGCGGTCGCCGACTGCGCCGAGCACCAAGAGCAGGCGCCCGCCCGGACGGCGTACTCCTCTCATGATCTCGACCATCGCCTCCAGCCCGGCCTCGTTGTGCGCCAGGTCCATCACCACGGTGACGTCATCGAGGGAGAAGATGTTCATCCGGCCGGGGTTGTGCTCCGCGTCAGGGAGGAAGGTGCGCAGCCCCTCGACCACGAACTGGCGGTCGATGTCCGCGGCGAGGGCTGCCGAGGCCGCAGCCAGTGCGTTCTCCACGTTGAAGCTCGAGAGTCCGCAGAGCGTCATCGGCACGTCGACGACCTCCAGGAGCGGTTGGGCATCGGCGTCGGCACGCAGCACGCAGACCCACCCGTCGATGACGGTGGTCGCGCGACCGGCGGAGACGAGCACCTCGCGGATCGCCGGCGAGCCCGGGTCGCGGGTGAACACCCAGGCCGGCGCCGGCGTGACGTACCGCATCGCGAAGACCCGCGGGTCATCGGCGTTGAGCACCGCCCAGCCGTGCTTCCTGGTGATCTGGGCGACCACGCTCTTGACCTCCGCAAGCTGGTCGAGGGTGTCGATGCCGTGCAGGCCGAGGTGGTCGGCGGTCACGTTCGTCACCACTGATACGTCGTTGTGCGTCAGACCGATGCCCTTGAGCAAGATCCCGCCGCGCGCGGTCTCTGTGACCGCAAAGTCGACGTTTCTGTGGGCCAGCACCCGTCCGGCACCCGAGGGTCCCGAGTAGTCACCCGCCTCCTCGAGCACCCCGTCGATGTAGATCCCGTCGGTGTTCGACCAGCCCACGTGGTGCCCCGCAGCGCGCGCAATGTGCGCAATCATCCGCGACGTGGTGGTCTTGCCGTTTGTCCCGGTGACCGCGACGACCGGGACCCGGGGCCGCAGCGTCTGCGGGCGAGGTCCCGGCTCGGCGCGGGCGACCTCGGCCGCCGCTACGCTGACCAGCGCATCGACGTCGCCGGCACCGATCCCGTCGAGGACCGCGGCGACTGCCTCGCCGAGCGCCGCACCTCGGTTGCGGCCACGCCAGGGATAGGCGACCACGAGCTGCTCCGGCTGGCTGGTCGGCCGCACCCGGACGCCGAGCCGGCTGGTGCCGGCCTCCGCTGCGATCTGCCGGACCAGCTTGGCCAGGATGCGGAGCATCGCCCGCTGGCGAAAGCCGCTCATCGGCGCGCCGGGCCGGGCCGACCGCAGGCCGATCCGGGCCGCGAACCGGCGTACGTCGTTTTCGGGAGCGCGGGCCAGCGCAGAGACGTCCAGGGTGAGCTTGATCGCTGCTCGGGGAAAGTAGAGGTTGGGTCCTTCGAGGACCCGCAGCTCGACGAGGGACGTCACTGTGGCCACGCTAGCGAACGGGCGTACGACCTCAGGCGCCCATTGCGTGATAGCCGCCGTCGACATGCACGATCTCGCCGGTCGTCGCCGGGAAGAAGTCGCTCAACAGTGCTACCACGGCCTTGGCGGTCGGGGTCTGGTCCTTCTCATCCCAGCCCAGCGGCGACCGGTCGCTCCACATCGACTCCAGCTCCTCGAAGCCCGGAATCGCCTTCGCCGCAAGGGTCTTCAGTGGACCAGCGCTGACCAGGTTGACCCGGATGCCCTGGGGGCCCAGGTCCCGGGCAAGGTACCGCGAGCACGACTCCAGCCCCGCCTTGGCCACCCCCATCCAGTCGTACGCCGGCCAGGCGACAGTTGCGTCGAACGTCAAGCCGACCACCGACCCGCCCTCGGTCATCAGCGGCAGACAGGCCTGGCTCAACGACATCAACGAGTACGCCGAGACCTGGAACGCCCGCGCCACATCGTCCCAGGGACCGCCCAGGAACCGGCCACCCAGCACCGTCTCCGGGTTGCCGTAGGCGATCGAGTGCACCACCCCGTCGAGCCGGTCGACGTGCTCTCCCAGCAACTCAGGGAGCCGCTCGAGATGGGACTGGTCGGAAACGTCCAGCTCGACCACCGGGGTCTCCTGCGGGAGCCGCCGCACGATCCGCCGGGTGATGCCCAGCGCCCTCCCGAAATTCGAGACCACGACAGTGGCGCCCTCCTCCTGGGCGACCCTGGCCACCGCGAAGCCGATGGAGCTGTCCATTGTCACCCCGGCGACGAGGATCTGCTTGCCGTCGAGAATGCCCATGTCTCGACACTAGTGGCCCATCCCGAGACCGCCGTCGACGGGGATGACGGCGCCGGTCACGTACGCCGCCGCGTCCGAGGCCAGCCAGGTCACCGCTCCGGCGACCTCTGCGGTCGAGCCCATCCGGCCGAGCGGGATCTGGGCGGCGTACGCAGCCTTCTGCTGATCGGGAAGTACCCCGGTCATGTCGGTCTCGATGAAGCCAGGAGCGACGACGTTCGCCGTGATGGACCGACTGCCCAGCTCTCGAGCAAGGGAACGGGCCATCCCGACCAGCCCGGCCTTCGAGGCGGCATAGTTCACCTGGCCTGGCGAGCCGAGCAGACCCACCACGCTGGAGATGAACACGATCCGTCCCCGGCGCAGCCGCAGCATCCCCTTGGCCGCGCGCTTGGCGACCCGGAACGATCCAGTGAGGTTGGTCTCGATCACCGAGCTCCAGTCGTCCTCGGACATCCGCAGAAGCAGCGTGTCCCGGGTGATCCCGGCGTTCGCAACGAGCACCTCGACCGGGCCATGGCGAGCCTCGACCGAGTCGAAGGCGGCGGCGACGGAGTCGGCTTCGGTGAGCTGGCAGGGTACGGCGTACGCCCCCTCGGGCGCCTCACCGGAGCGGCTGGTCACCGCCACCTGGTCCCCCTGGGCGACGAACGCCTCAGCGATGGCGCGGCCGATGCCGCGGTTGCCGCCGGTGACGAGGACCGATCTACTCACCTGCGCGACGCTAGTGCCTACCACTCGGTATGCGGAAACCGCGGCGTACCAAGTGCCAACCTGCAACGTCTCGGCACATCCAGCGTGCCAACCTGCGACGTCTCGGCGAAAGATGGGGGTGGTCAGTCGTCTTCCATGCGGAAGCCGAGCTTCATGCCGACCTGGAAGTGCTCGACGCCGCCGTCCTTGACCTGTCCGCGGACCTGGGTGACTTCGAACCAGTCGAGGTGGCGCAGCGTGCGGGAGGCGCGCTCGATGCCGTTGCGGACGGCGTCGTCGATGCCGTCGGGCGAGGTCCCGACGATCTCGGTGACCCGGTAGGTGCGGTTGGACATGTCGGTGGTCTCCTTCACATGGCGGTTTCCCAGCACGCCGGCAGCGCCGTGGGAAACCCAAGGATGCCACCCCGAGGTGGCACCGCGGTGCGACGTACGATCGAAGGGTGCGGAGCCAGCGTGGGGCCAAGCCGGACACCTTCCGGATCACCACCGCGCCCGTGAGCCGCCAGGCCGACATCGCTTTCCGGCAACGCCGCTACGTGATCTCGATGGGGGTCCGCACCCTCTGCTTCCTTGGTGCCGTCTTCGTCGGCGACAACTGGGTGCGCTGGGTCCTGGTGGCGGCCTCGTTCGTGCTGCCCTACGTAGCGGTGGTGATGGCCAACTCGGCGAGCCCGGTGGTCGACGCGGCGCCGGTGGAGGGGCCGGGACTGCAACGCAAGGAGCTGGGCCACCCCGGCAGCTGAGGTCGCTCAGCCGCCGATGGCGGACATCGGGCGACTCGGCTGCAGGAACGTCGGGTCGTTGATGCCGTGACCAGGCAACTTGGTGAGCATCGCCCGACGCCAGCGCTCGGCGACCACCTCGTCACCGGCGCCGGCACGCAGCGCTGTACGCAGGTCGGACTCCTCCCGCGCGAACAGGCAGTTGCGTACCTGTCCGTCGGCGGTCAGCCGGACCCGATCGCAGTCGCCGCAGAACGGCCGGGTCACCGACGCGATCACTCCAACCGTGCCGTGCCCGCCGTCGACCGAGAAGAGCTCCGCCGGCGCACTGCCCCTCGGTTCCTCTGCCGGGGTCAGCTCGAACTCCTCGGCAAGGGCGTCGAAGATCTCCGCTGCGGTCACCATCTGGTCTCGCGACCAGCCGTGCTGGGCGTCCAGCGGCATCTGCTCGATGAACCTGAGCTGGTAGCCGCGGCCCAGGCACCAGCGCAGCAGCTCGGGCGCCTGGTCGTCGTTGACCCCGCGCATCAGCACGGCGTTGACCTTGACCGGCGACATCCCGGCAGCCTGCGCGGCTTCCATCCCGGCGATTACGTCGTGCAGCCGGTCGCGTCGGCTGATCGCCGCGAACGTGTCGCGGCGGACCGTGTCCAGGCTGACGTTGACCCTGTCAAGCCCCGCCTCGGCGAGCGCCCGCGCGATCCGCGACAACCCCAGCCCGTTGGTGGTCAACGAGACCTCGGGCGATGGGTCGAGCGCCTTGGTTCGGCGTACGACGTCGACCAGACCCTTGCGCAGCAGTGGCTCGCCGCCGGTGAACCGCACCTCGCGGATGCCCAGCATCTCCACTCCGATGCGGACCAGCCGGACGACCTCGTCGTCGCTGAGCATCTCGTCGCCGGGCAGCCAGTCCAACCCCTCGGCCGGCATGCAGTAGGTGCAGCGCAGGTTGCACCGATCGGTCAGCGAGACCCTCAGATCGGAGGCCACACGACCGAAGGTGTCGGTCAACCCACTCCTGTCCACCCTCAGAGTCTAGGCATGGCGGCCGTGGCTACCCTCACCGCGTGAGGTTCCTGCTCAGCCGGCGATGGCTCCTGTTCCTCGCTGCGGTGTGTGCGATGGCGTGGCTGGCCACTCTGCTCGGCCAGTGGCAGTTCCACCGACTGCACCAAAAGCATGCGACCAACCGGGCCGTCGCGGGCAACCTGGCTGCACCGCCTGTGCCGATCGACGACCTGCTCGCCGTCGGCAGGGAGCCCGGCTCGGCTGCCGTGTGGCGCCGAGTCACGGTCACCGGGACCTGGGACGCCGCCCACTCGGTAGTGGTGAAGTACCAGGTGCGCAGCTCCTCGCCCGGCGTGGACGTTGCGACGCCACTGGTCACCGCTTCTGGGCCTGCGGTCATTGTGGACCGGGGCTGGCTGGCCGCCCCGAACACCGGCGGCACCAGGCTGAGACTGCCGCCGGTCACGTCCGGCATGGTGACGGTGACCGGCTGGGTCCGGGCAAACGGCTCGGGCGCCTCAACGCAGGTGGACGGCAGCTTGCAGACCCGAGCGCTGTCGAGCACGGCGATCTCTCGGGTAGTCCCCCATCCCCTGTACGGCGGCTTCCTCGACCTCGCCCTGCAGAGCCCACCGGCTGACCGCCCGCTCGGAGCGACGCAGCTGCCCGACGACACCGGCGACGGTCCGCACTTCTTCTACGGCCTGCAGTGGTGGTTCTTTGCCGCGCTGGCAGTCCTCGGGTTCTGCTACCTCGCGTACGACGAGTGGCGGCGGGCTGCCGACTCGCACAGCTCAAAGCGAACGAAGCATCCCGCCGTCGACCGGCATCATCGTCCCGGTCACGAATGAAGCGACCGGGCTGAGCAGGAACGCCGCTGCGGCTGCGAACTCGGCCGGCTCGCCGTACCTGCCCAACGGGATGCTCGCGACCGCTCGTTCCTTCGCGGCCTCGGCGTCGCCCGTTGCCGCATCCAGCTCGGCGACCCGCTCGGTGCCCACCCGGCCGGGCAGGAGCCCGTTGACCCGGATGTCCCGCGGGCCGAGCTCGTCCGCCAGCGTCTTCGCCACCATCGCCAGGCCCGGGCGCAGCCCGTTCGAGAGCGCCATGTTGGCCAACGGCGAGCGCACCGAGCTCGAAAGCACGAACACGATCGAGCCGCCCCGTCCGGTGGCAGTGGCCACCGCGCGGGCAATGCGGACGGCACCGAGGAACACCGAGCCGAATGAGGTGGCCCAGGATTCGTCGGTGGTCTCCATGACTGTCCCCGTGGGTGGACCGCCGACGGAGATCAGGGCCCCGTCGAGGCGGTCCCCGTGGTCCAGCGCCGCGGCGACCAGCCGGCCGGCGGTGTCGGGGTCGGCGTTGTCGCCGGTCACGGCCACTGCCTGAGCACCGAGCTGCTCCACGGCTCCCTCGAGCGTCTTCGGGTTGCGGCCGGACAAAACCACGCGCGCACCCTCGGCGACCAGCACGTCAGCGGTGGCCCGGCCGAGCCCGCGCCCGCCACCGGTGACGACGTACACCCGGTCGGCCAGCTGGAGGTCCATGCCTGCTCCTTGTCTGCTCGCTGGCGCTTGGTGCCTGCTCGCTGAGGGTTCGCTGCCTGTTCTGGGCCGGTTCTGGTCCCGCTCAGGCGACCGGGACGTGGCGGGTGTCGTCGAGGAACTGGGTGTTGTAGAGGTCCGCATAGGTGCCGCCCTCGGCGAGCAGCTGCGGGTGCGTACCCCGTTGGGTGACCCGGCCGTCCTCGACCACCAGGATCAGGTCCGCGTTGCGGACCGTAGACAGACGGTGGGCGATGACCAGCGAGGTTCGTCCCTCGAGCGCTCGGTCCAGGGCCTGCTGGACGGCGTACTCGGACTCGGAGTCCAGATGCGCGGTCGCCTCGTCGAGTACGACGATCGCCGGCGCCTTGAGCAGCAGCCGGGCGATCGCCAGCCGCTGCCGCTCGCCACCGGAGAGCCGGTAGCCCCGGTCTCCGACGACGGTGTCCAAGCCGTCCGGCA
>JALZBH010000120.1 GCA_030947625.1 Actinomycetota bacterium
CCGGCTTCATCCCGTCACGCGCGTCCGGCAGCGCACGGGAGTAGATCACCGAGTAGGCGTACTCCAGGAAGCTCGAACGCATCTCGTCGCCGACGTCGATGTCGACGATGTGCTCCTCGAGGTCCTCGGCAGGGGAGAGTGTGGTGCGGCGGGCCATGGGCGCATTCTCCCCGTAGCGCAACCGAGTCCGGCTCCTGGGCACGCCGGGAGCCTGTTCCCGGCGGGTACATTTCGGGAGTGACCGCTCAGCTCGGCTATCCCGCCCACTGGGAAGCCGACGTGGTGCTGCGCGACGGCCGGACTGCGCATCTGCGCCCGATCACCCCCGAGGACTCCGACGGGATGGTCGCGTTCTACGAACAGGTCTCGGCCCAGTCGAAGTACTTCAGGTTCTTCGCCCCGATGCCGCACCTCTCGGACAAGGACCTGCTCCGGTTCACCACGGTCGACCATCACGACCGGGTCGCATTTGTGATGACGGTGGGGGAGCAGATCATCGCGGTCGGCCGCTACGACGTGGTCGAGCCGGGCCTGGCCGAGGTCGCCTTCCTGGTGCAGGACGCACACCAGGGACGCGGGATCGGGCAGCTGCTGCTCGAGCACCTCGCGCAGGCGGCGCGGGAGAGAGGCGTGCACCGGTTCGAGGCAGAGGTGCTGTCGGAGAACCAGCGGATGCTGCAGGTCTTCCGCGAGCAGGGCTACCAGGTAACCAGGGAGTGGGACGGGGGGGTGATGCATCTGGAGTTCGACATCGACCCGACCGACACCGCGATCGGGGTGATGCAGGCCAGGGAGCACCGTGCCGAAGCCGCTTCGATAGGGGCGTTCTTCGATGCCCGGAGCGTGGCGATCATCGGCGCCTCCCGTCGCTCCGACACCATCGGTGCGGCGCTGGTGCGCAACCTGGTGCTGGGTCAGTACGCCGGCAAGGTGTACGTCGTGAACCCGGCGGCCGACTCGGTCGTGGGAATGCCGGCCTACGCAACCGTGGGCGACATCCCCGGTGAGGTCGACATCGCCATCGTCGCCGTACCCTCTGAAGCCGTCCAAGATGTGGTCCTTGACTGCGCCGCCAAGGGGGTGCATGGGCTGGTCGTGATCTCGTCGGGCTTCGCCGAGACCGGCGAGGAGGGCAGGGTACGGCAGCGCAAGCTGGTCGGGCTGGCCCGCTCCTACGGCCTGCGGGTGATCGGGCCCAACTGTCTCGGGGTCATCAACACCGCCGCCGAGGTGTCGCTGAACGCCTCCCTCTCGCCGATCATGCCGCCGCGGGGGCGGGCCGGGTTCTTCTGCCAGTCCGGGGCGCTCGGGATCGCGATCCTGGAGAAGGTACAGGGCCGTGGTCTGGGCCTGTCCACGTTCGTCAGTGCCGGAAACCGGGCCGACGTGTCAGGAAACGACCTGCTGCAGTACTGGGAGGAGGACCCCGCGACCGAGGTGATCCTGCTCTACCTCGAGTCGATCGGGAACCCCCGGAAGTTCTCCCGGATCGCCCGCCGGGTCTCGCGGCGCAAGCCGATCATTGCGGTGCGGTCGGGCCGGACCACCCAGGGGGTGCCGATGGGGCACGCCGTACGCACGCTGGCGGCCCCCCGCGAAGCGGTGGACGCGATGTTCCGCCAGGCCGGGGTGATCCAGGTGGACACGCTCGACGAGATGTTCGACGTCGCTCAGCTGCTTGCCCACCAACCACTACCCGCCGGATCCCGGGTCGGGGTGGTCGGAAACTCCGATGCAATCGGGCTGCTGGCCAGCGACGCGGCGGCAGCAAGCGGGCTCACGGTCAGCTCGACGATCTTCCTCGGCGCGGAGGCCACCGCCGAGGACTTCGAGAGCGCCTTGGACCATGCCATCGACGACGATGACGTCGATGCCGTGGTGGCGGTCTACATCCCACCACTCAACGAGGGTGGGGTCGAGGTGGCGAACGTGCTGGCCGCTGTCGGCGAACAGTCGGACAAGCCGCTGGTCTCCACCTTCCTCGGCCGAGAGGGAGTCCCGGAGCTGTTGCGAGTGCCCGACCTCGCCGGAAGTACGGCGGGCCGGGGGTCGGTGCCGTCGTACCCAGCCGTCGAGGCGGCAGTCCGGGCGCTTGCCCGGGTCGTCGAGTACGCCGGCTGGCTTGCCAGGCACGACGACGGCGGCCGAGAACTGGAGCGGGTGGACATCGGGACCGCGCTGGAGCTGCTCACCAAGATCCTTGCCGAGGCACCGGAGGGTCGCGAGCTCTCCTTCGCGGAGGTCCGGGAGCTGCTGGCCTGCTACAGCGTCGATCTCTGGGACCGGGTCTCGGTGGGCTCCGCAGATGAAGCCGTCGCTGCGGCTGAGTCGTTGGGATGGGACGTCGTCCTCAAGGCGACGGTGGAGCGGCTGCGCAACCGTCCCGATCTCGCCCATGTCATGCGCAACATCGACGACGAGGAGGAGATGAGGGACGCCTTCGCGAAGCTGACCGACCAGATCGAGGACCCAGCACATGCCGGTTTCGTGGTCCAACGCACTGCTCCGCCCGGCGTACCCGTTGCCATCGGCGGCCTCGAAGACCCGCTTTTCGGGCCGGCGGTCTCGTTCAGGGTCTCGGGCGCTCTCACCGACCTGGTCGGGGACCGGGCGTACCGGATCCCGCCACTCACGGCACTGGACGCGGCGGAGACGGTCCGTTCGATCAAGGCGGCGCCGCTGTTGTTCGGCTACCGGGGCAGCGAGCAGGTCGACGTGTCCGCCGTCGAGGACCTGCTCCGTCGGGTCGCCCAGCTCAAGAACGACCTACAGCAGGTGGCGGCTGTCGACGTCGACCTCGTCCAGGCCACGGCAGCGGGAGCCGTCGTACTCAGTGCCACAGCGCGGGTCGCTCCGGTCGCCGACCCGAGGTCCGACTGGTTCGTACGGCGGCTCAGCACTTATCCCGGAGACACCCTTCCGCGCTGAGGGCTGGTCGACAGGTATTCTCGGCAAGGGCATTGTCGGCCCGGTCATGACAGACTTGCGCCCTATGCGAACCAGCACGTCGGAGGATCGTTCCGCCCAGCTCGCGGCAGCCATCGAGCAGACCGGGTACTACCCCAGGGTCGTCGCCGATGGCGTGCAGACCGCGGTCGCCGGCGAGCCGGTGGTGTCCTTCCTCGTCCACCACGAGCCCACGATCGACGGTGACGAGGTCCGCCGCCACATCACCGTCGTCGTGCTCACCCCCAGCCGGCTGGTCCTGTGCCATACCGACGAGCATGCGCCGGACGACCTGCTGACCGAGCCGTACACCTCCACCTCGAGCGAGGCGACCTCGCTCGAGGCGATCCGGTCGGTGGTGGTCAACCGGATGGTGGCCAACCCCGCCTCGGTCCAGGGCCGGCCGGTGCCGACGCCGGCCGAGGCGGTGCTGAGCATCGGGTGGGGCGGCATGCAGCGGCTCGACCTCGAGCCGGCCGCCTGTGCCGACCCGGCGTGCGAGGCGGACCACGGTTACACCGGCGTACTCTCCTCCGACGACTTCTCGCTGAGGGTGAGCGCCGCAGCCGACGGGCCCGACGCGGTCGAGTCGCTGCTGGCGTTCGCCGAGACACTCTCGGCGCGCACCCCCGGATGATCGCGCTTGAAGCGGCACCGTTCGTCGAACCGGCGTACGGCATCCGGTCGCTCGGGGACGTGCTGCCGGCCGTGGCGGGCGCGCTGGGCATCACCGTGGAGCTGCCGGAGACCCGGCTCGAGCTGCCGCCAGGCGAGAAGTACGTGGTGTTCCTCATCGACGGGTTGGGTCACCACCAGCTCGCCGAGCACGCGCAGGACGCGCCGTACCTCCACTCCCTGCTGGACGGCTCACTGGTCGGCACGGCAGGGGTGCCGTCGACGACATCCACCTCGCTGACCTCGCTGGGCACCGCGCTCGTGCCGGGGGCGCACGGGCTGGTCGGCTTCACCACCCGCGTGCCCGAGACCGGCCGACTGCTCAACGCCCTGAAGTGGGACAAGCGGGTCGACCCGGAGGAGTGGCAGCCCAACCCGACGGCGTTCGGTCGGCTGGCTGCGGCGGGGGTGCACACCACGGTGGTGAGCAAACGCGAGTTCGCGCATTCGGGGCTCAGCGACTGCTTCCAGCGCGGTGCCGCGTTCGTCGGTGCCGACCGGGTCGGTGAGCGGATTGCGGCGGTCGTCGAGGCCGCCTGGGAGAGCCCGTCGCTGACCTACGTGTACGACGGAGACCTCGACTGGACCGGCCACCGGTACGGCGTGGACTCACTGCAGTGGCGGGCCCAGCTGGCCGCGATCGACACCGGCGCGGAGCAGCTGCGCCAGTCACTGGGCAGGGACACCCGGATGGTCGTGGTAGCCGACCACGGGATGGTCGACAGCCCCACATCGGCGCGGCTCGACATCGCCCAGCACGCTGAGCTGCGCTCCGGTGTGCAGCTGCTCGGCGGTGAGGCCCGGTTCCGGCACCTGTACTGCGAGCACGGTGCCGCAGCAGACGTCACCGCGGCCTGGCGCGAGGTGCTCGGGGAGCGGGCCACGGTGCTCACCCGCGACGAGGTGGTCGCCCGGGGGTGGTTCGGTCCCGTCGCCGCCGGCGTACGCCCCCGGCTGGGAGACGTGGTGGTGGCGGCTCATGACGACTTCGCGCTGATCAGCTCGGCCGACTTCGCCTACGAGACGAAGCTGATCGGCTTGCACGGGTCGTTGACCCCGCGCGAGATGCTGATCCCAATCCTGGTGTCGTAGGTCCGCTCAGCGGAACGGCAGCGGCTCGGACACCATCGAGATCGCCTGTGCGCGCGTCGAGGTCATCCGGCGGCGGTGGTGCTGGCGGCACAGCACCTCGTAGGCCACCTCGGGGGGCGGTCCCTCGATGTCGTCGACGTCCCCGACGACGATGACGTCGCCCTCGGTGACCATCTCGCCGTTCTCGGTGCGGGCGTTGTGGGTGGCCCGTTTGCCGCACCAGCACAGGGCTTCGACCTGCAGCACGTTCGCCCGGTCGGCAAGCTCGACTAGCCGGCGCGAGCCGGGGAAGAGCTCGGTGCGGAAGTCGGTCAGGATGCCGAACGCGAACACGTCAATCTGCAGCTCGTCGACAACGCGGGCCAGCTGGTCGACCTGGACTGGTTCATAGAACTGGGCCTCGTCGCAGATCAGGTAGTCGATGCGGGCGCCGTGGGTGAGGCAGTCCACGACGTACCTCCAGAAGTTGAAGCTCTCATCGACCTCGATCGCGTCGTGCTCCAGCCCCAGGCGGCTGGACAGGATCGCCTCACCGGCGCGGTCGTGAGCGGTGAAGATCCGGCCGATCCGGCCGCGGGTCACGTGGTTGTGGTTGGTCTGCAGCGCAAGCGTGCTCTTCCCGGAGTCCATGGTCCCGGTGAAGAACTGCAGTTCGGCCATCGGGAAGGATCATGCCATGACCAGCCCGTTGATCTCCGCGCCGGAGCTGCGGACGGTGCTCTCGCCGAGTCCGCGTGGGCGGGTCAGCGTTCTCGACGTGCGGTACCGCCTCGGCGGCCCGCCAGGCTTCGAGGAGTTCGCCCGAGGACACCTTCCAGAGGCGGCGTACGTCGACCTGGATCGTGATCTCGCCGATCCGCCTGGAACGGGTGGGCGTCACCCGCTTCCGACCCAGGAGCGGTTCGCGGCGGCGATGAGCGCAGCCGGAGTCTCCACCGGCCGACCAGTGGTCGTGTACGACGACTGGTCGGGCCGAGCGGCAGCTCGCTGCTGGTGGCTGCTGCGCTACTTCGGCCACGCTGACGTCCGGGTGCTCGACGGCGGGTGGTCGGCGTGGAAGCGGAGCGGAGGTCCCGTGGAGACCGGTGCCGGTTTCGCCGGTCCACCGGGCAAGCCTGTCCTCGAACCAGGAGGAATGCGCACGTTGGATGCCGACGACGTACTCGACTTCGCACGCCGGGGACTGCTGCTCGACGCCCGTGACCGGGAGCGGTACGACGGAACGGTCGAACCCCTCGACCCGGTCGCCGGTCACATCCCGGGCGCGGTGAACATGCCGACCGGCCGCAACCTGACCAAGCAGGGTACGTTCCGCGACGACCTGGCAGGGGTCTATCCGGATGCCGACGAGGTCGCGGTGTACTGCGGCTCGGGAGTGACCGCGACTCACGACATCCTCGCGCTGGCCAGCATCGGTCGCCCGGCGGCGTTGTACGCCGGGTCATGGAGCGGCTGGATCAACGACCCCGCGCGGCCGGTGGCGACCGGTGATCGGCCTGGATGAGGCTGGCTGAGTTCGCGGCGAAGCGCCGGCTGCTGTCCGGTCGCCCTGGTGCCAGTCGGCGACGTCTCTGCGGCTTGTTACCAGTGGACGCCTTTGAGGAGCCGGGCAAGCATCATCTGTTCGCTCTCGGACTTTCCGACGGTGCCGGTCTGGCCCTTGGCGGCGGCGGAGTCCGGGAAGACCTGGTAGGCCAGGTGCAGCACCCAGAAGGCGGCCTTCGGGGCCAGGGTGTGCGCCAGCGCGCCGAGGTTTCCGGTCAGGGTGTTGATCTCGTGCGGCTTGTCGACCAGGGCGCTGACCACCTTCTGGGCCGCCTGCCCCGGGCTGATCGTGGGGAACCGGTCGTAGAGCTTCGTCGGCGCAATCATCGGGGTACGCACCAGTGGCATGTGGATGGTGGTGAACGACACCCCGTCGCCGTACACCTCCGAGGAGACCACGTTGCTCCACGCGTCGAGTGCAGCCTTGGAGGCGACGTACGCCGAGAACCGCGGCGGGCTGGTCAGTACGCCGATCGAGGAGATGTTCACGATGTGTCCGGACTTCTGCGCGCGCATCTTCGGCAGCAGGCCCATCACCAGCCGGATGGCGCCGAAGTAGTTGAGCTGCATCGTCCGCTCGAAGTCGTGGAACCGGTCCTCGGAGAGCTTCAGCGACCGCCGGATCGAGCGTCCGGCGTTGTTGACCGCGAAGTCGATGTGTTCGAAGTCGTGACCGATCTGCTCGCACAGCGCGTCGATGGCCTGCAGGTCGGACAGGTCACACGGATAGGCGAACGCGGTCGATCCCTGCGCCTCGATCAGTGCCTTGGTCGCCTCGAGCTTGTCCTTGCCGCGGGCGACCAGGATCGGGATGGCTCCGGCCTTCGCGACCTGCACCGCAGTGACCAGGCCGATCCCCGAGGTGGCTCCGGTGATCACCACGGTCTTGCCGGTCAGGGCGTTGACGACCCGGCGGTTGGACCTGATCGAGTCGTCGAGGAACTCCTCCCAGTAGGACCACAGCGCGCCGGCGTACGACTCCAGGTCCGGTACGGCGATGCCCGAACCGGACAGTGCCTTGGTCGTGTGCCGGGACGCATACGCGGT
>JALZBH010000121.1 GCA_030947625.1 Actinomycetota bacterium
GGTGCCCGATGAAGGAGTTGCCCGGTCCGTCGTACCCCGTCCCGAAGGACATCGAGAAGCCGTAGAGCACCCACAGGGTGGTCACGAGCGCGATCGTGACCGTGCTCATCATCAGCATGTTCAGCACACTCTTGACACGTACCATGCCGCCGTAGAAGAACGCCAGGGCCGGCGTCATCAGCAGAACCAGCGCGGAAGATGCGAGAACCCAGGCGGTGTCTCCGGAACTCATTGAGCCTCCAGCGGTAGGACGATGATCGTTGCGACCTACTGTCGGCGAACCAGGTTTCAGCCCCTGGCCTGGTTGGTTACGACCAGGTGACACCGGTGGTCCCCGGGTTACGTCTTGGTGAACGCCGCCAAATTCGCAAATGCGTCATGAGTGGTCCATTTCGTCCCTATTCTTGGCGAGTGAGCAGCAAGCGTGCCCAGGTCTACGCCCTCCCCCTGGCGACGGCCGCAGGCTCAGAGGACCCGGTCGAGCGCGAAATGTCGGTCGACGACGACGGGGTGCACGCGGTCAGGGCGCGCAAACGAGGGCGCCCGAGAGATCCGAACGCGGATATCCGCATCCTCGAGGCCGCGGCCGGACTGATCCTGGTGCGCGGCTTCGACAACATGACCGTCGACGAGGTGGCCTCCCGGGCCAAGGTCGGCAAGGCGACGGTGTACCGCCGGTGGGCCCGCAAGGAAGATCTGGGGCTCGCGGCGCTTCGCCAGCTGTACCGGAGCAAGCTGCCGGCCACGGACACCGGTTCGGTGCGTGGGGACCTGCGGGCGTCGTACCAAGACGTCGTGGAGTTCGCGGCCTCGCCGAGCGGTGGCCGGCATCTGCGACTGGCGGTCGCGGAGTCCATGCACGACAGCCGCGTCCGGGACATCTACCGACAGGCGTTCACCTCGGCCGAGGAGCCCACTCGCGAATGCCTAAGGCGAGGTGTCGATCGGGGAGAGGTGCGCTCCGACATCCCTCTCGAGTACGCCGCCCAGTGGCTGGTCGCCCTGGTCATCGCCCGCACCGTCTCGGCGCGAGCGCTCCCCACGCCCGAGGAGGTCGAGGGTCTGGTCGAGCTGGTCCTGAACGGCGTGGCCGAGCCTTCGCGGTAGCTCTAGCCGTCACCGAGGAGGGCGTCGACGAACGTCTCCGGGTCGAAGGGGGCCAGGTCGTCTGGCCCCTCGCCAATGCCGATCAGCTTCACGGGTACGCCGAGCTCGCGTTGCACGGCCACCACGATCCCGCCCTTGGCCGAGCCGTCCAGCTTGGTCAGCACGATGCCGGTGACCGCGACCACCTCACCGAACACTCGGGCCTGGGACAGACCGTTCTGGCCGGTGGTCGCGTCCAGCACCAGCAGCACCTCGCTCACCGGGGCCTGCTTCTCGATCACCCGCTTGACCTTGCCCAGCTCGTCCATCAGCCCGGCCTTGTTCTGCAGCCGGCCCGCGGTGTCCACCAGCACCACGTCGGCGCCCTGTTCGCTGCCGACCCTGACCGACTCGAAGGCAACGCTGGCGGGGTCGCTGCCCTCCCGGCCCGACACCACCTCGACGCCCACCCGCTCCCCCCAGGTGGTCAGCTGCTCGGTGGCCGCGGCCCGGAACGTGTCCGCCGCACCCATCACCACGTGCTTGTCGGCCGCTACCAGCACCCGGGCCAGCTTGGCGACCGAGGTCGTCTTGCCACCGCCGTTGACGCCGACGACCAGCACCACGGCGGGCGCACCATCTCGGGCCTCGGTGTGGAGACTGCGGTCCATGGTCGGGTCGACCAGGGCGAGCAGCTCCTCACGCAGTACGGCGTGCACCGTCGCGGATCCCGCGCCTTCGACTCGCAGCCGGGTCCGCAGGCGTTCGACCAGCTCCTGGGCTGGGAGCACCCCGACATCTGCTGTGATCAGGGTGTCCTCGATGTCCTCCCAGGTGGCTTCGTCGAGGCGGTCCCGCGAGAGCAGCGCCAGCAGACCGCGGCCCAGGCCACCCTGGGACCGGGCCAGCCGCTGCCGGAGCCGGACCAGCCGTCCCGCCGCGGACTCGGGACGCTCCAGCGTGATGGACAAAGCACCGGACGCCCTGTCCTCAGGTGTTCGGGGTGGGACTGGCTGGTCAGTCGGCCTGGACGGCTTGGACGGCTTGGACGGCTTGGACGTCATGGGCCGCGCACGCCGTCGGCGAGAGCTGGTGACCAGCCCGACGAGAAGCGCCACCGTCGCGGCGACGAGGCCCATCGCCAGCAGCAAGTAGTCCAGCCCGGTCATGGGTTCATCCAAGCAGAGCGTCACCGGCGTCCGGAGAGAGGCGGCAGGGCCCTCAGCACGGTCTCTGGCGTCGCCTACCCGATGACCGGACGAAGGCTCAGCTCCGCGAGCGCTCGTTCGCGATGGTCGGCAGGGACTCGACGCCTCGCTTCATTGCGGTCCCCAGCCAGGGCGCACCGGGGATCTTCTCGCCACGGTGCGGATAGGCGACGTAGACCACCACCACCCCGGACATGACGATCGAGACGAACATGAGGATCAGCGTCCACAACACGAGCAGGCCCTGGCCTTTCCGAGACGGCACCCCCGTGGGGCGTTGCCCTTCGAGGCTAACCCGGGTCTGCGCGGCCTGCTGCCCGGGCGTGCCGGGCTCTGAGGTCTCAAACCGGTCTCGAATCAGGTCATTCGGCGCGTCGCCACAGTCGCTCGACCGCCGTGCGGACCTCGACCGGGATCGGAGTGCTGGCGCGGTGCGGGTTGGTGTTGTCGACGTACACGTGCACGAACCGGCCTTCGGCGGCGGCGTCTTCGAAGTCGCCCTGGAACAACCCGATCCGGTACACGATCGAGGAGGTCCCCACCCTGTCAACGACCAGTCCAGCATCGATCGGCGCCGGGAACCCGAGCTCGCGAAAGTAGCGGCACGAGGTCTCCGCTACCACCCCGATCGCGGGAAGGGCACGGATGTCGAGGCCGGTGGCGTCGTAGAGATGAGCGTTCACCGCGGTGTCGAACAGCTCGTAGTAGGTGGCGTTATTCAGATGTCCGTAGGCGTCGTCATCGCGCCACCGGGTGGTGATCCTGCGCCAGGACACGTAGTCGTCTCGAGTCGGCCGCTCGGGTGTGTTCATGCTGGCTGCTGCTCGCGCAGGCGTTGGCTGATCACCGCCGAGACGCCGTCCCCGCGCATGGTCACCCCGTAGAGCGCGTCGCCGATCTCCATCGTGCGCTTCTGGTGGGTGATCACCAGCAGCTGGGAGTTCTCTCGCAGCTCCTCATAGATCTGCAACAGCCGGCTCAGGTTCGTGTCGTCGAGCGCGGCCTCGACCTCGTCGAGGATGTAGAACGGCGACGGCCTGGCCTTGAACAGCGCGACCAGGAACGCAACCGCGACCAGCGACCTCTCGCCGCCCGAGAGCAGGCTAAGCCGCTTGATCCGCTTGCCCGGGGGACGGGCCTCGACCTCGACACCGCTGGCGAGCAGGTCACCGGGGTCGGTCAGCACCAGCTTGCCGTCGCCGCCGGGGAACAGCCGGGCGAAGGTCTCCTCGAAGGCCGCACCGACATCGGCGTAAGCCTCGGCGAAGACCTGCTCGACGCGTTGGTCGACCTCACGCACGATGTCGAGCAGGTCGCGCCGAGTCCGCTTGAGGTCCTCCAGCTGCTCGGTCAGGAACTTGTGCCGCTCTTCGAGCGCGGAGTACTCCTCGAGCGCAAGCGGGTTGATGCGCCCGAGCTGGGCCAGCGCGCGCTCGGCGATGCGAAGGCGTTTGGTCTGCTCTTCGCGGTCGAACCGCACCGGCTGGGGGGCTGCGTCGTCGGGTATCTCCGCAGAGAACGGGACCAGCTGTTCGGGCCCGTACTCCGCCACGAGAGCCGTGGGGTCGATTCCCAGCTCGTCGAGGGCCCGCTCCTCGAGCTGTTCGATCCGCATCCGCTGCTGGGTGCGGGCCACCTCGTCGCGATGCACCGAGCTGACCAGGTCGTCGAGGCCGCGCGAGAGCCCCCGCAGCTGCTCGCGGATGGCCAGCAGCTCCTTCTCCTGATTGGCGCGATCCCTCTCGACGCCGGCACGTTCGGTCAGGGCGAGCTGCACCGACTCTTCGAGCCGGACCAGTACGACGGTTGCACCCCGCCCGACCGCCGCACCCATCCGCCCCTCATGGGCCAGCCGACCGCGACGGGCCTCCGCCTTGGTGCGTGCCTGACGCTCGTCCTGAGCTGCCTGTGCCAAGGAGTCGGCACGGCCATGTAATGACCGCGCCCGCTCCTCGGTGGTCCGCAGCGCCAGCCGGGCCTCTGTCTCCCGGGACCGGCTGAGGCCGGCCGACTCACCGAGCCGGTCACGCTCGGCGGTGTCGGGCTCCTCCTCGGGCGACTCCCAAGCCGCGCGCAGCCGGCTCTCGAGCTCGGCCAGGCCAGCGAGGTCGCGCTCTCGGGCTGTCCTGGCCTCGGCAATCGTCTGCTCGATACGAGCCGCCTCGGACTTTGCCGCCCGGGTCGCGGTGCCGTGCTGGCCCAGCTCCTCGGCAACCGCAGCGAGGGTGGCATCGGACTCGTGCAGCTTGGCGAGGGCGACGTCGACGCGGCCCTTGACCTCGACGCGTTCTGCCTCCAGACCGTTGAGGGTGAACGACAGCCGCTCGACGGTGTGGCTGGCCTCGGCGAGCTCACCGGCAGCTTTGTCCACCGCCGCCTGGAGCTCGATCAAGCTGGGCTGTCGCGACGACCCGCCTGCCGCGACATGCCGGCCGAGAAGGTCGCCCTCCCGGGTCACGGCGGTGATGTCAGCGATCTCGGCCGTCAGGCTCCGAGCTGCGTCGAGGTCGCTCACCACGGCGGTCTTGAAAAGCAAGCGGACCAGCGCGCGGCGAAGGTGGGCAGGACCCTGAACCGCGTCGACGGCGTACGTCGCCCCGGACGGCAGCACCGGCCACGAGGACCGGTCCGCTTCCTCGGTCCCAGCATCGATCCCCGGGCCGTCAACGAGCAACATCCCGGCCCGGCCGAGGCCAGCGGATTTCAGGTGCGCGATCGCGCCCACGGCGGCGTCCGCGTCCCGGACGGCGACGGCGTCGGCAGCCTGGCCCAACGCGGCGGCCACCGCGCTCTCGTAGCCGGCTTCGACCCGCAGCAGCGCGGCTACGGAACCCAGTAACCCTGAGAGCGACGCGGCAAGCAGCACCCCGCTGGCGTCCTTGCGCACCAGGCCGCTCTCGAGCGCGTCCTTGCGCGCCGCGAGCGCGGACCGCTCCCGTTCGGCGGTCTGGACCTCTTCGCGGATCTTCCTCAGCCGGTCCTCGACGTCGCCCAGGGAACTGGTGGCTGCCTCGTGCTCTGCGTCGAGCCCTTCTTCCCCGGCATCGAGGCCGGCGATGCTGGTCTCCAGGGCGGTGAAGCTTCGCTGGGCTCGCTCGGCGCGCGCGACGGCGTCGGCCCGAGTGGCCTCGAGGCGGGCAAGCTCCTCGTCCGCGGCGGCGGCTCGCGAACGCATGCCGTTGACCTGACCCTGTAGCCGGGCCAGGCCCTCGCGCCGGTCTGCTGCTGCCCGCAGCGTCCCGGCGACCCGGCGCTCCTCCTCAGCGAAAGCCTGCTCGGCGGCCCGTCGGTAGTTGACGGCCCGCTCCAGCACCGTGCGGTTGTCAGCGACCTCGGTCTCGATCTGCTGCTCCTGTTCCCGAAGCCGCTGCGCCTCGGCCTCCAGCTCGGCCGGGTCGCGACCGAACGCGGCCAGTTCGCTGGCTCCCGCCGCGGCGTTGCGGACCCGCTCGGCCGCCAGCCTGGCGGTGCCACGGATCCGCTCGCGTAGACCGGTGAGCGCATAGACGGTCTCCTGGGCGCTGCTCAGGGCAGGCAGATCCTCGCGGAGCAGTGCCTCGAGATCTGCCTCCTGCCGGCGTACCTCCTCCAGCCGCACGTGCGCCGCCGTACGCCGTTCGAGCAGCACCGACTCGTCGGCCAGCTCCTGCTCGAGCGAGGTCTGGGCGGTCACGAGATCGTCGGCGAGCAGCCGTGCCCGAGCATCGCGTACGTCGGCCTGGACGACTGCGGCCCGCCGAGCCATCTCGGCCTGGCGGCCCAGCGGCTTGAGCTGGCGCCGGATCTCGTTGAGGAGGTCGGCGAGCCGGGTCAGGTTGCCGTCGGTCGACTCCAGCTTGCGAAGCGCCTTCTCCTTTCGCTTGCGGTGCTTGAGAACCCCGGCGGCCTCCTCGATGAAGCCACGTCGGTCCTCAGGCGTGGCATGCAGGATCGAGTCAAGCTGCCCCTGCCCAACGATCACATGCATTTCTCGGCCGATGCCGGAGTCGCTGAGCAGCTCTTGGACATCGAGCAGTCGGCACGGCGAGCCGTTGACGGCGTACTCGGAGCCGCCGCTGCGGAACATCGTCCGGCTGATCGTCACCTCGGCGTACTCGATGGGGAGGGCACCGTCGGTGTTGTCGATGGTGAGCAGCACCTCGGCACGTCCCAGTGGCGGCCGGCCCGACGTGCCGGCGAAGATGACGTCCTCCATCTTGGCCCCGCGCAACGACTTGGCACCCTGTTCGCCCATCACCCAGGCGAGCGCGTCCACGACGTTGGACTTGCCGGAGCCGTTCGGGCCGACGATGCAGGTGATGCCGGGCTCGAGCTGCAGGGTGGTCGAGGAGGCAAAGGACTTGAAGCCCTTGAGCGTGATGCTCTTCAGGTACAACGCGCTGCTCCCTGCATGGATCGACGGAGTGGACCGACCCTATCCATGGAGCGCTCCCATCCGCGGGAGGCTCGCGTAGCCTGAAACCCATGGCGAGCCCGCCGCTCCGCTTCCGCCCGCACCCCGCCCTGGGGGCGTACGTCGACCCCTACGTCGGCTACCTCCACGAGGGTGGCCCGGCGAGCCACCGCGGGATGCCGTCGAACCGCTTGACGCTGGTCCTCGCGTTCGACGAGCCCCTCGACTTCGGCTAGCTGGGCAGCCCCGAGCCGTCGACGTCCGCCATGACGGGCGGATGCACGGCATCCAGCTCTACGTGACCCCCGCCGGCTGTCGAGCCCTACTCGGGATGCCCGCCGCGAAGGCGACGTACAGCGCGGAGACGTCGAGGAACCCCGCGGCGTCCTGGTCCGGTACGCCGCCCGCCCTCAGCACAGCCAGGGCGGCGCTCAGACTGTCGCGAGGACGTCCCGATGCCGTTCGGCGGCGAGGACGGACAGGGTGTCGTTCTCCGACTGGAGCCGGACCACGGTCGCCTCGAGCTCGGCGACTCG
>JALZBH010000122.1 GCA_030947625.1 Actinomycetota bacterium
GTCTCGCACCGGGCCAAACCGAGCCAAGTAGCCTTCAGGTCATGACCTCGGTTTCCCTGGGGATGCCCGCTGCACCACCGCCGGTCCTTGCCCCCCGCCGCAAGACCCGCCAGATCAGGGTCGGAAAGGTCGGCGTCGGCAGCGACTCGCCGGTCTCGGTGCAGTCGATGTGCACCACGCTGACTGCCGACGTGGACTCCACCCTCCAGCAGATCGCCGAGCTCACTGCCGCCGGCTGCGACATCGTCCGGGTCGCATGCCCTTCCCAGGACGACGCCGACGCTCTGTCCCAGATCGCCGCGCACTCCCAGATCCCGGTGATCGCCGACATCCACTTCCAGCCGAGATATGTGTTCGAGGCGATCGAGGCCGGGTGTGCCGCCGTGCGTGTGAACCCGGGCAACATCAAGAAGTTCGACGACCAGGTCAAGGAGATCGCCGCCGCAGCGAAGGATCACGGCACCTCGATCCGGATCGGGGTCAACGCCGGATCCCTGGACAAGCGGCTGATGGTGAAGTACGGCAAGGCCACGCCGGAGGCGCTGGTCGAGTCCGCGGTGTGGGAAGCATCGCTGTTCGAGGAGCACGACTTCCACGACTTCAAGATCTCGGTCAAGCACAACGACCCGGTCATAATGGTGCGGGCCTACGAGCTGCTTGCCGAGCAGGGCGACTGGCCCCTGCACCTGGGTGTCACCGAGGCGGGTCCGGCGTTCCAGGGCACGATCAAGTCCGCGACCGCGTTCGGCGCGCTCCTGTCCCAGGGCATCGGGGACACCATCCGGGTCTCGCTCTCGGCCCCTCCCGTGGAGGAGGTCAAGGTCGGCATCTCGATCCTGCAGTCGCTCAACCTGCGCCCCCGCAAGCTCGAGATCGTCTCCTGTCCTTCGTGTGGGCGCGCCCAGGTCGACGTCTACAAGCTGGCCGACGCGGTCACCGCCGGTCTCGACGGGCTGGAGGTGCCGCTACGCGTCGCGGTGATGGGCTGCGTGGTCAACGGCCCGGGCGAGGCGCGCGAGGCAGACCTGGGCGTGGCATCGGGCAACGGCAAGGGACAGATCTTCGTCAAGGGCGAGGTGATCAAGACCGTGCCCGAGTCGCAGATCGTGGAGACCCTCATCGAAGAGGCGCTGAGGCTCGCCGAGGACATGGAGCCGGTGGATGGTGCCGGAGCGGAGGTGTCGGTCTCCTAGCCGGTCAGTGCCTTGTGCAGCACCGCAAGCGCGGCCGTGCACTGTCGCGTCGGCTTGCTGTCGCTTGCCAGGAACGCCAGGTCTTTGACTGCCTTGTGCGCCGCGGCCCGAACGGTCAGGTCGACCCGGTTGGCCTGTTGCCATCCTGGTTGGAGGTCGCTGGCCGAGGCCCCGGCGTACGTCTTCAGCGTGGCCAGGGCCTGACGGACCTGCTTCTTGGACGGTGGCCTCGACGTGCCGCTGGCCGCCGGTGGGCTGGTGGCAAGGAACTTCTGGGCCGAGGCGGAGACGGTGCTCAGCTGGTAGGGCATGTCGAAGGGGCGCACCCGGGTGCCGAACGCCTCCAGCTGGGCGATGGCCGTGCGCTGAGCGCTGAGCGCGGTCGCGCACCTCCTGCCCGTCGCACTGGCCCCCTGGTAGGCGATCGTCGCCAGCACGGCGTTCCACCGCTCCGCGAGCGCCGACTCGTAGGTCGCCTGGTTGCGGCCAGCCACGGATGCGCCGAGGTCGGCCCACTGCCGACGGCAGGCGGCCGCCTGGGCGCTCAGCGAAGGCGTCGTCCCGGCCGGGCGCTGCGTCGGCTTCACGGCGCCGCCGCAGCCGGCCAGCAGGGCCAGGAGCACGACGCTCACCGCGACGGGTCGGGACGAGCGGAGCGCATGCATGTGCACACCGTAGTCACCGCTTGTCGACCCACGGGTGCCCCCGCTGTCGTAGCCTTGCCAGCGTGCTCCGCTCGCAGCAGGGGCTCCGCGTACTTGGGCCAAGCGACCTGCCCGAAGCGCTGGAGCTGCTTGCCGAAGACCCCGTGACGAACGTGTTTGCCGAGTACCGCGCCCGCATCACCCGGCTCGACCCCCGCTGGCTTGGCGGCCAGATGTGGGGGTACGTCGAGGACGGCCGCCTCGTCTCGATGTGCCATGTGGGCGCGAACCTGGTGCCCGTGCAGGTCTCGTCGGAGGCGTCCACTGCGTTCGCGCAACGGGCACTGCGAGAGCGTCGTACCAGCTCGACGATCGTGGGACCGCGCGATGCCGTGGCGGGGCTCTGGGAACAGCTCGCACAGGACTGGGGGAACCCACGGGACTTCCGCTGGGACCAGCCCCACCTGGCGACCTCCCAACCGCCGGCCATCGAGCCCGACCCGCGGGTACGACGCACCTCGGTGGAACAGATCGACGACCTCTACCCAGCCTGTGTGGCGATGTACGCCGAGGAGGTCGGGGTCTCCCCGGAGATCGAGGGTGGCCACGAGCTCTACCGGGCCCGGGTCAGCCAGCTCGTGCATCGGGGCTGGTCGTTCTCCAGGATCGAGGACGGCCGGGTCCTCTTCAAGGCCGAGGTCTCCTGCGCCACCCCGCGGGCAGCACAGATCCAGGGGGTCTACGTGCATCCGGACCATCGTGGTCGCGGGTTGGCCGCCTCCGGGATGGCGGCCGTGGTCGCAGCCTGTCTGCGCGACATCGCTCCGGTCGTCTCGCTCTACGTCAACGCGCACAACACCGCCGCCCGGTCCGCCTACGAGCAGGTTGGCTTCGTCCAGACCAATACTTTCGCCACGATCATGTTCTAGACCAAGGAGGACCACTTGACCGCACCGCTGACCCGTGACGTCGTTGCCCTGGCCGGCATCTTCGTGACCTCGGGCGTCCTCCACCTGGTCAAGCCGGAGATCTACGAGCCGCTCATGCCGGCGACCGTCCCGGCCCATCGCGCGGTGATCATCGGGAGTGGCATCGCGGAGCTTGGCTGCGCCGTCGGCCTGCTCCATCCCAGGACGCGCAAGCTGGCCGGCTGGGCCAGCGCCGGGCTACTTCTGGGGGTCTTCCCGGCGAACCTCAAGATGGCCAACGACGTCCGTCACAGTCGCAAGACCGGGCGCAAGGTGGCCGCGTTCGGCCGGCTGCCGCTGCAGGCCCCATTGATCCGTACGGCGCTCCGGGCCGCCCGGGGCTGAGTCTGGGCTCGACCGTTCGGGCTGGGCTCGACCAGACAGGGAAAGTCGCTCGACGGGGCGGTTAGCCTTTCGGCCATGATCTCCGCGATGTCGAACCTGTTCGTGCGGACCCTGCGTGAGGATCCGGCGGACGCGGAGGTGCCGAGCCACCGGCTGCTGGTGCGCGCCGGCTACATCCGCCGGGCGGCGCCGGGCATCTACTCATGGCTGCCGCTCGGGTTGCGGGTGCTGCGCAACATCGAGCGGGTCATCCGTGAGGAGATGGATGCGATGGGGGCGCAGGAGCTGCAGTTCCCGGCGTTGTTGCCCCGGGAACCCTACGAGGCGTCGCATCGATGGACCGACTACGGCGAGGGCATCTTCCGGCTCAAGGATCGTAAGGGCGCCGACTACCTCCTCGGTCCCACCCACGAGGAGATGTTCACCTTGGTGGTGAAGGACCTGTACTCGTCGTACAAGGACCTCCCGGTGTGGCTCTACCAAATCCAGACCAAGTACCGGGACGAGGCGCGTCCTCGCGCCGGACTGCTGCGCGGACGTGAGTTCGTGATGAAGGACTCGTACTCGTTCGACATCGACGACGCGGGTCTGGATCGGTCATACGCGGCGCACCGGGACACCTATGTCCGGATCTTCGACCGGCTCGGCTTCGACTACGTCATCGTCAAGGCCACCAGCGGTGCGATGGGTGGCTCGAAGTCCGAGGAGTTCCTGGCGGTCGCCGAGGTCGGCGAGGACACGTTCGTCCGCTGCACCAACTGTGACTATGCCGCCAACGTCGAGGCCGTCCAGGTACCCGCGTCCCCTGCGTTGCCGTACGACGATGTGCCGGCCGCGCACGCCGAGCAGACCCCGGACACCCCCACGATCGCGACGCTGGTGGACCATCTCAACGACAGGTTTCCGCGCGCGGGCCGCCCGTGGGAGGCCGGCGACACGCTGAAGAACGTGCTGGTCGTGCTCAAGCATCCCGACGGGCGCCGCGAACCGCTGGCGATCGGGGTACCCGGTGACCGAGAGGTCGACCAGAAGCGGCTCGAAGGCCAGCTCGAGCCGATCGAGGTGGAGGCGATGGACGAGGTCGCGATGGCCCGGCACCCGGCGCTGGTCAAGGGTTACCTGGGACCGGGCGTACTCGGTGAGCAGAATGCCTCGGGCATCCGGTACCTCGTCGACCCCCGGGTGGTCGAGGGTACCCGCTGGGTGACCGGCGCAGACGTAGCCGGCAGCCACGTGATCGACCTGGTCGCCGGCCGCGACTTCACTCCTGACGGCACCATCGAGGCCGCCGAGGTCCGAGACGGCGACCCCTGTCCGAGCTGTTCGGGCACGCTGCAGGCTGCTCGCGGGATAGAGATGGGTCACATCTTCCAGCTCGGCCGCTTGTACGCCGAGGCCCTGGGCCTGCAGGTGCTCGACGAGTCCGGCAAGCTGGTCACGGTCACGATGGGCTCCTACGGGATCGGACCCTCCCGTGGAGTAGCGGCGATCGCCGAGAACACTCTCGACGAGCTCGGACTGTGCTGGCCACGCGAGATCGCGCCCGCCGACGTACATCTGGTGGCTGCGGGCAAGGACGAGGCAGTTCATGCCGCCGCGGCGAAGCTGGCCGAGGAGCTCTCCGCCCGTGGGCTCGACGTGCTGTACGACGACCGGCTCAAGGTCAGCGCCGGAGTGAAGTTCAAGGACGCCGAGCTGATCGGCGTACCCACCATCGTCACGGTGGGCCGCGGCCTTGCCGAGGGCACCGTCGAGGTCAGGGACCGCCGCACCGGCGACCGCGAGGAGGTCGCCCTGAACGCGACCGTCGACCACCTGGTGGCCTTGGTGGGCTCAGTACGCGGCCAGGCCCGCTGACCCCGGGCATGAGCATCGACGCGGTCATCTTCGACTGGGGTGGCACGTTGACCCGGTGGCACGACATCGACTTCCATGCCGAGTCGGTGGCGCTGGCACAGGCCGTGGTCGAGTCCGAGCACGGTGACGACGTACACGCCGCGCGGCTGCTTGCCGCGGGGGAGAAGGTCTGGGGGCGCTCGCGTGACCACCAGCAGAGCGCCACGGTGGCGGACCTGTTCGACGAGGCGGGGCTCAGGCACGACCCGGAGCTGCTGAGGGCGTACTACGAGTTCTGGGAGCCGCACACGCTCACCGACGCCGAGGTCGCGCCGACCTGGCGGGCGCTGCGCGCAGCAGGTGTCAAGGTCGGCGTGCTCTCCAACACGATCTGGCCGCGCGAGTGGCACCACGGCTTCTTCAGCCGCGACGGGGTCCTTGACCTGATCGACGGGGACGTCTACACCTCGGAGATCCCCTGGACCAAGCCCGCTCCCCAGGCGTTCGAGGCGGCACTGCACGCGGTCGGTATCGCCGACCCGGCCCGTTGCGTGTACGTCGGCGACCGGCTCTTCGACGACATCTGGGGCGCCCAGAACGCCGGTCTCCGTGCGGTCCACATCCCGCACAGCTCGATACCGGCCACCCAGCTGGGTCATACCGAGGGCAAGCCGGACGCGGTCGCCCACTGGCTTGCCGAGATACCCGGCATCGTCGACTCCTGGCGCTGAACGACGCAAGTCAGCCCGCCAGACCGGGGAACGGCTGCGGGCTGCCCCCGAAGACGAGGTGCAGTAGGGCCGTGGCGGTCAACGCCGCGATCCCCCAGCGCCGGTCGGTGCCGGCCGTGCTCTGCACGAGCTGACCGTAGACCAGGGCGGCGCGCTCCTCGGTCGTGCGGGCCGCGAGCGTTACCTGGGTGGCAGTCCCGGCAGCGTTGGGCAGGTCATAGGCGACCGCCGCGGCGACGGGAGTCACCCCGGCTTCGGCGATCTTGGCGATCAGCTCGTCGCGACGCTGCCGGTGCGCCAGGTAGGCGGCGTTGAGGTCGGCGTGCAGCGTGGGCCGTTGCGCGCGGGAGGTCTGGGCGGCAAGGACGCCATACACATAGACCGCAGCATGCTCGGCCGCCAAGGTGGCCTGCAGAGCCTGAAGCGGGGTCACGCCGGCTGCCCCGATGATCCGCCCAGCCCGGGCAGCCGCTGACCCACTGCTGCCGACATGCTGGCGAGCAGTCGGGCGAACTCGCCGTTCGGCGCCGTCATTGCCTGCTGCGCCATTGCCGACTGCAGCGTCGTCTCGACGGCTTGGAGTCGCCGCAGCGCGCGCTTCGGGCTTCGGGCGACGACGAAGGGGTCGGAACGGCCGGGTCGTCCGGCATCCTGGGGGATGGCGTGCTCGAGACTGGCCAGGTGAGTGCGGTGCAGGTCCAGCAGCGGCTGCACCCGAGCTTGCAGCTGTGGGTGCCGGTGCAGCGTCTCATGGCCGGCTGCGGTGGCCGCCCGAATCGCGGTCACCGCTCGGATCGCCACCTCGACATCGGGGTCAACCGGGTGGGCATCGGTCGGCGTGCGCGCATGATGGTCACCGAGACGGACGGCGCAGCCGCCGGCTGCACACGCAAGGAGACCCAGCCCCAGCGCCGCCCGACGCGAGAGCCGGGAGTCCTCTGACACGCGGGCATCGTAACGAGGTAGTCCCTCGGCTCACCGCAGGCGCGAGGTGCGCGCCGACCCGTTAGGGTTGAGGGGTCTCACAACAACACAGCAGGAGGCAAGGCCCGGTGAGTACGTCGAACACCAGCGACCGCCTCGCTGAGTTGCTCACTCGTCCGGTCGCCGAGCTCGGGCTCGACCTCGAGGCCGTCGATGTCTCCAGCGCCGGCAAACGGCGGGTGCTGCGCGTGGCCGTGGACAAGGACGGTGGCATCGGCATGGAGGACATCGCCGAAGCCACCCGCGGAATCTCGCGCACGCTCGACGAGTCCAACGCCATGGGCCAGCAGCCGTACACGCTCGAGGTGTCCTCGCCAGGAGTTGACCGTCCCCTGACCCAGCCCCGGCACTGGCGGCGAAACACAGGTCGGCTGGTAAGGGTGCGGCTGGCCGACGGCGACCCGCTCACCGGTCGCGTCACCGCTGCCGACGACTCCGGGGCGACTCTCGACGTCGACGGGCGCGAGCAGCGGTTGGAGTACTCCCGGCTCAAGCAGGCCCTGGTCCAGGT
>JALZBH010000003.1 GCA_030947625.1 Actinomycetota bacterium
CTGGGAAGCAGATCTCGTTCGTGCCCGGGTTGTAGTAGGCGTTGACGGTCTGCGGCAGCATGAACCACTCGTCGCGGTCCACCGGCGAGCCGATCTTGCGCAGCTGGCGGTCGGTCTCGAACGCCGCCGCAGCCACCACATTGCCGACCAGGTCGTCCTTGTCGATGCTCAGCGCCGAGTAGTCGCGGAACTTCTCGGGGTAGCCGATCTTCGGGCGGAACGTCTCCAGCTTGGCGAACGCCCGCTGCTTGGTCTCCTCGCCCATCCAGTCCAGTTCGGTGATGCTGAGCCGGTAGGCCTCGATCAGGTTCGCGACCAGGTCGTCCATCATCTGCTTGGACCGCGGCGGGAAGTGCCGGGCGACGTACTCCCGTCCGACGGCCTCCCCCAGAGAGGCCTCGACGAGGCTGACCCCCCGCTTCCAGCGCACGCGCAGCTCAGGCGTCCCGGCGAGCGTGCGGCCGTAGAAGTCGAAGTTCGCCTCGACGAACGGCGTGGAGAGGTACGCCGCCAGAGACCGGATCGCCCGAACGCTCAAGAACGCCCGCCAGTCGGCGATGCCGGTATCGCCGAGCACCTCGCCGAGGTGGCTGAAGTACGACGGCTCGCGCACGATCGTCTCTGCGATCGTCTGCTGGCCCCCGCCGAGCTTGGTGATGAAGGCGTCCACGTCGAAGGACGGCAGCAGTGCGCGGAGCTTCTCGACCCCGGTCAGGTTGTAGGTCTTGATCACGTCTCGGGTCTCGGCGCGCTCCCAGTGCCCCTTCGCCAGGCGCGTCTCCAGAGCCAGCACCATCTCGGCGGCCGCGCGCGCGTCCGGACGCTCGGCCAGGGTGAGCAGCTTCTCGAGGTAGTCCAGGTACTCGACGCGGATCTCGGCGAACTTGTCCTCGCGGTAGTACGACTCGTCGGGTAGGCCGAGGCCCCCCTGGACGAGGTTGAGGAGATACCGGTCGGAGTTACCGTCGTCGGTGTCGACGTAGGACCCGAAGAGGCCGGAGCCGCCCACCCGCTCGAACTCGCCGAGGAACCCAGCCAGCTCGGTGGGATCCTCCAAGGCGTCGATCCTGTTCAGCCAGGGGCGCACCGGCTCCCAGCCCAGCTCCTCGACCCGCGCCTGGTCCATGAAGCTGGCGTAGAGGTCACCGATCTTGGTCGCATCCGGGCCGGAGATCTCGCCGATTGCACAGGCCTCGATGATCTCCCGCACCTGCTGCTCGGCGGCGTCCGACAAGATCACGAACGGTCCCCAGGAGGACCTGTCCGCGGGAATCTCCTCGGTCTCCAGCCAGGTTCCGTTGACGTGCCCGAAGAGGTCGTCCTGCGGTCTGATGTCGCGGTTGGTGCCCGGCGAGGCATCCTCAAGAGTCGTCACGCCGCCCAATCTAGTCGCCGATACGTCGCAGACTCCCACCAGATCACCGCCGAGACGTCGGCGGCTAGAGGGCCCGGGCGTGGAAGGCGTGGACCCGGACATTGGCGCCGGCCTGGATCCGCTCCCTCGAAGAGAGGAGGTGAACAGGTGGGCCAGGGATTATCCGCAGATACGGAAACCGGTCGCGTCCGGCGGCGACCAGCAGAGCCGCGCGCCGAGCACTCCCGATGCCTGCAAGGATAGGTGCGAGCGCTCAGCCACGGAGCGAGATGACCGTCTTGCCCAGTGACCTGCGTGCCTCCATCTCCGTCAGCGCGGCGCCGATCTCCGCAAGGGGGTACGCCGAACCCAGCGGCGGGTCGACCGCACCGGAGGTCATCATCGGCACCAGCCTGCGCCACTGCTGCTGCATGAAGCCAGGCCGAACCATCGCGTAGGCGCCCCACCCGACTCCCCGGACGTCGATGTTGTTGAGCAGCAACCGGTTCACCCTGACCTCGGGGATGCCACCCGCGGTGAAGCCGACCACGAGCAGGCGGCCCAACGGGGCCAACGCCCGCAGCGAGTCGGTGAACAGCTCGCCACCCACGACGTCGACCACCACGTCGACCCCGCGGCCCTCGGTCGCCTCCAAGACCCGGCCGAGGAACCCGTCCGTGAGCACTGCCTCGGCGGCACCAGCCCGCTTGGCGAAGTCTGCCTTCTCCTCCGTGGAGACCACGGCGATCGTCCGGGCCCCCAGCCCGTTGGCGACCTGGGTCGTGGCCGTCCCCACGCCGCCGGCACCACCGTGGACCAGCACCGTCTCTCCGGCCCGCAGTGCGGCCCGCTTCACCAGCGCGAACTCGGCGGTGAGGTAGTTCATCGGCAGCGCAGCACCTTGCTCGAAGCTCATCGTGTCGGGCAGCGCGAACGTGTTCTCCTCCCCGACGGCGACCACTTCGGCACCCGCGCCGTACGGGAGTACCCCGGCCACCCGCTGGCCCACCGCCAACGATCCGCTTTCCGGCGCGGCGCGGACCACCCCAGCGAAGTCGACGCCGAGCGTGAACGGCAGCTCGGGCTTGAGCTGGTACTCGCCCTTGCTCAGCAGCAGGTCAGGGAAGGAGATGCCCACACAGTGCACGTCCACGAGGTACGGCGCCCCGGGCTCCGCCTTCGACTCGGGTACGTCGACCACCCTGACCGCACCGGGACCGTCCAGCCGGCTGACCTGGGCAGCACGCATGCTCACTCCTCGGGCTCGGCGAAACCTTCCAGGTCACGCTAGCGGCGAGAAGTCGTTGCCACTCTCCCGGCCGGTGTGCGAGCGTGGCGCCATGCCGATCATCGACGTTCCCGGCGCCGGGTCGATCGAGATCGAGGTCTCCGGCGCCGATGACGCACCGGTCCTGCTGTTTCACCACGGGACGCCGGGTGCGGCTAGCCAGCTCCGGTTCCTTTCCCGCGCCGCCAACCAGCACGGACTCCAGCTGGTGACGTTCTCCCGGCCCGGCTACGGGTCCTCCACCCGCAGAGCCGGACGTACGGTGGCCGACGTCGCCGGCGACGCCGCAGCTGTGCTCGACCACGTTGGCGCCGACACTGCCGTGGTAGCCGGTTGGTCCGGTGGTGGTCCGCATGCGCTGGCAACTGGCGCGCTTCTGCCCGAACGGATCAGCGGAGTGCTGGTGATCGCGGGGATCGCGCCGTTTGCGGCCGAGGGTCTGGACTTCTTGGCGGGGATGGGCGAGCAGAACGTCGAGGAGTTCGACGCCTCGCAACAAGGCGAACAGGCACTTCGCACGTACCTAGAGGCCGATGCCGAACAGCTTCGCGGGGCCGACGCTGCAGGGATCATCAAGGGGCTGAGCACGTTGCTCCCCGAGGTCGACCGCGAGGTCCTCACCGATGAGTTCGGGGAGGACATGGCGGCGAACTTCCGCGATGCCCTACGGGAAGGCATCGACGGGTGGCTCGACGACGACCTCGCGTTCGTCCAGCCGTGGGGCTTCGCCCTCGAGGACCTGCGCCTGCCGGCCTTTGTCTGGCAGGGCTCGGCTGACCTGATGGTGCCGTTCGCGCACGGACAGTGGCTGGCCGAGCACATCCCCGGCGTGAACGCCCATCTGCGTGAGGGCGAAGGACACCTGTCGATCGGCATCGGCGCGATCGAGGAGATGCTCGACGAGCTGAGCGCCACCCTGCCCCGCTAGCGGTTCGCGGCCGTTCACGATGGGGCGCGGCCCCTGTCGGCTGACGGTGTGGGTGCGGTAGACATCGGGGATGAGCGAGCAGACCAACGAGCAGCCGGGCGAGCAGAGTGCCGACAACGAGGGCGGCAAGCGTGATGTCGGCATCTCCGATGACCAGCTGCCCGAGGACCTCCAGCCCAAGGACGACAACCCGCTGGCGAAGTCTCCCGAGCAGGCCGAGGAGGACCACCAGAGCAGCGACAAGGGGGGCAACGCTGGGGGCGGACAGGCCGAGGGGATGTCCGACCTGGGGGAGCCCGAGGCGGCCGGCTGACCCAGCCGGACCGACCGGGCCGGATCAGCGGGCCAGCGCGCGCTCGGCGATCCAGCCGATCGTCTCGGCGGTCTTCGCCGGCGAGCCGCTGGGCTGCATCACGTGGCTGAGCACCAGCCGGACGACCATGTCGATCAGCTCGTCGAGCCGCGCCGCGTCCAGCGGTACGTCGTACTCACCGACGCGCTCGCGGATCAGCTGACCGGCCGTTTCGATCAACGGCTCGGAGTGGATCGTCAGCAGCGGCAGGAGGTCGTCGGTGTGCGCCCCCTGGGTCGAGGACAGCACCGCATGCAGCAACGGGTTCACCCGCGCCAGCTCGAGCACCTGACGCGCGGCAGCGCGAATCGCGGCAACCAGGTCGTCGGGATGTGCCGCGAAAGCATCATCGACCGAGCCCAGGAAGCGGTCGAGCTCGGCCATCACCATCGCCTCGGCTAGCCGGGGTTTGCTGCCGAGCTCGTTGTAGACCGTCTGCCGGCTTACCCCGACCTGGTTGGCCAGCTTGGTCATCGTCAGCGCCGCCCAGCCGTGCTCGGTCGTGTACGCCGCGGCGGCGCTCACCAGCCGCTGGCGGATCGACCCACCAGTGCCGGGACGGGTGTCGGGGAGAGCGGTGCCAACCATGGCGGTGATCCTAGGGAGCCGGCGAGAAGTCGGCCTTGTCGCGGACCCCGCAGTCCGGGCAGCACCAGTCCTCGGGAACCTCGGACCAGGCAGTGGCGGCGGCGAAGCCCTCGTGGGGGTCACCGGTTGCCTCGTCATAGACGTACTGGCAGCCCGGGCAGACGAACCTGCTCATCACGCCGCCTGGGACGGTCCCTGCTCGTGGACCGCGCCGGGCGGCGACGCGTATTTGGCCAGGATCCGCTCGCGCTTGCGCGGGCTGAGGTTCGCCCGGCTGAGATCCCCGCGGTAGTGGGCGAGCACCCTGGGGTCCATCACCCGCCGCCAGACGGCGGGGACGATCGCCAGCACGATCATCCCGGCGTAGCCCGTGGGCAGCACTGGCGACTCCTGGTAGTCACGCAGCGTCTGGTAGCGCCGGGTCGGGTTCGCGTGGTGGTCGGAGTGCCGCTGCAGGTGGTAGAGCAGCACATTTGTCGCGATGTTGTTGGAGTTCCAGCTGTGGCTGGGGTCGACCCTTTCGTAGCGGCCGGTCCGGTCCGCGCCGGTGCGCTGGCGCAGCATCCCGTAGTGCTCCATGTAGTTGACGACCTCGAGCAGCGAGAAACCGACGACGGCCTGGATGATCAGGTACGGCAGCACTTCGACACCGAACACCACCACGGCCGCGCCCCACAGCACCGCCGACATCAGCCAGGCGTTGAGTACGTCGTTCCCCAGCCGGAACGGGTGTTGGTTTCGGCGAGCGATCCGCTTCTTCTCCAAGTTCCACGCGCTACGCAGGGAACCGAGCACGGTCCGGGGCCAGAACTGGTAGAAGTTCTCGCCGACCCGGCTGCTGGCCGGGTCCTCGGGGGTAGCCACCCGGACATGGTGACCGCGGTTGTGCTCGATGTAGAAGTGACCGTAGAAGCTCTGCGCCAGGGCAATCTTGGACAGCCAGCGCTCGTGGCTCTCCCGTTTATGGCCGAGCTCGTGAGCGGTGTTGATGCCGATGCCGCCGATGCAGCCGATCGAGACGGCCAGGCCGACCTTGTCGACCAGGGACAGTCCGCCGTGCGCGATAAGCCAGAGCGCGCCGACGAAGCCGGCGTACTGGATTGGCAGGAAGACATAGGTGATCCAGCGGTAGTACTTGTCCTTCTCCAGCGACTCGATGTCGTCGTCCGGCGGGTTGGACCGGTCGAGGCCGGCGACCAGGTCAATGGCCGGGACGATCACCAAGATCACGATCGGCCCGATCCAGAACCACACCCCGAGCCCGGTCAGCTTCCACATGCCGAAGCCGACGAACGCCAGGGACGGCACGACCAGGCCGATCAACCACAGGTAGCGCTTGCGGTCCCGCCAGCCCGTCGTCGACTCGGGCGAGACCGTGGCGTTGGTCGGCGCGCTCTGCTTGGCGCTCTGGTTGGCCATGGCCAGCACCTTTCACTGTACAAATACCGTTCATGTGTAAACGAATATGTACAGGATGGTACGGCTTGTAAAGTCGACTCACAAGAGGTCAGCCCCCGAACGACGGGGTGAACATCAGCGCGCCGGTGACCTCGGCGTGGTCTCGCAGGTCGGCCCGGTTGCGCCGTCCCGCGGTCGAGACCGGCAACACCAGTCCGTCGAGATCCAGGTCGACCTGCTCGAGCTTGAGGTCTACCACCCGTCCACGCACGAAGTAGACCGAGTCCTCGCGCTGGGTGAGCTCCACGACCGGTACGCCGGGAACCAGGTCACTGTGCGCCATCAGGTGCAGCCGGCCCGCGGCCCGAGATCCGGGGCGGACCCTGGCGGCCCACCTCGGTGGGGCGGTGCAGGTCAGCGTCCACTCGCCCACCGACAACGTGACCAGATCTCCCTCGACGCGTTCGACCCGCTTGTGCCGCCAGCGCCTGCCTCGGGCGAGGACCAGAAACAGCACTGCCGCCAACAGCAGGTCGGTGATCAGCGCGATCACCAGGAAGAGATGGCTGGTGACGGCTCCGTCGGGACGGTTCCGGTTCGGATGGCCGGGGACGACGCGTACGGCGATCTCGTGCGTCTGCTGGGCTACCTCGAACGTGGCCTGGTCCACCCTCCCGCCGTACGTCGTCCGGCGTGGGTCGACCGAACGCGGCAGGCGGTAGTCGACGAAGTAGTCGCCCTTGACGCCCTGCGTCCGAACCACCTGGCCCACCACCTCACGGCCTTGGCTGTTGATCTGGTGGTCGACCCAGACGCTGTGCCCCACCGGCACGTTCACCAGGAGCGCGACCACGGCGAAGACGAAGGCACGGCGCACGCGCACACCTTAGAGGTCCGCAGATCCGCGCACCCGCACAATTGGGTCGTCGCACCCGGCCGGGATCCGGACTACGGTCAGGCCATGGCAGCCAAGTCAGTGGAGCACCCGATCGGCATCGACTTCGGCGGCAGCGGCATCAAGGCGGCGCCGGTCGACCTCGACAGCGGTGAGTTCGCCGCCCGGCGTGAGCGCATCCCGACTCCGAGGACGTCCACGCCTGAGGCGGTGGCGCAGGTGATGGCCGAGCTGCTCGCCAAGTTCGAGGGCGCCGACTCGAGCCCGGTGGGCGTGACGGTTCCCGGCGTCGTACGACGCGGCGTGGTGCGCTCGGCCGCCAACATCGACAGTCACTGGATCGGCACCGACGCCGACGCGCTGCTGACCAAGCGGCTCGGCCGTGACGTCTACGTGGTCAACGACGCCGACGCTGCTGGCGTCGCCGAGGTGAGCTACGGCGCCGCCAAGGGCAGGACCGGGCTGGTCATCGTGACCACCCTCGGCACCGGGATCGGCTCAGCCTTGCTGTACGACGGAGTGCTGATCCCCAACTCCGAGCTCGGCCACCTCGAGATCGACGGCGCCGACGCGGAGAAGCGGGCTGCTTCCAGTGCCCGGGAAAGTGAGGGCCTCTCCTGGGAAGCCTGGGCCAAGCGCCTGACGACGTACTACCGGACTCTGGAGAAGCTCTTCTCTCCCGACCTGTTCGTCGTCGGCGGCGGAGTCAGCAAGCACTCGGACAAGTTCGTGCCGCTGATCGAGATCGAGACCGAGATCATTGCCGCCCAGTTGAAGAACACTGCGGGCATCGTGGGAGCCGCGGTGGTGACCCAGGACCCCAGGCGCGACTCCGCCTCCGCCGAGTAGCGTCTGAGCCGTGCCCGCCACCCGCCTGCTTCCCAGCGAGGAGGCCACCGAGCTGCTCGCGCTGGTGCGCGACATCGCGGCCAAGGAGCTCGCACCCAGGGCAGCCGAGGCGGAGGCGAGATCGGAGTTCCCCCGCGAGGTTTTCCGCAAGCTGGGTCGCGCCGGGCTGCTGGGCCTGCCGTATCCCCAGGAGTACGGCGGGGGCGGAACGCCGTACGAGGTCTACCTGCAGGTCGTGGAGGAGATTGCCACGGTCTGGGCCAGCGTCGCGGTCGGAGTCTCCGTGCACGCACTCGCCTGCTTCGGGCTGGTGAGCGTCGGCACCGATGCGCAGCGCCGCCAGTGGCTGCCGGACATGCTCGGCGGCGAGCTGCTGGGCGCGTACTGCCTCTCGGAGTCCCAGGCCGGCTCCGACCCTGCCGCGATGACGACTCGGGCGCGACGTGACGGTGACGAGTACGTCATCACCGGCGCGAAGGCCTGGACCAGTCACGCAGGCGAGGCGGACTTCTACAAGGTGATGGCCCGCACATCCGATGAGCGCAACGGCATCTCCTGCTTTCTCGTCCCGGCTTCGTCGGAGGGGCTCACTGCCGACCCGCCCGAACGCAAGATGGGTCTGACCGGCTCGACGACTGCCACGATGCGTTTCGACCGGGTACGGGTGCCGGAGGACCGCCGGCTCGGCGCCGAAGGCGAGGGGCTGCGGATCGCCCTAGCCGGGTTGGACTCCGGTCGTCTCGGCATCGCCGCGGTGGCTACTGGGCTTGCCCAGGGGGCGCTGGACCAGGCGACGGCGTACGCCCGCGAGCGGGAGACGTTCGGCAAGCCGATCATCGACCACCAAGGGCTGGCGTTCCTGCTCGCCGACATGGAGGTCGGCGTCCAGACCGCTCGCGCGATGACCCTGCACGCGGCCCGGCTCAAGGACCGCGGGCTGGCCTTCTCACGCGAGGCGTCGATCGCCAAGCTGAGTGCGACCGATATGGCGATGAGGGTGACCACCGATGCGGTGCAGGTGCTCGGCGGATACGGCTACACCCGTGACTTCCCGGTCGAGAGGTTCATGCGTGAGGCGAAGGTGACCCAGATCTTCGAGGGCACCAACCAGATCCAGCGGATGGTGATCGGCCGTTCGCTGGCGCGGCCGGACCCCGACACCGGCAGGCTGCACAATGCCGAGAAGCCGGAGGAGCGATGAGCTGGGCGGCCAAGGACCTGCCCGACCTCACTGGGTGGCGAGCGGTGGTCACCGGAGCCAACTCCGGCATCGGCCGGCACGCCGCGCAAGAGCTTGCCGCACACGGCGCCGAGGTGACGCTGGCCTGCCGCAACGTCGAGTCGGCCAACACCGCTGCCGCCGACATGCCGGGGAGCACCCGGGTCGAACTGCTTGACCTGTCCTCGCAGGCATCCGTGCGCGAGTTCGCCGCCCGCTGGACGGGACCGCTGGACCTGCTGGTCAACAATGCCGGGGTGATGACGCCCCCGCGCTACCGCGAGACCGTCGACGGCCACGAGCTGCAGTTCGGCACCAACCACCTGGGTCACTTCGCGCTGACCGGGAGGTTGTTGCCGGCGCTGTTGGCGGCCAGCGCCCCCCGCGTCGTGACGGTCTCCTCGGTCGCCCACCACTCCGGCAACGAGTCCTTGCTCGAGGGCAACCCCGAGGCGTCGTACCGGCCGCAAACGGCGTACGGCAACAGCAAGCTGGCCAACTTGCTCTTCGCCCGCGAGCTGCATCGTCGGGCGGGGACTCGGCTGGTCTCCACTGCGGCGCACCCAGGCGTCGCCGCGACGGGGCTGGTTGCCGACCCCAACGGGATGGGCACGCGCTCACTCGTGCGGGTCACCGCGCCGTTCGTCACCCGGGTGCTGTTCCAGTCGGCCGCTGCGGGAGCGAACCCCACCTTGTACGCCGCCACCGCCGGCAACGCGGGCTCCTACACCGGACCGCAGCGCCTTCGGGAGACCCGCGGTCGCATCGGTCCGGCGAAGCTGAGCCGGTTCGCCCGCGACGACGATCTAGCCGCCCGGCTGTGGCAGCTCAGCGAGGACAAGACCGGGGTGACCTTTGCCTTCGACTGACCTCGTCGAGGCACTCCGAAACCGCGTCCGTCCCCGAGACAGGCTGCGGCAAATCCCCGGTTCCTAGGACAGACCCCGCCTAAGCGCACGCGGACCCAGACCCAGGATCCCGGAAACGCCGAGTGTGAACTGTCGGGTCGCGGGTACTACCTCGACACGGGCCGTCCACGGGCCCCATGAGCATGGTCGGCGGGCGTGCCAGGTCGGCGCCTCGCCGGTGCGGTTCCGGGAGGGAACGGTTGTGATCGCAGTCTCGGCGTGCGTCCGTGCTGAGCTCTCTCCCGCCACGATCCGGGTGCTCTCGGTGCCGACCGGCCATGTGTACGTCCAGCATCTGGAGCCGACGCACCCCACCGGAGAGGTGTTCCGGCTTCCCGACCCGCCGGTCGGTGCCGAGGTCCCGCTCGTCCAGTGGTGGCCGCCGCCATCTTTGCAGTCCGGGTGGGTGCGCGAGCACGCCGCGGAGTTCGACGTCTTCCATGTGCACTTCGGCTTCGACGCCACCAGCCCAGAGGATCTCCGGGAGCTGGTCAGGGCCCTGCGCGAGTCCGGCAAGCCTTTCGTGTACACCGTCCACGACCTTCGCAACCCACACCATGTCGATCGCGCCCTGCATGACGCGCAGCTCGATGTGCTGGTCCCTGCCGCCGACGCGCTGATCACCTTGACCACGGGAGCGGCCCAGGAGATCGCCGACCGTTGGGGCCGTTCGGCACTGGTTCTGGCCCACCCCCACGTCGTACCCCCGGCGTTGCTCGCGCGTCCCCGGACCGCTCACCACGGCTTCGTGGTGGGCGTACACGTCAAGAGCCTTCGCGCGAGCATGCAGCCCCTGCCGATCATCAGCGCCCTTGCCCAGATCGTGCCCGAGCTATCCGGCGCTCGCCTGCGCGTCGACGCGCACACCGACGTGGTGACGCCGGGATATGAGCGGTTCGACCCAGAGCTGGAGGAGCGGCTGCGCACCCTCCAGCGGGCTGGGGCACTCGAGCTTGCGGTCCACGACTGCTTCAGCGACGACGAGCTCTGGGACTACCTGCAGGGTCTGGACCTCTCTGTGCTGCCCTACCGGTTCGGCACCCACTCCGGCTGGCTGGAGGCCTGCTACGACCTGGGTACGCCGGTGCTCGTCTCGGACTGCGGCTACTTCACCGACCAGCGGCCCTGCCTGACTTATCGGACCGGTCCCGACGGACCCGACCTCGCGAACCTGGAGGCCGGCGTACGACGGGCCTACGGGCGGTGGGCCAAGGGCCGCAGCGGTTGGCGGGCTGACCCCGCACAGCGCCGTCACGAGCGCGACGCGCTCGCCGCCGAGCACCGGCGCGTCTACAGCGAGGTGCTCGCCAGATGAGGGACCACCTCCGCCTGGTGATCATTGCCGACTCCCGGCATCCGGTCAGAGAGCCGTTCGCCGGCGGTCTGGAGTCGCTCACCTGGCATCTGGTCGACGGGATGCGTGAGCGTGGGCTCGAGGTGAGCTTCTTCGCAGGGCCGGGCAGCGACCCGGCCCTGCGGGCAACGCACCTGACCACCCCGAGCATGCGGCTCAGCGCGGCCGCCCGGGCCGACGTGTCGATGCCGCCGCTGGCATGGCTGGAACAGCACCACGCCTACCTGAACCTGATGTTGGCACTGTCCCGGCGCGAGGACGTCGACGTGGTGCACAACAACAGCCTTCACTACCTCCCGGTGGCCATGGCCGAGGCGCTCGGCGTACCGATGGTGACCACGCTGCACACCCCCCCGACGCCCTGGCTGGAGCCGGCCATCGCCCTCAGCGACCCCGCCGCCAACAGGTTCGTGGCCGTCAGCCGGTTCACGGCCCAAGCGTGGCGGCACGTCGCGAACTCGACGGTGATCCCGAACGGGATCGACGTACGCCGCTGGCCACTCGGGCCGGGCGGGCGGGATCTAGTTTGGTTCGGCCGGATCGCGCCGGAGAAGGCGCCGCACCTGGCGATCCGGATCGCGCGCAGGGCGGGACGCAGGCTGAGACTGTGCGGGCCGATCGGCAACCCCGGCTACTGGGCTCACCAGGTGCGGCCGATGCTGGGAGACCAGGCCGAGTACGTCGGGCATCTCGACACCGCGGACCTGGCCGACCTGGTGGGCCACAGTGGGCTCGCGCTGGTGACCCCGGTCTGGGACGAGCCGTACGGGCTGGTCGCGGCTGAGGCGCTTGCCTGCGGTACGCCGGTGCTGGGTTTCGACCGGGGCGGCCTGAGCGAGATCGTGGCACCCGGATGTGGGCACCTTGTGTCCGCCGACGATGTCGGCGCGGCCGCAGACCTGGTCGAAGCGACCGGCCGCCTGGACCGCCGTGCCGCTCGCGCCCATGCAGTGCGCAGCTGCTCCTTGGACCAGATGATCGACCGGTACCTCCAGCTCTACCGCAGCCTCCGGCTGCCGGTGGCGGCATGATCGGCTACTACGTGCATCACCACGGTGCCGGCCACGTTGCTCGGGCGCGCGCCGTCGTCGCTCATCTGCACACCCAAGTGACGGTGCTCAGCTCCCTGCCCCGCCCAGCGGACTGGCCAGGGGACTGGGTCGTGCTGGCGCCCGACGACCGGGCTGTGCACCCGGTCGACGTCACGGCTCGCGGGAGCCTCCACTGGGTTCCCCGGCATGACCACGGCCTACGCACCCGAGCCCGCCAGATCACCCGTTGGATCGACGCCGCCCGTCCGGCGCTGCTCGTCGTCGACGTCTCGGTCGAGGTGACGATGCTGGCCCGGCTGACCGGCACCCCCGTCGTGGTCGTGGCGATGCCCGGAGAGCGCGACGACCGGCCACATCGGGCGGCGTACGACTGTGCCGAGGCGCTGCTGGCGCCCTGGCCGAGGGGTTTCGATCTCGGGCCGACGCAGGGGGAATGGGCAGCCAAGACCTGGCATGTGGGGGCGTTCAGCCGTTTCGACGGCCACCGTCGCATCCCGTCCCCGAGGTGTGGCACGCACGGGGTACCCCGACCGCACGCGCTGCTCCTCTGGGGCTCCGGTGGCAGTGAGGCGACAGGTCCCATGCTCGCCGAGGTGCGGTCGGCTACCCCGGGATGGTCCTGGTCCCTTGCCGGCCCGGGACGGAAGCTGGGCCCGCAGGCACTGTGGCGTGAGCTGTGTATGGCCGACGTTGTGGTGACCCATGCTGGGCAGAACGCGGTCGCCGAGGTCGCCGCGGCCGGGACGCCCGCCGTGGTCGTTGCGAGCCCGAGGCCCTTCGAGGAGCAGGTACACACCTCCGGAGCGCTCCGCAGGCAAGGAGTCGCCGTCGGGCTGGACTCGTGGCCGGAGCCCGGCCGGTGGTGTGAGCTGCTCGACCGCGCCCGCTGCCTCGGCGGGGACCGGTGGAAGTCCTGGTCGTACGGCGACGGGGCCCGCCGGTCAGCGGCACACCTGGACCGGCTGGCGGCGTCCTTGTCCGCTGGGCCCGCCGGCTCGCTGAGTCGTACGGCGGTCTGATGTTGCGCACCGCAGTCATCACAGTCGCGTCCGGACGGCACTCGCACCTGCGCCGACAGCAGCACGCGCTCGCCCAGCGGAACAGGCCCGACGTACGCGTGGTCGTCGCCATGGGTGACCACGACATCGGCTCGGTCGTCGCCGATGCCTGCCGGGAGGAACCGGACCAAGTTGTGGTCCACGCCGTTCCGGTTCCCACGGCCGAGCTTCCGCTTGCCAGTGCCCGCAACGCCGGCGCAGAAATCGCGGCCTGCAGGGGCGCAGAGCTCTTGGTCTTCCTCGACGTGGACTGCATCCCGGGGCCTCGGTTGCTCGCTCGCTACCGAGAAGCCGCCGAGCAGGTCAGCCGTACTGCCGGTCCGGTCCTGCTGTGCGGCCCGGTCACCTACCTGGCGCCGCTTCCGGCGGGAGAGGCCGACTATCCCCCCGAGCTCTCTGCGCTGACCAACCCTCATCCCGCGCGGCCGGCACCCATGCCCGGGGAGCTGCAGCGTGCCGAGGACCTGCGACTGTTCTGGTCGTTGTCGTTCGCGATGAGTACGCCGGACTGGAGGAAGGTCGGTGGATTTGACGAGGCGTACACCGGGTATGGGGCCGAGGACACTGATCTGGGTCAGCGCGTCGCAGCTCTCGGCGGGACGATGTTCTGGGTCGGCGGCGCGGACGCCTACCACCAGTGGCACCCGGTCTCGGATCCTCCCGTGGAGCATGTCGAGGCGATCGTGCGCAACGCGAACGTGTTCCGCGCCAAGTGGGGGTGGACCCCGATGGAGGGGTGGTTGCGCGCGTTCGCCGATCGGGGACTGGCCGAGTACGACGCCGCGCGAGGGTCGTGGGATCACCGCAGCTCGCCTTCCGCCGCCGCCGGCTGAGTCCGGGCTAGCGAAACGACGTGAGAGATGCTGGACTCGACGCCAACCAACCAACCAAGCAAGGACGGGAGACGCATTGTGGCTAGTCTCAGCCAGACGGCCGACCAGATCACTGCATCGATCGAGAGCTCGTCGGTGCTGGACCCGTCATCGGGTGCCGTTGCCGGGCTGCTGCGCAAGCTGCTTCCCGCCGGACCCTTCAAGGACCTGTTGTCCGGCACCGCGCTCGGACACCCCGCTCATCCCGTGCTGGTGATGGTGCCGATCGGTGCCTGGGTCAGCGCCAGCGTGCTCGACCTGCTTGGTGGAGCCCGCAGTCGGGATGCCGCCAGCACCCTGGTCGCGGTCGGTATCGTCGGCGCCGTGCCGGCGGCCCTCGCCGGCGCCTCGGACTGGTCCGACACCGAGGGGGCCGAGCAGCGGGTCGGGGCGGTGCACGCCTTGTTGAACGACGTCGCACTCGGGGTGTACGCCGCCTCGTGGGTCGCGCGGCGCAAGGGAGACCACGGAGCCGGGATCCGGTGGGCACTGTTCGGTGCCGGCGCCCTGGCCGCAAGCGGCTGGCTGGGTGGTCATCTCGCCTATGCTCTCGGCGTCGGAGTCGACACCACAGCGTTCCTCACCGGTCCGGCCGACTGGACCGACGTGGCGGCAGATTCCGACGTGGTCGGCACTGCGCCCCACGGCGTTACCGTCGGGACGGTTCCACTGCTGCTCGTCCGGCACGAGGGCCAGCTGGTGGCCCTCGTCGACAGGTGCACCCACCGCGGTGCGCCGCTCCACGAAGGCACCGTGGTCGACGGCTGCATCCAGTGTCCGTGGCATGAGAGCCGGTTTGCGCTGTCCGATGGGCATGTGGTTCGGGGTCCGGCCACGCGCCCGCAGCCAGTGTTCGACGTACGTGTGCAAGAGGGTCGGGTGCAGGTCCGCAAGGCCCTGGAGCATCGGACGCTCCGCACGAACCCGGTCGCGTCGGGCAACGAGTAGCCAACGGCTTCCTCGCAGGCGCGGGGACCAAAGGCATCGGCGCCTGCGTAAGACGCTGGGAGGCGTTTGGCCCCGCAACCCCTGGGTACCCAGTACCCGCGACTTCATGCTCGCCAACCGACTACGACTGGAGATCCATGTCGACCGACGCCATCGTGCTGCTGAAGAAGGACCACCAAGAGGTCCGCAAGGTGTTCCGCGACTTCGAGAAGGCCGGCGAGAACGCTCATGCCACCAAGGGCCGCCTCGTCGAGAGGATGATCGAGCTGTTGACGGCGCACACGTACATCGAGAACGAGGTGATGTACCCGCGAGTTCGAGAGCTGCTCCCCGAGCTCGAGGACGACGTACTCGAGTCTTACGAGGAGCACCATGTGGCCGACGTACTCGTCTCTGAGCTGGCCGCGATGAAGTCCGACAACGAGCGCTTCACCGCGAAGACCACCGTGCTGATCGAGAACGTGCGCCACCACATGGAAGAGGAAGAGGACGACTGGTTCCCCAAGGTCCGCGCCGGTCTGGGACGCAAGCAGCTCCAGGACATCGGCGCGCAGCTGATGGCGGCGAAGAAGAAGGCGCCCACGAGCCCCACGCAGCCGAGCGCGCTGAAGAAGACGATCGACGCCGTCGTCGCGTAGACGTTTGCTACGGACATCGGTGGGAACCACCCCACTAAGACGCGCCATTACGCGCGTGGTGGCCGTGTCCAGGCCTCGGCGTTAACTCCGATAGCGCCGAGGCCGAGCCGCCCTGAACGCCCTCGCCCTTGCCCACAGTGGCGGCAGGGAGTTTAATCGCAAGACGTGGTGAAGCAGGTCGCCATAGGAGTCCGATCTCGATAGGTGCCCGATGACCTGCCGCGCCGTTTCACCTCTTCCTCTTCAGTCCGGCCCCCAGACACTGCCTGCTGCGGATCCGCCGTCGGACCGTCGTACGCTCACCACCCGGCTCTTTGCCCAGATCGCGGACACCCACGACGCTGCTCAGGCCAAGCTGCTGCGGGACGAGGTGGTGATCGCCAACATGGGAGTCGCCCGCGCGATTGCCTCGCGCTTTCGCGACCGCGGAGTCAGCATGGACGACCTCATCCAGGTGGCGTACGTCGGACTGGTGAACGCCGTGATCAGCTTCGACACCTCCTACGAGCGCGACTTCCTCAGCTTTGCGGTGCCCTCGATCACCGGCGGGATCAAGCGGTATTTTCGCGACCTCGGCTGGACGGTGCGGCCCCCACGTCGCATCCAGGAGCTCCAGGCGCGGATCTCGGTGGCCTCGAGCGAGCTGTACCAGTCCCTGGATCGCTCCCCCACGCCCCCCGAGGTGGCGCGGTTCCTCGACATCGACGACGAACAAGTGATCGAAGCCATGGCGGCGCAGGGCTGTTTCATCCCGGCGTCCCTGGATCTTCTGGTGGGTGAGGACCAGTCGATGTCGATCACTGGGCTGCTCGGGGCGTACGACGAGAGCCTGACTCGCGCCGAGGCGCGCCTGCTGCTCGCGCCCGCCGTACGTGCGCTCCCACCGCGCGACCGGCGAATTCTGGGGCTGCGGTTCTTCCACGGATGGACCCAGGACCAGATCGCCAGCGAGCTCGGGGTGACCCAGATGCAGGTCTCCCGGCTGCTGTCCCGGATCCTCGGTGCCTTGCGCACCGAGCTGGACGAACCCGTGCGCCGTCCACGAAGGTGCCGGCGCGCGCTTTCAGCCACGACCTGACCCGACCCCGGACGGCCGGATGCGTTCCGCGGTCGACGTCACACACTCTTCGGTCACACTTGGCGGATGCGTCTTGAGGGTTGGTCTCATGTCCCGCGCGGTTACGGTGCGTCGTTCGCCGTTGAGACCGCTCCCGCTGGCTGCGGGTGTGGTTCCACACGCCCATCGTGGACCGCTTCGCCTACCCGGTCTCCGTCGCCCGTGCTACGGCGTACGACCCGGCAATCGCGAACAGCGCACATCGGACACCGTTGAGAGTGCGCGAGGGGGGAGTTGAACCAGCGGGACTTCACGCTTGGATAGCTGATTTCCGTCAGTCTGAGCGTGAGTCCGAAGGTCCCGTTGCCTCTCGTTGAGCACCGTTCCAGGCCGTGCGTGCTACACGGAGTAGCACCAGCGTTTGGTTAGTTTCAATCCATCCTAGCGAGGGTGGACGAGATGGCCCTGCTCAAAGCACCAGCTGGACGAGCAGGAGGTCGCTCATTCGTGCCTTCACGAGGTTGAGGGAGTACTTGGGAGCTCGAGGGCGGCCGGAGACCTGAGGACCCTGCACCATGACCGAGAGCACGCCGGTGCCAAGGGCCTCGTTCAGGGCGGCCTCGTCGGCGATGTGGAACGCTTCGACCATCCCAGGGCGGAAGGCGGTCTTCGACTTCCGCTTGTACTTCGGTGGCCTGGCCCGCTTTCGAGGCTTCTTGCCATGACGCAGACGGAACTCCCGCTGCCATGCCTTGAAGTCTCCGTCATCGTATTCAACCTGACCGGTCAGGACGAGGAAGCCGAGCCCCCCTGCCTCGGTGACGGCAACCTGCATCGCGGCCTGATCGTTCAGCGGTGCGTCACCGCTGTGAGCCATGTGAGCCTTTAGATCCCACGTGTGGCCGAGTCCGTAGTCGAATCGCGTACTAGCGATCTGGCGCGGACCGCCACCAAAGGCGTTGACCAGGGCGGGAAGACCTAGGAACTCGAAGTAGAAGCCAACCCACTCGTCTTGGGCCCATTGCGAGTAGTCCGCGGCCTGCATCTCCTCGATGCACTCACGACCATCCATCTGCTCGGGCAACGCGTCTGCCAGCGCCGACAGCAACGCACTTGCCTCGTCGCGGACCGAGAGAAAGAAGCCGGTGCCGGCCGCGTGGGAGATCCTCGCTTCGGCACTCCGCAGCAGGAGGTTGAGGCCGTCAAGCGTGATGGTCTGGCCGGTCGACCAACAAGTCTCGTCCCAGGAGGCGCCGAGCTCGGCGGCAATCTGGCCTCCGAGCTCGGGCTTCGTCGCGAGTATGTCGACATTGAGGTCGAGGCCGACGGCGACGTTGACGAGGACCGACTTGCGCTCCTTGCTCCCCGGCCCCAACACCTCTGGGGGGCTGTTGGTGAGCGCGCTGATGCGGGACACGGCCTCAAGCTTTGAGCGCGCCGGAACGAACGTCTCGATGTGCGTTTCGAGCGGCTCAAACAGGGATTGCCGGAAAGTCTTGGCGCGCCAAGCGAGCCAGTCTTCGCCAGCCTCCAAGATCCGGTTGAGGCCGACCAGCGTGACCGTCTGTCCAGCTGACCAACACGATTCATCCCAGCTAGCGCCGATGGCGGCAGCGATGTCTGCGCCGAGGTCGACCTTGGTTGCGTTGGTGTCAACGTTGAGGTCGAGGCCCACAGCGAGGTTGACCAGTACGGACTTGCGCTCCTTGCTCCCCGGCCCCAGCGTCTGCGGTGGGCCGTGAGTCAGCGCGCTGATCCGGGTAACGGCCTCCAACTTGCTCCGCGCCGGGACGAAGGCACTCATCCCGCTCGGACGCTCTTGTGGCGGAGCTCGTCGATGACCGTAATCGCGGCATCCGTTCCGTCGCGGCCGACCTCGCATTCCCACACACGCAGCACCGACCAACCGAGATCAACAGCCATGCTCGTCGCGCGGCGGTCGCGTTCGGCGTTGCGCTCCATCTTGGTGGCCCACAGGGCGGCGTTGGGGCCGGTCCAAGGAGTCTTGCGGCCGTGCTCCGGACAGCCGTGCCAGAAGCAGCCGTCAACGAAGACAGCCAACCTTTTGGCGGGGAAGACGATGTCAGGGGTGCATCCCCTGGCCAGCTGTCGCTGGAGCCGGAATCGGACGCCTGCGGCGTGGAGCGCCTTGCGTAGACGAACCTCGGGCTGTGTGTTGACTTTTGGCCGCTTCGCCAGGTGTCGCCCCTCGTGTGTGCCTACCCAGCGTTCTGCCACACGATGAGGCTATCCCGCGGCCGCCACCGCGCGATCGCTCGCAGGAGCCTCGCGCTGGCGCACGGTGACCGCCCGGTTGGGGTCCCAGTGGCGCTCCACCGCCACGTCGGGACTCGGGTCGCTCAGGGCGACAACTCGGGCAAGCTCCGGGCTTCGCTTAGACACATGGTCGATGGTCTCGAGGACCTGTTGACGGAACACGTGATACGCCGCTCCCACGTTCACGCCGTTGCCCAGTTGCTTGTAGGTCGCGGCATCCGGCTGGTCGCCGAAGTCGAACCACTCGGGAAGGCCTTGCAGCCGCGCTGCCTCCCGCGGTGAGAGACGTCGAAGCCGGTCCCCGAGGATGCTCGTCTGCGTAATTGCGACAAGTGCGGGGAGATACGTTGGGCGCTTCGCTCGCAGGCCCGAGGGTCGCAGGTGCATCACCGTGTCGTAGAGCGACTTCGCGTCCTGCGCCTGCCACTCGAGTTTGCGACGCGAGGGGGGAAAGTCCTCGAGGTAGTTCCAGCGTGCGAGCCACGATTCAAGGATGCTCTGGTGCTCGGTGTACAGCGCCGCATTCTTCCTCAAGAAGTCCGCCTTCCAGGCTGGCGTGCTCGGGTCTACAACGAGATCGTGCTCAAGGACGAAGGCGTCCTTCCAAACAGGAAACCCGGGCAGCTTCTTGACGCCGGCTCGCCGGAGCGTCGCGACGAAGTCGTTCCACGCCTCAATCCACGTCATCTCTTGAGGAGAGAGCCGCAGCTTCAGCTCAGACTTGCTGTCCAGATTGGCGTCGAGTGGGAGATGCGCTTCTAAGACCCACTTCTGGGGATCCCAACCATCGACCGGTCCCGCATTGACGGTGAAGTGCACGTCCTTCTGGGCCAGGCGCTTGCCAACGTAGGTGCCGAGGATGAAGACCCGCTCGCGAACCTGCGGACGCCCACCACGCTCCGGCGGCAGCAAGTGCGGTGAGAAGACGAGGGGCGTTGCCGAAACCCGGTAGCCGAGGTCGCGGAGGGACCGAATGATCACGTCCCACTCGTGCGTATGCCGTGGGCCAGCAAGGTTCCGAACGTTCTCGAGAAGCACGACCGAAGGCCGCCGCACGCGGAGAATCTCAAGTATGTTCCAGAACAGCGTTCCGCGGGCTTCGTCCATCCCTCGCTGATAACCGCTCTTCGAGAATGGCTGACACGGGAAGCCCGCCGCGAGAACGTCGTGTTCGGGGACCCGCATGCGTTTCTCAGTGTCGGCCACGAGGTCCCCGAGAGCCGGCATGCGCCAGTTGCGCTCGTAGACCGTGGCTGCAGCTTCGTCCTTCTCGACGGCGTAAACCGCAGCCCCACCCAGCGCACCCAGCGCGGCGTGGAAGCCGCCGATGCCGGCAAAGAGGTCAACGAAGGCGAAGGATCTGGAGCTCGAGCTCATGTTCGCAAGCTTAGCAGCTTGCGCCGACGAAAGCTACAACTCAGGGCGCCAGGTTGCCATCGTCACGAGACGCCCGGTGAGCCGCGCCCAACCGTCACGATGCTCTACAACAAGAGGTCGCATGCAGTTGCCGAGACGAGGTATTGCGGCCGGTCGCTTACAGAATCTCTGACAGCACAATGACGGTCCTGGCGTGGGTGCCCCATCTGAGCTCCCACCCTCCAGCAGCAGTCTGCAGGAGCGTGACCGCCACATTGGCGCCGTTCGTACCCCAGGGTGCCGTGTGAGTGCTCCCGTTCGCCATCCCGCCCAGCGACCAGACCACAACTACCTCATAAGAGTTCATCGGATGCTGATGCCTGAAGAGGTTGGGCAACTGCGACTCGACCTCAACGAGTAAGACCGACCCGGCGCCGTCCTCGGCAAGGATGTCTGTGGAGGCATCAATGTATTGGCCGAACTTCGCGATCGGAGCCAGGTCCGACATCCAGTTGCCAGACTGAACCATCATGGCCAAGAGGTGCGATACGTCTGCCTCCTTCCGCGGCTCCTTGACGAAGGACAGAGTCGCGCCCTTCTTCGTCACCTTTACGTTCGAGAGGCCTGAATAGGCGGCTTTGAGTTCGGCGGCCTGCTTTGTCTTCTTTGTTGCTTCGAGAGCGCCGTCCTCGGCGGCCTTCATCGCCTTATACGCCGCGGCCTTCGACTCGATGTTGGGCCAGACAGCGGTCTTGAAGTCCTCCCAGATCCACGCAATCTCGTCGGACTCTTCGTTGGTGATGACGTTGCGGTCCGCGTTGAGCTCGAAGCTCTGACAGTTGAGGAAGAGCTTGAACTCGAAGTAGTACTCGCCCCCCAGTAGCTCCCGAGATAGCGACGAGTCGCGAGCAAGCGGGATGAAGTCCTTGCAGAGGTGCACGCCCATCTGCGACTTTTGCGTCCAGCCTTGCTTCAGCTCGTCCTTGAGCATCTCTGCGCGGACTGCCTCGCCAGAGGCAATGACCGTCCCGTCGTAGTACACCGTGAGCGACTGGCCCTGCACACTGATCGTCTTGCTCCGCGCGAAGTCGTAGACGGCACAGAACTTCTTGGAGTTCTGCGCGACACCCTCGACCACAGGTCCGCCAGTTGGAGTGGTGTCCTCCTGTGGGACCTGGTAGGCGCCAGGCAGAGGGCCGACGTTGGCAGAACCCGTTGCGGTGACAACCTCCAGGGAAACCATCGGGATGACGCCGACGTTCATCACCGAGCCGATGATGTGGGCCTTGGCCGCATGCCGGTTCTTCACCGTGCCTGTTGCGCACATACTCCTGAGGTAATGCATCACACGGGCGGCGATCTCCTGAGCATCGTCCGACTTCTTTCCGTTGAAACTCGTGAGGTGAACGCCGGTCAGTTCGATCCGCGTACCTTGCGACGAGGTCGACGGCACGAACCCGGCCGGATCCAACTCGACCGAGTAGCCGGGCATCTTGCCGCTGTCGAGCGCCGCCATCGGGTCCGTCATCTTGCCAACAAGGACAGATGTCGGCGCGGTGTACCGGCGAGACTGTACGACGATTTCCTTCGCAACGAAGCTCGTCTTCGACCCAAGCCCCTTCTCGCCAATCGAGGTCTGGGGGAAGTCCTTTTCAGAGTCGCCAGCGTTGAAGAACGCTTTCATGTGGCGCTCTTCCATACCGTTGCCGTTGTCCTGAATAACGATGTTCCAAATCTCGCCCCCGGCGTTCGTCAACTTGATGTCGATGGCGGTTGCGCTGGCGTCGACGCTGTTCGAGACGGCTTCACGCAGCAACTCGATGGACTGGCTCGTGTTGTGCACCGCCTGTCGCAGCAGCGACTCCTGTGAAACTTGAGACACGAACGACGTCGAGGCCATGATTCTCACTCTCTCTCGACCGGGGCGTGAACCGTCCGGCGGAGTCTACTGGCGCTGTGACGCCCTCCACCCAAGTCAGTGACGATTTCGCTCACGTCGGGTGCACCAGGTGTGAAAGGTCCTCATCGCCGACGCAGTGAGCGTGGCGACAACACCCGCCAGCGCCGTCTCGTAATGCGCTTCCACTCGATGCCGTCTCACGGACTCCTGCGAGGGTGCTTGCAGACACGCCCACGGCGTGCGCGTCACCAACTGCTACACACCCTTTGCACTCGCGTGAGCGGGATTCGTCCGGAACGCTTTGGGCCGCCCACGTGTCCACTGGCGTCCGCCTCCGCGCTTGCTGCAGGTGTGAAGACCGTTTCCGTTACCCCACCGACCACCTGCGCGCAGTGCGGGGCGCCTCTCCCGCCCCCGTACCGGGTCGGCCGAACCCGCATCTACTGTCGGGATGCCTGCAGGAAGGCGGCGTACGAGGCCAGGCGCTCCACGCTCGCGCACCCGGGTCTCGCCGAGCACCTTCAGGTGGCCCAGGTACCGCTTCCGCTGCCCCGGCGAGAGGTCGACGATCTGGCGGACGTACTCCTCACCGAGGTCGACGAACCGCGGTGGTGCGGTCAGTGGATCGGTGCCAGCGGGCCGCACGAAGCCCTCGCCCTTGACCCAGCCGTCCGGCCAGCGCTGGCCGGCCGCGTCGACCATCTTCTTGAAGCCGTCGGCGCGTGCGAGGTTCTGCGCATCGGTTCCGGCACTGAACGTTTCGGACTGGTAGGCGCCTCCGCGGGTGCCGCCGAGCCGCCAGACGACGCGCACCGAAACCCCTCCGTCGCTTCGCTTCTCTTCTCGATCCAGGCCATGTCCACTCCCTGCGGTGAGGGCTGGTGCTACTCCCGTGCTACTTCTTCAAGCACCGGACCCGCCCGGAATAGACAAAGCCCCAGGTCAGAAGACCTGGGGCTGTGGTGCGCGAGGGGGGAGTTGAACCCCCACACCCTTTCGGGCACACGGACCTGAACCGTGCGCGTCTGCCTATTCCGCCACTCGCGCCAGAAGCCTGGACAGGCTATCCCAGGCGGTTCCAAGCCCCCAAACCGCAACCGAGCCGGCCAGGGGTTAGCCGGTACCATGCCTGAGTCGAAGTGCCCGGTCGGGCGGGTGGCGCGCAGCCCCCTTCCCACGCGGTCGGAGAGGAGGAGGGATGCGCGGCCTGTCCCGGTTCGAGAACAAGCTCGAGCAGCTGATCTCCGGGGTGTTCGCTCGTACTTTCCGCAGTGCGGTCCAACCCGTCGAGATCTCCGCCGCGCTCAACCGCGAGGCGGACAGCTCCGCCCAGATCCTCAGCCGCGACCGGCGCCTGGTGCCCAACACCTTCCATGTCGAGCTGTCCGAGACCGACCATGAACGGCTCAGCTCCCTCGGCCCGCAGTTGCCGCAGGAGCTCACCGAGATGCTCCGGGAGCACGCGGCAGATCAGTCCTACGTGTTCACCGGCCCGGTCAGCATCGAGCTGGACACCGCGCCCGACCTGACCACCGGCCGGTTCCGGGTGCACAGCAAGTCGGTGGCCAAGGTGACCCCGTCCGGCCCGAGCCCCACCGAGGCCGCCGTACGACGGGCGTCGGCCGTGCTCGTCGTCAATGGCAAGGAGGTGCCGTTGGGTCCGCCCGGGATCGTGGTCGGCCGCGGCAACGACGCCGATCTGCGGATCAACGATCCCGGCGTCTCGCGACGCCACCTCGAGATTCGGGTGACCGACGCAGACACCGGACCCCGGGTCAGCGTGCACGACCTCGGCTCGACCAACGGAGTGCTGGTCAACGGCCGCCGCACCGAGCAGGCCACGCTGACCGACGGGGCGGAGATCCGGATCGGCAACACCACGATGACGCTCAAGCAACCCCAGGGTGGGTGAGCGGTGTCCCAGCTGACGTTGGTGCTGATCCGCTTCGCCTACCTCGCGATCTTGTGGATCTTCGTGCTTTCGGCCATCTCGGTGGTGCGATCCGACATGTTCGGTTCACGGGCAGCGCGGACGGCCAACGAGCGGGGCGCGGATCGACGTAGCGCCGTCAAGGCGCGGCGCGGCAAGCCGGCCAAGACCCGCAAGGGCGCGCCCAGCCGAGTCGCCATCCTCGAGGGGGCCAACCGCGGCGAGACGATCCCGTTGGCCACCGAGCCGCTGCTGATCGGCCGGGCCAACGACGCCGCGATCCGCCTTGAGGACGACTACGTGTCCACCCGTCACGCGCGCATCGCCAGCTCCGGCGACCAGTGGTTCGTCGAGGATCTCGGCTCGACGAACGGCACCTACGTCGGGACGAGCCGGATCACCCAGGCCACCGCGATCGGCTTGGGGACCCGGATCCGGGTCGGCAAGACCGTCCTGGAGCTGCGAAAGTGAGCCTCCGGCTGCACTTCGCCGCGCTCTCCGACGTCGGACGGGTGCGTCGAGACAACCAGGACTCCGGGTACGCGGGCGAGCACCTGCTCGTGGTCGCCGACGGCGTCGGCGGAGCGGCGCGCGGCGACATCGCCAGCAGTACGGCGATCGAGCAGCTGAGTCGTCTCGATGACGAGCAGCCCGATGCCGGCGACGCTCTGGCGGTGGTAGCCGGAGCGATCCACCGCACCCATGACCGGATCGCCGAGCTGGTCGAGGAGCACCCCGAGCTCGACGGCACCAGTACGACGCTGACCGCAGCCGTCTTCGACGGCGTACGGCTCGGCGTCGGCCACGTCGGCGACAGCCGCGGCTACCTGCTGCGCGACGGGGTCCTGTCCCAGCTGACTACCGACCACACCTTTGTGCAGAGCCTGATCGACGAGGGCCGGATCACCGAAGAGGAGGCCCGGGTCCATCCGCACCGCAACCTGATCCTGCGCGCGGTCGACGGCGTACACGAACCCGAGCCGGACGTCTTCCACCTCGACCTGGAGCCCGGCGACCGGATCCTGCTCTGCTCCGACGGCTGCTCGGGTGTCCTGGGAACGGCTGAGCTCACCGACCTGCTCGGTGCTGGCTCGGTCGAGCAAGCCGGCCACCGGCTGGTCCAGGCCGCACTCGACGCCGGGAGCTCCGACAACGTGACCGTCGTACTCGCCGACGTGGTGGCCGATCCAGCGGCAGCAGACACTGCGGAAGCGGGTACTGCGGGAGCGGGTGCTGCGGAGGCGGCCGCTCCGGTCGAGGCGCTGGTGGTCGGTGCCGCCGCGAGATCGCCGGTCAAGAGCCTGGGGAAGCCGGGACGGGGACTTCTCCGCGGGCTCCGCTCGGGCGACACCGGCGAGCTCGACCCGGTGCCGGGCGTCGACGCAGATCCCGAGGCGATGCGGTACGCCCCCCGGCCACCCCGACGCCACGCGTGGTTGCGCCGCCTGGCCGTGCTCGTCGTTGGGGCAGTCGTGCTCGGGTTGGTCGGCACCGCGGCGTACGCCTGGACCCAGACGCAGTACTTCGTCGCGCCGGCGGGGAACCGGGTGGCGATCTACCGGGGGATCGAGGCCAACATCCCGGGTCTGCGCATGCATCGCGTCGCCGAGCAGACCGCACTCAGCCTGGGCCAGCTGCCCCCCTCATATGCGCGCCAAGTGCGCGAAGGCATCAGCGCCGATGGCCTCTCCGGCGCGCGCATGGTCGTCAAGCGGCTCCACGGCCTCGCCGTCTGCCCGCCACCCGGCACCGGCCAGGCCACCGGCACTCCCACCGCCAGTCCCACCTCGACCGGGACCCCCAGCCACACACCCACGGGTACGCCGACACACGGCACCACCGCACAGCCGACGCGCAAGCCCACAGCCGGCTCGACCCTGACCGGCTCGGCGGCGCCGCACGTCACCCACTACCCGACCACGCGGCCCACCCAGGGGCTGAACCTGGCCGGCACGAGCAACCTTGGGAGCAGCACCCCGACCGGCACCTCAGCCAACAGCACCAACTGTGTGGGGTCGCGATGAGCACGCCCGGCGCGTTCATGGGTTTCGTGCACCGCCGGCGGCGGGGGGCGGAGCTGTTCCTCCTCGTGCTCAGCCTGGCCGTCGGCGTGGGTGCGTACGCCGGCGTCGGGCTCGGCGCCCAGGGCAAGGTGCCGACCGACATCGTGAAGTACGGCGGCTGGCTGGCGTTGCTGGTGATCGCGTGCCACGTCACGATCCGGCTGGTGGCCGAGTACGCCGACCCGATCCTGCTGCCGGTCGTCTCCGCGCTCAACGGCCTCGGGTTGGCGATGATCCACCGGATCGACCTGGCCGACAAGGCGAACGACCCGCAGGCGCATATGTTCGCGCCGACCCAGCTGGTCTGGATGACCCTGGGCGTGGTCCTGTTCATCGTCGTACTCGTGGGCGTGCGGGACCACCGCATGCTCCAGTCCTTCACCTACACGTTCGGCCTGGCGGCGCTGGTTCTGCTGCTGCTTCCCCTGGTGCCGGGCATCGGGCGCAACATCAACGGCGCCCGGATCTGGATCCACCTCGGCCCGATGAGCTTCCAGCCCGGCGAGGTGGCCAAGGTGCTGCTGGTCATCGCGTTCGCCGGCTACCTCGTGGTGCATCGCGACGCCCTGGCGCTCGCCGGACGCCGGGTGCTGTTCGTCGACCTCCCCCGGGGACGAGACCTGGGCCCGATCCTGGCGATGTGGCTGATCTCGCTGGGCATCTTGGTCTTCCAGAACGACCTCGGCTCGTCACTGCTGTTCTTCGGCCTGTTCCTGGTGATGCTCTACGTCGCCACCGAGCGCCCCGGCTGGCTCGTGGTCGGTGGTGTGATGTTCGCCGCCGGCGCCTGGTTCGCCACCTTGACCGTTGCCCATGTCCAGGTCCGCGTGCATGCGTGGCTGGACCCGTTCAACCCGGCCTCGAACGCGTACCAGATCGTGCAGGGCATGTACGGCATGGCCTGGGGCGGCCTTGTCGGCCGTGGACTGGGACAGGGCAACCCGCAGATCACGCCGTTCTCCTACTCCGACTTCATCATCGCCTCGATCGGCGAGGAGCTCGGCCTCACCGGCGTGATGGCGGTGATCTTGCTGTACGGCGTGATGGCCGAGCGCGGCCTGCGTACCGCTCTGATCTGTCGCGACAACTTCGGCAAGCTGGTGGCGGCCGGTCTTGCGGTGGTCATTGCCGTCCAGGTCTTCGTCGTCGTCGGCGGGGTGACCAAGCTGATCCCTCTGACCGGGCTGACTACTCCGTTCATGTCGTACGGCGGCTCGAGCCTGGTGGCGAACTGGGCGATCATCGCGTTGCTCCTGCGAATCTCGGACCAGGCCCGCCGGCCTCCCCCGGAGCTGGTGGCGGCCGAAGGCGTCACCGGTGACGCCGAGTCGACCGCGGTGGTGAGGATGCGATGAACAAACCGATCCGCAACCTTGCCGCCGCGTGCATGGTGCTGTTCGTGCTGCTGCTGGCGAACGCGACGTACCTGCAGTACTGGCAGGCAGACAAGCTCACTTCGCTGGCCGTCCATCCCGACAACATCCGGGTGCGGGACGCGGACTTCTCTCGCAAGCGCGGCTCGATCCTGGTGGCCGGCAAGGCGATCGCCGAGAGCAACCCGTCCCACGACGCCTACACCTACCAACGGGTCTACCCGCGGGGGCGGGAGTTCGCCCAGCTGACCGGCTTCTTCTCCCGGGACTGGGGCCTCGGAGGCATCGAGTCGACGCAGAACTCCATCCTGTCCGGCAACGACTCCAAGCTGTTCGTCACCCGCATCGTGGACCTCGCCGACAACCACACCCCGGCCGGTGGCAGCGTCAGCCTGACCATCAACCCGGCCGCTCAGAAGGCGGCGTACGACGGTCTCCAGGCGCTCGGCAAGAACGTCCAGGGGGCGGTGGTGGCCCTCCAGCCCAGCACCGGCAAGGTCCTGGCGATGGTCTCCAGCCCGACGTACGACCCGAACCGACTTGCCAGCCACGACTTCGCCAGCGTCGGCAAGGCCAAGATCGCGCTGGAGAACAACAAGCTCCAGCCTCTGGAGAACCGAGCCCTGTCGGCGGTGCTGCCCCCGGGATCCGCGTTCAAGCTGGTCACAGCGTCGGCGGCGCTCGCCAGCGGGAAGTACCAGCCCAGCTCGCGGGTTCCCGGCGGCGCCACGCTGAACCTTCCGCTGACCACGCACGTGCTGACCAACGAGAACGGCCGCTCCTGCGGGGGCGCCACGATCACGCTGACCCAGGCGCTGCAGGTCTCCTGCAACGTCTCCTTCGGCTCCGTCGGGATGAGCGTGGGAGCCAGCGCGCTGCGCAGCCAGGCCCAGAAGTACGGCTTCGGCCAGCGCAACTTCCACGACCTCGACGACGCACTCACCCGGCAGGCGGTCAGCATCTTTCCGGCGCATCTGGACGCCCCGCAGACGGCGCTCTCGGCTATCGGCCAGTACGACGTCGCGGCAACTCCGCTCCAGATGGCGATGGTGGGCGCCGGGATCGCCAACGGGGGCACGGTGATGCGGCCCTACCTGGTCGACGAGGTCCGCTCGCCCAACCTCGACGTGATCGACAAGGCCACCCCCACAGCCATCCCCGGCCAGCCCGCGGTGAGCTCGAACGTGGCCAGCGAGCTGACCCAGATGATGGTGGCCGTCGTCGACTCCGGCACCGCGACCACCGCCCAGATCCCCGGAGTAAAGGTGGCCGGCAAGACCGGCACCGCGCAGAGCGCGCCCAGCCGACCACCGTACGCATGGTTCGTCTCGTTCGCTCCAGCCGGCAACCCCCAGGTGGCGGTGTGCGTGCTGGTCCAAGACGCCGGGGTGGCCCGCAACGCGATCTCTGGCAGCGGGCTCGCGGCTCCGATCGCCAAGAAGGTCATGGAGGCGGTGATCGGCCGGTGAGTGACCAGGAGCAGCCAGGGTCGCGCCGGTACCGGCTACTCGAGCGCATCGCGACCGGCGGCATGGGCGAGGTATGGCGAGGTCGCGACACCAGGCTGCATCGCGAGGTCGCGGTGAAGCTGCTCAAGCACGAGTACGCCGGCGACGCGGGCTTCCGTGCCCGGTTCACCGCCGAGGCGCGCAATGCCGCTTCGCTGCACCACCCCGGCATTGCCTCGGTCTTCGACTACGGCGAAGGTGACGTGGGTACGGCGGGGCGCCCGTACCTGGTGATGGAGCTGGTCCCGGGTCAGCCCCTCTCGGCGTTGCTGCGCGGCGGCGTACCCCTTCCTCCCGAGCAGGCTCGTGACCTGGCGCTCCAGACCGCAGAGGCGCTGGCCATCTCCCACCAGGCCGGGATGGTGCACCGCGACATCAAGCCGGGGAACCTGTTGCTCACGCCCCAGGGGCAGGTGAAGATCACCGACTTCGGCATTGCCCGCGCGGCCGATGCACTGGCTCTGACCCAGCCCGGCGAGGTGCTCGGCACGCCGCAGTACCTCTCGCCTGAGCAGGCCGAGGGCAAGACCGCCACCCCGGCCAGCGACGTCTACGCCCTCGGTGCGGTGCTGTTCACGATGTTGGCCGGGCGGCCACCGTTCCAGGCCGAGAGCCCGGTGGCTACGGCGCTGGCCCATCTGCACCAGCCGGTGCCCGAGCTTCCGGACGACGTGCCCGGCAGTCTGGCGGCGATCACCCGCCGGGCACTGGCCAAGCAGCCGGCCGGCCGGTACGCCGACGCGGGGGAGCTCGCCGCCGCCCTGCGCCAAGTCTCGGGCGCCGCACCTGCGGCGACGCAGGTGCTGCCGGCCACGGCGACGATGACGAGCACCATCGGCGCGTCGTACGCCGAGGAGCAGGGGCGCAACCGACATGGCCGGGGGTTGCCCGCCTGGTGGCCGATCGCAGCCGCGGCAGCCACTGCCGTGGTGCTCATCGGGGCGCTAGCACTGAGCAACCCCGGGGCGCCCAGCAACCAGCCCACGGTGAAGAAGACGTCCACACCGGCCAGAACGCACACCTCACCGAGCCCTTCCGCCATCCCCCGCTCCACTGCAACGCCCTCCTCTACCCCGAGCCAGACGCCGAACCAGTCGTCCGGCCAGACCCAGCCCGCCGGAAACGCGCCGCAAGCACACGGCGAGCATGGCCACAAGGGCCACCAGAAAAAGGGTCACAAATGACGCAGGCACACCGGATCGGCGGGCGCTACGAGCTCGCAGAGCTGCTCGGCCGGGGAGGCATGGCCGAGGTGCGCAAGGGCACCGACGTACGTCTGGGCCGCACCGTAGCGGTCAAGCGGCTGCGCACCGACCTGGCCAGCGACAACACCTTCCAGGCGCGGTTCCGCCGGGAGGCGCAGTCCTCGGCAGCGCTGAACCACCCCGCGATCGTGGCTGTGTACGACACCGGCGAGGAGATCGCCAACGACGGCAGCGGGGTCGCCCAGCCCTACATCGTGATGGAGTACGTATCCGGACGGACGCTGCGCGACATCATCCGTGAGGGTCGCAAGATCTTGCCCGAGCGAGCGCTGGAGATCACCTCCGGTGTGCTCTCCGCCCTCGACTACAGCCACCGGGCCGGCATCATCCACCGCGACATCAAGCCGGCCAACGTAATGCTGACGCCGGCGGGCGACGTCAAGGTGATGGACTTCGGCATCGCCCGGGCGGTCGCTGACTCCCAGAGCACGATGACCCAGACTGCGGCGGTCGTCGGTACGGCGCAGTACCTCTCCCCGGAGCAGGCCCGCGGCGACAACGTGGACTCCCGCTCCGACGTGTACTCGGCCGGGTGTCTGCTCTACGAACTGCTCACCGGCCGGCCGCCGTTCGTGGGGGACAGCCCGGTCTCGGTGGCCTACCAGCACGTGCGCGAGGAGGCCCCACCCCCGTCTTCGCTGGACAGTGAGCTGCCGCCGGAGATCGACGCGATCGTGATGAAGGCGCTGGCCAAGCCGCTTCAGGAGCGCTACCAGAGTGCGGCTGCGATGCGCGCCGACATCGACCGGTACCTTGCCGGCAAGCCGGTGCAGGCCCCCGCCGTACCCATTGAGACGGCGACGACGTTCATCCCGGCGGACTCCCCGACCGCGGTGGGCGGGGTACCTGTGGTCGTTGCCGACGAGGAGGAGGACGTCCGGCGCCGCCGTGGCCCGCTCATCCAGCTGGCGCTGCTCCTCCTGGCCCTGATCGTCCTGGCCGCAGTGTTCGGCCCCAGGCTGATCAGTGGCGCGCCGAACCAGATCTCGGTCCCCAGCGTTGTCCGGATGAGCCAGGCGGCCGCCGAGCGCACCCTCGTCGACAACAAGCTCAAGGTGGGGACCGTCGGCCATGCGGCCAGCTCCGGTGTGCCCAAGGGCCAGGTGATCTCCCAAGACCCGACGCCAGGCAAGCTGGTCAACCCGGGCAGCACGGTGAGCCTGATCGTCTCCGACGGCAAGCCGGCGGTGACGCTGCCCGACGTCAAGGGCGAGAACAAGGACACCGCAGCCGCCCTGTTACGCGGCATGCATCTGACCGTGAAGCTGGTCAGGCGCCCCTCCGACCAGACCGCCGACAACGTCATCGCGATGACCCCGCCCGCACATCAGCAGGTAGCCACCGGTTCGTTGGTCACGCTGTTCTACTCCGCCGGTCCCAACGCCGTCCCCGCCGTCATGGGCAAGACCGATGCACAGGCGACCGCGCTCATCACCGGCGCCGGCTTCCGGGTCAACCGGATCTTCGACTCCACGACCAAGGCCAAGAAGGGCACCGTGCTGCAACAGAGTCCAAAGGCGGGGACGCCGGCGAACCACGGGAGCACGGTGACGATCGTGGTCTCGACGTACCAGCCGCCCCCTCCCCAGACGCCGACACCAACGCCTACGCCTACGCCTACGCCGACACCCACATCGAGTGGCTCGCCGACCGGGACCCCGACGGGCACGCCCACGCCCTGACCGCCTGGTCAGTTGCGCGACGGCGCCACCGCCTTCGCCGGGCGTGCGTACTGCAGACCGAGGGATCCGTGATAGCCCGCCAGGGCAAGGTCGCTGCGGATCCGCTGGAAATAGCCGAGCTGGAAGTCGGTCACGAAGATCTTGTACGCGGCGATGTAGGCGCTGGTGTCGAGACTGCGCGCCAGGCGCGCGGGGTTGCCGATCGCCTCGATCACGTACGGCGGCGAGTACGGCACCCCGTGCAGCACCACGGTGTTGCCGACGCACTTGATGCCGGTCGTCGACATGACCCGCTGACCCTGCACGCTCATCGCCTCAGCGCCTCCCGCCCAGAGGGCGTTGACCACTGCCTGGATGTCTTGTTGGTGCACCAACAGCCGGTCGATCGGAACCTGTCCGGCCTGCTGGACCTTGGCGATCTCCGACGCCGGAGCGTCATTGAGTACGACGCTCACCCCCGGTCCCGAGACTGCTTGCAGACCGGCCGGTCCCTTGAGGATGCCGAGCTGATGCTGCAACGCCGTGACCCGGGTGTCCTTGACCTGCTTGGTCAGCGAGTCGACCTGGCTGGTAAGGACGGCGACCTGCGAACGAAGCGAGTCTGTCTCCTTGCGCTGGTGCCCCACCACGGTGTTCAGGTCGGTGATGCTCGAGCCGCGCAGATCCAACCCATGCGAGTTGAGCCCGCTGGTGACGAACAGCGCACCGGCCAGCGTGAACACTGCCAGCGTTACCGAGCGCCACAGACGCACGGATCGCTCGCGTTGACTCGACACCTGACACCCTGCCTTCTCTTGACATGACTACGCTACCGGCGTACGTCACCGAATCAGGAGCCAGCCTGTGTCCAAGCCCACCGCTCGCCGCCCGCTCGTCGCGCACGGCGGCGTCAGGACCTCGATCGTGCGCTGCGCCGTGGCCGCGCTGTTGGTGCTGCTGGGGATTGCCTGGATCGTGGTGTACCTCAACCTGGCCAAGGACGCCGCGATGTACGTGCCGTTCCCGGGTACCAAGAAGCCGGTCACGCCGCTGCCGTGGATGAGCGACCTGAAGCGCTGGAACTTCCTGATCGGCTTCGGCCTGATCTTCGCCGGACTGGTCGCCGCCGCCGACAAGAGCACCCCGCTGGGCCGTGGGCACGGCGTCGTGATCGGCATGCTCGGTTGCTTCTTGTTCGGCCTGGTCTGGATCGTGACGTTCTACTTCGTCGGGCAAAACGCCAGTGTGCCAGTGATGAAGGACCTCAACCAGTACAACCTCATGGTCGGGATCGGCTTCATGGCCGTCGGGTTCACCTTCGCCACCAAGTGGGAGTGAGGCGCCTAGTTACAACCGTGTAGTTCTCCACAGGGTTGTCCACTGGCTGGGGAAAACTTCCTCACCGGTCTCACCGGCCTTCACAGGGCGGCAGCCCGTACGACGACCAGCACCACCGAGACCACCAGTACGACCGCCAGCCCACCCCACTGGACACTGCGCCGTCGCTCCCGGGGGGCATAGCTGATCAGCGCCGCGATGAGCGCACCGCCGACCAGGCCGCCGACGTGTCCCTGCCAGGACACCGTCGAGCGCAACGAGATCGTGAACACTGCGTTGATGCCGATCCACATCAGGATCTGGCGGGTGTCCGCCCCGACCTTCAAGGCAACCACCAACAGGCCCCCGAGCAGCCCGAAGATCGCGCCCGAGGCGCCGATGGTCGGGATGTGCACATTGGACCACCACATCACTGCGACGCTGCCGGTCAGTCCGGAAAGCAGGTAGAGCGCCAGGAACCGGGCCCGGCCGAGCACCAGCTCCAGCTGCGGGCCAAGGAACCACAGCGCCACCATGTTGAACCCGATGTGCAAGGGCTGGGCATGGGTGAACACCGAGGTCAGCAGCTGCCAGCCGGCTCCCCCGGACACGCCCTGGATCAGCTGGAGAGAACCGTCTGGAAAGCGGAACAACGTCGACTTCGGCAACAGCGCGAGCTTGAGGAACAGGGCGCCCTGGCTGCCGCCGGTGGTGACCACGGCCAGCCACACCGCGACGTTGATGCCGATCAGGACCAGCGTGGTCAGCTGCGGGTTGGCCACCCGCTGGCCGCCGTACGGCGCCTGTGCGGAGCGGGTCGTCGCGGCGCCTTCCTTGACGCAGCTCGGACACTGGAAACCTACCGAGGCCGGCCGCATGCAGTCCGGGCAGATCGGCCGCTCGCACCGCTGGCAGCGGACCCAGGTCTCTTTTCCGTCGTGCCGGTAACACGTCGGTACGCCGGGTTGGCTGCTGCTCACGTCCCCTCGCGGGTGACTTCCACCGACCGGATCGTCGCGGGATCCCTGGGCCGGTCGCGGCGATCCGTCGGCGTCGCGGCGATCTCGTCGACCACGTCTCGGCTGGCCTGGTCTGCCACCTCACCGAAGATCGTGTGCCGGTTGGTCAGATGCGGCGTCGGCCCCACTGTGATGAAGAACTGGGAGCCGTTCGTGCCAGGTCCGGCGTTGGCCATTGCAAGGAGGTACGGCTTGGTGAACGCCAGCTCCGGGTGGAACTCGTCCTTGAACTGGTAGCCCGGGCCGCCGGTGCCGGTGCCGAGCGGACAACCACCCTGGATCATGAACCCCGGGATCACCCGGTGGAAGCCGAGTCCGTCGTAGAACTTCCCGGTCGTCGGCTGCCGGGTCTGCGGGTCGTCGTACTCCTTGGTGCCCTCGGCGAGACCGGTGAAGTTCGCCACCGTCTTCGGCGCGTGGTCGGGGAACAGGTTCAACACGATATCGCCGCGGTTGGTGTGCAACGTGGCCTTGAGGTCCGACATGAGCCGCCTTCCGGGTGGGTGCTTGCGGCTCGATCCTGCCATGTCGCTGGTGAGGCGACCGGCGCAGCCGCTGAGTCGGGACGGGCTCGTTTGCCACCCCGGGGTTTATTTCGTTTCCCGCGACGGGCATGATCGGGGGCACGAGAGCGGTACGCCAACTGAGAGGACCCCTCGACACCATGTTTGCCAAGTTCGCCAAGACCGCCAAGTCCGGTTCCCAACCCCTGCGTGATCAGGCCCAGAGCCTCGCGGACGCCCTCGCCCCTCATGTAGAGACCGCCAGGGAGCAGCTCGGCCCCAAGGTGGCCGATGCCAGAGACCAGCTGGGCCCGATCCTGGCGGACGCGCGCGACATGGCCGCCCCCCGGGTCGCAGTGGCCCGCGAGCGCTTGGTCAACGAGGTGGTCCCGGCTGTGCAGGCGGCCCTCGCCGATGCCAAGGATCAGGCCGTCCCGGTCGCCGAGGAGGCCCGGCGCCGCGGAGTGGCTGCTGCCTCCGCTCTGAAGGGCGAACAGGTGCAGGACACCGGCGGCAACAAGCGCAAGTTGTTGGCGCTCCTCGGGCTGCTCGGTCTGCTGGCGGTGGTTGCCAAGAAGCTGCTGGGTCGAGACAGCGGCGGAGCGTGGCAGTCGTCGTACACCCCGCCGCCGGCACCGACCGGCGCGGCAGGCGCCGGCAGCACTGGCGGCACCGGCTCCACGTCCGACCTCGCTCCCGCAGATGCAGCCGGTGCCAGCCCGGACGAAGCCCTCGCCGACGCCGTGGACACCCCGCACATCGTCACCACGCCTGAGGACCCCGCAGAGATCAAGGACGTCTCCGACCCGACCGCGACCAAGGCCGCCAAGAAGGCTCCCAAGGCCTGAGTGTCGTCGCCGGGCCGCTCAGCTCGGCGTACTTCTCAGTACCGCCTGGAACCGTCCCGGCGGCAGGTCGGTCGGCCGGTGTTCGCCGATCCAGTCGTCGATCTGTTCCCAGCGGGTGAACAGCCAGTCGATCCGCTCCTCGCGACCCTCCGGGATCTCTTCGCGAGGCACCCGCCACCAACCCATCACCAGCCGCTTGTCCATGGGCAACGAGTGCCAGATGTCGGCCAGGGTGAGCACGTGGTCCAGGCCGGTGTGAGCGACCAGCAGGACGTCGGCCTCGGGCGCGGCCTCCAGTGCGGCCAGGACGCCGCCCGGCCTGGGAGCGAGCACGTGGATCATCCGCTCGGCGCGCTGTGCCATCTTCGTGAGCCCGAGGCTGTGCAGCCGGCGGATTGCGCGGTCACGACGCTCCGGGGTGAAGTTGCCGCCCTCGGGGAAGATTACGAACGCGTCGTTCTCGTCGAGGTTGCGGGCCAGCTCCCCTATCTCCGCCTCAGGGTCGCGGCCAGACTTCGGCGTACCGAACCCGGAGACGAACCTGGACGGCAGCCGGGTCAGGAGTACGCCGATAGCCGGGTCCCACTTGAGCGTCTCCTTGACCACGACCCGTGGCTCGCGGTGGTACCAGTGCATCAGCGAGTACATCAACATGAGCGAGTCACCGGGGCCGGCGTGCCGGCAGAAGACCAGCAGCGGCTCTCCAGGGAAGGCATCGGGGGACTTGCCCGCGGTCTCGATCTGCAGCCGCAGTACTCTCCGGGCCTCCCCAGCGAAGACGACCAGGTACGCGGTGAACAGGTCGTAGTGGATCCGCTCGAAGAACGGCCGCCTGATCAGGAGGCCAAACCCCGAGGCGATCCAGAGTCCGAACATCTCAACAAGCCCGATGCTCTCGAGCGTCAGATGGACCACGAGCAGCCACAGCAGCCGGACCGGTCGCAGCCATCCGGGCGCGAGCGGCGAGAGGATCCCGGCCGCTAGCAGCCACAACGGCAGCGTCGTCCACGCCAGCACGGTAAGCGCGATCAGCAACGGGGCGATCACCAGGCGCTGCACGAGGTAGGTCAGCCAGGACGGCATCAGAGGTGCTCGTCGAGGTAGGCCCGGCTGTAGCTGTACGCCGTCTCGATGCGGCTGCTCACCAGGGAGGAGTCCCGGTAGGCCGAGGGTGCGTCGTCGCGGGCGGACCCGCCCGCCGGCAGCACATGGGCCTCGACGCTCGCCGGCAGCTCGGCCAGCTCCCGGACGAACCGGTGCCGGCGGGCGATCTCGAACGAGACCCGCGCCACCTCCCAGGGCCTTCGCGGCACCTTGAGCGGCCGGTCGACCCGGCCCACCTGGAGGACGAACACACGTTCCGCACCGAGCGCAACCGCCCGACCCAACGGGATGGAGTTGACGATGCCGCCGTCGAGGAAGTGCTCAGCCCCGACCTTGGCCGGCGGCAGCAGCCCCGGCACTGCGGCACTGGCCATCACCGCGGGCACCACCGGACCCTCGGTGAACCAGTGTTCGGCGGCGCGCTCGATGGACGCGGCACAGCACTGGAACTGGACAGCCAGGTCGGCGAACGTGCTCTGCCCGAACTCCTGCTCGAGCCGCTGCCGCAGCGGCCGGGAGGAGTGCAGATGAGTGCCGGTGCGGACGGCGCGACCGACCTGCCGTCGCAGGTTCTCGCCGTACACCTGGTTGGTCTCCGCGACCTCGCCCCAGAAGGCGAGCAGCCGGTCGATGACGGCGGGTGTCGGGTCGCTGGCCACGACGAGGCCGTTGAGGGCACCGATGCTGGTGCCGAGGACCAGGTCGGGCCGGACCCCGTACTCGAAGAGCGCGCGGAGCATACCCACCTCGACGGCGCCCAGCAGTCCGCCACCGCCGAGGACGAAGGCGGTACGCCTCTGGGTCGGCGGGGACAATCAGACCTCGGTCCTCTCGTGGGAGCGAGCGAAGCCGACCTCGTCGGGGAACTCACGCTCGACCTTGCGGATCGCGCGGAACTCGGCCCAGAACGAGACGATCGGGATCGTGCCACAGACCAGGGTGAGGACCGTGAAGACCGTCGACCAGCGGGCGCGCAGGGCCAGCGACAACGCGACCAGCAGGAAGCCGAGGTAGATGAAGCCATGGGCGGTGCCCAGGTAGAGGTTGATGTTGGTGCCGACCCGCCATCCGAGTGAGCTGGGGGGCAGGACGCTGGGCCACAGGTTGTGCGCGTACTTCAGGGGTACGCCGACCAGCACCAGCGTGGCGATCGAGATGCCGACGACCGTGGCCAGAACCCGATAGAGGGTGAGCAG
>JALZBH010000123.1 GCA_030947625.1 Actinomycetota bacterium
GCCCCCGTCGAGGTGCATGGTGCCGCCGACGCGACGGCGGACCGGGCGGTCCGGGAGAGCCTCGAAGAGGCCATCAGCACGGACCGCCAGGTGCGGATGGAGTACTACGTGCCGACTCGGGACGAGACCACCACTCGCACCGTGGACCCGTTGGAGCTGCTCAGTGCCGACGACGCGGCGTACCTGGATGCCTGGTGCCACCTCGCCGAGGCACGGCGGCTGTTCCGGCTCGACCGGATCCTCGGGGTCGAGGTGGCCACCGAACGGCGGGTGCCGCACGAGATCGCGCCCCGAGACCTGTCCGAGGGGATGTTCTCACCCGGACCCAACGACCTGACCGCACGGCTGCGGCTGAGCCCGGGAGCGCGTTGGGTGGCCGACTACTACCCGGTGACCGCTACTTTCGAGCTGCCCGACGGTGGACTCGAGGTGACGCTACAGGTCGCCGACCCGCGCTGGCTGGTGCGGCTGGCGCTCCGGCTGGCACCCGAGGCAACCGTCGTGGAACCCCCCGAGCTGGCCGAGCAGATCGCCGCTACGGCGCGCACTGCGCTGGCGATGTACGGCCACGGCGTACGATGAAGGGGATCCGAACTCCGAGGTAGAGGACGCCATGCCCATCCAGCCCATCCCGCTCGTTCTTGGCTTGGGAGCCCCTGAGCTGATCATCATCTTGGCCGTGATCGTGCTGCTCTTCGGTGCGTCCAAGCTCCCCGAGCTGGCCCGAGGCAGCGGTCGCGCGCTGCGGATCTTCAAGGCCGAGACCAAGGGCCTGATGGATGACGACGACCAGCCTGCAGAGGACCGCACCCTGCCCCCCAGCGCGAAGACCGCCGAACAGCTCGAGATCGAGGCCCGTGCCCGGGCCGAGGCCGAGCGGCGCCAGCACCCCACCGACTGAGCACGGGCTCTGAGATCCCATGTCCGTGGTCGGTGTCCTCGACCTGTTTCGCGGCAAACCGCGCAGCCCGGTCGGAGACGGCGGCCGGATGGCGCTCGGCGACCACCTTCGTGAGCTCCGGGCCCGGATCATGCGGAGCGCGCTCTACCTGGTGGTGGCCACCGTCATCGCGCTGTTCTTCTGGCATCAGCTGTTCGGGCTGATCTTCGCCCCCTACAACCAGGCCCGGACGGCGCTCGGCGGCAGGGTCGCCACCGAGGCGGTCATCACCGGAGCCGGGGGCGCACTGCTGCTGCAGCTGAAGCTGTGCGGGGTCGCTGGGGTCGTCGCCAGCTCGCCGCTATGGCTCTATGAGATCTGGGGCTTCATCGTCCCCGGGCTGCACTCGAGGGAACGCCGGTGGACGCGCATCTTCGCCATTGTCGCCGGGCCGTTGTTCATCGCCGGGGTGGTGGTCGGCTACTACGTGATGCCTAAGGGACTCCAGGTGCTGATCTCGTTCACGCCGGCCAAGGTGACCAACCTGATCGACTTCGGGGACTACTTCTCCTTCATCACCCGGATGCTGCTGGTGTTCGGGATCGCATTCGAGATCCCGCTGTTCGTCGTCATGCTCAACCTGGCCGGCGTGGTCAAGGGCCGCACGCTGGCGAAGTACCGCTCCTGGATCATCCTGGGAACGTTCATCTTCGCCGCGGTCGCGACGCCCTCGACCGACCCCTTCTCGATGTGCATGCTCGCATTCCCGATGCTCGCATTGTTCTTCATCTCCGAGGCGATCTCCCGTCTGGTCGACCGGCGGCGCGCCCAGGCCGCGGCACTGGCTGCGCCGTACGGCGACGACGAGGCGTCGCCGCTCTGAGAGCAGGTTGCACGCAGCCCGGCCGATAGGGTGCTGGGGTGCCGCAGATCGCGTTGTTGACCAACCCGACCTCGGGGAAGGCAAAGGGGAGGCAGATCGCGGCCGCAGTGCTTCCCCGGCTCCGCGAAGCCGGTTTCGAGGTGCGCAACCTCGAAGGTGCGAGCCCAGAGCAGACGCTGGAGCTGGCCCGCAGCTGCGTTGCCGAGGGCATCGAGACCCTTGCCGTGGTCGGCGGCGACGGGATGGTGCATCTCGCGATCCAGGCTGTGGCGGGCACCAGCACCAGGCTCGGGGTGATCCCCGCCGGCAACGGCAACGACGTCGCTCGCTACCTCGATCTGGCGCGCTCGGACCCGGGTGCGGCCGCCGACGTTGTCATTGCGGGGCGGGAGCGGTGTCTGGACCTGGCCAGGGCGGGTGCCCGCTACTTCGTGACCGTACTCGCCGCCGGCTTCGACGCCGTTGTCAACGAGCGGGCCAACGCAATGGCCTGGCCCAAGGGCCAGATGCGCTACAACCTGGCCACGTTCGCGGAGCTGCGCACCTTCGAGCCGATCCGGTATGTGTTGGAGATCGACGGCACCGAGCACCGCTTCGAGGCGATGATGGTCGCGGTAGGCAACGGTCCCTCGTTCGGGGGTGGCCTGCGGATCACCGAAGGTGCGTTGCTCGACGACGGCCTGCTCGACGTGGTGGTGATCGGACCGATGAAGAAGCGTCAGCTGCTGACGACGTACCCGAGACTGTTCACCGGCACCCATGTGCAGCTTCCGCAGTACCGCCACTACCGTGCCCGCCGGGTCACAGTGGACGCCCCCGGCATCATCTCGTACGCCGACGGTGAGCGTATCGGACCGCTGCCGGTGGCCGTGGAGGTCGTGCCCCAGGCGCTGCGCGTCCTGGTGCCATGACGGCCGGTGCGGGGGGGCCGGCGGAGCAGTACTCCCGGTCCCGGCGAGGCAGCAGCCATCCCCTCTCGGCGGAGTTCGCCTCGCTCTACGACTTCGAGCTGGACGACTTCCAGCTCAAGGCCTGCCGGTCGCTGGAGGAGGGCGGCTCGGTTCTGGTCGCGGCTCCAACCGGTTCCGGAAAGACGCTAGTGGGCGAGTTCGCCGTGCATCTGGCTCTGGAGAGCGGGCGCAAGTGCTTCTACACCACCCCGATCAAGGCACTCTCGAACCAGAAGTACAACGACCTGGTCCGTCGGTACGGCGTCGATCGGGTCGGCCTGCTCACCGGCGACAACGCCATCAACGGCGACGCCTCGGTCGTGGTGATGACCACCGAGGTGCTCCGCAACATGCTCTACGCCGGGTCGCGGACGCTGACCGGGCTGGGTTTCGTGGTGATGGACGAGGTGCACTACCTCGCCGACCGGATGCGCGGTGCCGTGTGGGAGGAGGTGATCATCCACCTGCCGGAGTCAGTCGCGCTGGTGTCCCTGTCGGCGACGGTCAGCAACGCGGAGGAGTTCGGTGAGTGGCTGGGCACCGTACGTGGGGAGACGACCACGATTGTGGAAGAGCGCCGCCCGGTGCCGCTCTACCAGCACGTCATGGTGGGCAGGCGGCTGCTGGACCTCTTCGCCGACGACGACGCGCTTGACCCCAGCGAGGTAACCGCTGCCCAGCGGGAGGCGAGGGTCAACCCCGAGCTGCTCCGAGTCGCCCGGGACGACTATGCCAGCAACCGCATGCGCGACCGGCGTACGCCGAGAGGTGGCCGGGCCCAACGCGGTCGCAACGTCGGCAACGGCCGCCGGGTGTGGATCCCGAGCCGCCGAGAGGTCGTCGAGCGACTAGACGCAGCCGGGCTGCTGCCCGCAATCGTGTTCGTCTTCAGCCGGATCGGCTGCGATGCCGCCGTCCAACAGTGCCTGAACGCGAACCTGCGGCTGACCACGCCAGAAGAGCGTGAGGTGATATTCGAGTTCGTCGAGGACCGCTGTGCGCACCTGCCCGAGGACGACCTGCAGGTCCTGGGGTACCACGAGTTCCTCGACGGGCTCACTCGCGGTGTCGCCGCTCACCACGCGGGCATGCTGCCAACGTTCAAGGAGTGCGTGGAGGAGCTGTTCCTGCGCGGGCTGTGCCGGGTGGTGTTCGCGACCGAGACGCTGGCGCTGGGGATCAACATGCCGGCCCGGTCGGTGGTGATCGAGAAGCTCTCGAAGTGGAACGGCGAGACCCATGCCGACATCACGCCTGGGGAGTACACCCAGCTGACCGGCCGGGCCGGCCGCCGCGGCATCGATGTCGAGGGACATGGGGTGGTGGTGTGGCAGCCCGGGACCGACCCGAGGGCGGTTGCCGGCCTGGCCTCGACCCGTACCTATCCGCTGCGCTCGTCGTTCCGCCCGTCGTACAACATGGCAGTCAACCTCGTGCACAAGGTCGGCCGGGAGGCCGCGCGGGAGCTCCTAGAGAGCTCGTTCGCGCAGTTCCAAGCGGACAAGGCAGTGGTCGGGCTGGCCCGTCAGCTGCGCAAGGGCGAGGATGCCCTGGCCGGGTACGCCGACGCGGCGCTCTGTGACCGCGGCGACTTCATGGAGTACGCCGAGCTCCGGCATCGACTCTCCGAGACCGAGACCCGGCTCGCGAAGTCGCGCCGAGCCGATCGTCGGCAGGTGGTGATCACCTCGTTGGAGGCGCTGAGGCCCGGCGACGTGATCGACGTACCCTCTGGCAGGTTCGCCGGCATTGCGGTGGTGATCGACTCCGGCACGCGCGCGGACCGTGAGGGACCGCGACCCTACGTGCTCACTACGGACCGGCACGCGCGTCGGCTGAGCCTGGTCGACTTCCCTACGCCGGTCGCTGTCCTGACCAGGCTGCGGATCCCCAAGACGTTCAACGGCCGCAATCCCCAGTCCCGGCGTGACCTGGCCAGCTCGCTTCGGCAGCGCACGCATGGGTTGGCCTCGCCGTCGCAGCGAAGCCAGCAGGGTGGCCCCGCGCCGCTCTCGGGGCCCTTGGACTCCCAGGACATCGAGCGGCTCCGGCGAGCGCTACGCGACCACCCGTGCCACCGGTGTCCGGACCGCGAGGACCATGCCCGCTGGGCCGAGCGTTGGTTCAAGCTCGACCGCGACGCCAAGACCCTCAGACGCCGGATCGAGCAGCGAACCAACACGATCGCGCGTCAGTTCGACCGGGTCTGCGAGGTGCTGACCGCGCTGGGCTACCTGGACCACGACGCGGTCACGCGACGCGGCCGGAAGCTGATGCGGATCTACAACGAGATGGACCTGGTTGTGGCGGAGGCGCTGCGGACCGGCCTCTGGGAGGGCCTGGACGCCGCGGGTCTTGCGGCCGTGCTCGCCGCCTTGGTGTTCGAGTCGCGCCGCCCCGACGACCAGGAGTCGCCGCGGGTGCCGGGTGGCCGGGTCCAGGACGTGCTGGGGGAGATCGTTCGGCTGTGGGGCAGTCTCGACGCGCTCGAGCGCGAACATCATCTCGATCAGCTGCGGGAGCCCGATCTGGGGTTCTCCTGGGCCGCGTACCGCTGGGCCGAGGGGGACGACCTCGACGAGGTGCTCGAGGCAAGCGGTCTGGCTGCAGGTGACTTCGTGCGCTGGATGAAACAGCTGCTCGATCTCGCCGACCAGGTCGCCGATGCCGCCGGCGCCGGCCCGTTGCGGGACACCGCGCGTGAGTGCAGCGTCCGGCTCCGCAGGGGAGTGGTGGCCTACTCGTCGGTCAGCGAATAGGACACGCGACGCGGGTCAGCCCGCCGTACGGCACGCAGGACGGTGTCGTGCAACGTCACGGCGTGGCCGTCGGGATGAGTCCCCGGCCGGGCGCGGCTCTCACAGGTGACGATGTCCCACCGGCCATCGAGCTCAGCAACCAGGTTTTCCGCGGTGAAGAACATGTCCGGCTCGGGTGGGCGTGGAACAACCCCGATGTCGCTCGGGTGGTGAGCCACCACCAGGAACGTCCCGCCGGGTGCGACTGCATCCGCGAGACCGGCGTACACCGGGGTCCGCGTCGCCGACGGCAGGTGCAGGAACGGCACCGAGACCAAGTCGTACGTCGAGGACTCTGGCACCCAAGTCAGTAGATCCCGCTGCTCCCAGGTGAGCCTCCTCGCCACTTCCGGGTCGGCCGTGCGGGCATGTCCGGCGGCGCGGTCGAGCGCGACCCTCGAGACGTCGATGCCGAGGACCTGCCAGCCACGTTCGGCCAGCCACAGTGCGTCGCCGCCCTCCCCGCAGCCGACGTCGAGTGCGAGGCCGGGCGGGAGTTCGCTCGTCTCGTCGACCACGGTCGCGTTCACATGTCCGCTCCACAGTGCCGGGGCGGAGCTGTAACGCTCGTCCCAGAACTCAGCGGACCAGCGCTCCAGGGCCTGCTCGGCGTCGTCGTGGACATGGTGCGCGTTCATGCCGCGACCTTAGACCCCGCGTCGGCCATGGCCCCCCGCGGCTCTACCTGCCGAGGACCTCGAGCAGCCGATCCACCGAGCCGCCCAGGCCCCACTGCTCCTTGATCGCAGCCAGCATCTCCGGAGCTGCGGAGGAGTCGGGCAAGGTGAGGTCCGGCGTACCCAGATCGAGGTCGCGTACGACGGCCACCACGCGGGGCGCGACGAGCAAATAGCTCGCCGCTGCCCTGATCTTCGAGCGCGGACCGGGCGCCAGATCGGACTGCGGGTCGGCCGCCGCGGCAACGATCCCGGGTAGGTCCCCGAAACGGTTCAGCAGGGTCGCGGCGGTCTTGTCGCCGACTCCGGGGACGCCGGGCAGGCCGTCGGAGCTGTCGCCCCGAAGGGTCGCGAAGTCGGCATACTGACTGGCATCGACGGCATACTTCTGGCGAACCACCTCGTTGGTGACCCGTTCATGGCGGCCGACCCCGCGAGCGGTGTACAGCACCCGAACCTGCGCCTGGTCGTCGACTAGCTGGAACAGGTCCCGGTCGCCGGTGACGATGTCGACCGGCATCCCGGCCCCGGTGGCCAGCGTGCCGATCACGTCGTCTGCCTCGTGATGGTCGGCTCCGACCACGGCGATGCCGAACGCCTTCAGGGTCGCGGTGATCAACGGGATCTGCAGCTGGAGTGGGTCGGGGACGACCTCGATGTCGGGACGGTCGGCGACTTCGGCCACGAGTCGGTGGGCCTTGTACGACGGCAACAGCTCCACCCGCCACGCCGGTCGCCAGTCGTTGTCCCAGCAACACGCCAGGTGGGTCGGCCGGTAGTCGTCGACGAGACGGGTAATGAAGTCGAGCAGCCCGCGGACGGCGTTGACCGGCGTACCGTCGGGTGCCCTGACCGAGTCCG
>JALZBH010000124.1 GCA_030947625.1 Actinomycetota bacterium
TGGTCGGGTTCCGCCGCGTGCACAGCGTGCTCGACACCCGCATCGAGTTCTCGTACGGCGACCAGCAGCTCGCCACCACCGACTCCGGAGCCCGGCTCGAGGTCGACCGGCTGCGCTTCTCCTACGCCGACGCTCCACTTCTCGCCGACCTGAGCTTCGTGGTGGAGCCGGGGAGGACTGTTGCCATCGTCGGTGAGACCGCCTCGGGCAAGAGCACCCTCACCACGTTGCTGACCCGGCTGGTCGACCCGCAGGGTGGCACGATCCGGGTCGACGGGGTAGACCTGCGTGACCTCGCCGCCGGGGAGCTTGCCGGTCAGGTGGCGCTAGTGCCGCAGAGCGCGTTCCTGTTCGACGACACGGTCCGCGACAACGTCGTCCTGGGCGCCGACATACCCGACGAGGAAGTGTGGGCTGCGCTGCGCACTGCCCAGGCCGACGGGTTCGTGGCAGCACTCCCGAACAGTCTGGACACCGCCCTCGGGGAACGCGGCGCCTCGCTCTCGGGCGGCCAGCGGCAGCGGCTGGCCCTGGCCCGGGCCCTGGTACGCCGCCCCCGGTTGTTGATCCTCGACGACGCCACCTCCGCGGTGGACCCGGAGGTGGAGCAACGGATCCTCGCAGCCATGCGGGAGGCGACGGCAGGCTCCGGCTCGACGATGCTGCTGATCGCCTACCGCAAGGCCACGATCGGGCTGGCCGACGAGGTGCTCTACCTGGCCGGCGGCAAGGTGGTCGACCGTGGTACCCATCGCGAGCTGCTGGTCCGCAACCCCGGCTACGCCCGGCTGGTCAACGCCTACGAGGTGGTCGACCGATGACCGCGACCATCACATCGGCGGCCTCGTCATCGATGGAGTCAGGCGAGCAGACCACGGCAATGGAGACGATCCGCCGGGGCCTGGAGTTCTCCCCCGAGCTGCGTGAAGGTTTCTGGGGCACGCTGACCCTGGCCCTGATCGGGACTGCCGGCCGGGTCGTCGTACCCATTGCCGTCCAGCAGACCCTCGACCACGGCATCAACGCTCCGGGCGGGGTGGACGTCGGCTTCGTCACGAAGATGGCGGTGCTCGCCGGCCTGGCCATAGTCACGGTCGGGTTCTCGTCGTACCTGATGACGGCGCGGTTGTTCACCGCAGCCGAACGCGGCCTGGCGACCCTTCGGATCAGGGCATTCCGGCACGTCCACGACCTGCCGCTGCTGACCCAGAGCACCGAGCGTCGCGGGGCGCTGGTCTCCAGGGTCACCAGCGACGTCGACCAGGTCAGCCAGTTCCTGGTCTTCGGCGGCATCCTCGGCATCGTCAGCGTCGGGCAGGTGCTCCTGGCAACCGTGGTGATGCTGGTCTACAGCTGGCAGCTGACGATCGTGGTCTGGATGTGCTTCTTGCCGCTCTTCGTCTCGCTGCGGTTCTTCCAGCGCCGGCTGAGCATGGCCTACGCCGTGGTCCGGCGGATGGTCGGCCAGATGCTCGCGGTTATCTCCGAACCGGTCGTCGGTGCCGTGGTCGTGCGCACCCACGCGATCGAGAAGCGCACCCAGGACCGCATCGACGAGGCGATCAGCCGCTACCAGGTGGCCTCGACCCGAGCTCAGGGGCTGACCGCGTTCTCGTTCTCGCTCGGCGGCGTCTCCGCTGGGCTGGCCAACGCTCTGGTGCTCATCGTCGGGATCAAGCTCGGGCTGAACGGTCACCTCACCTCGGGCAAGATCCTGGCGTTCGCGTTCTTGGTCTCCCTGTTCGTGGGTCCGGTGCAGATGGGCACCCAGGTGCTCACCGACGCGCAGAACGCGATCGCCGGCTGGCGGCGCACGATCGGGATCCTGCAGACCCCGGCCGACCTCGACGACCCCGGGCCCGAGGGCGCATCGCTACCTCGCGGCGCCATCGAGGTGCGCTTCGACCAGGTGAGCTTCGCCTACCCGACCGGACCGCTGGTGCTGCGCGACGTCGACGAGCACATCGATGCCGGCACCCGGGTGGCCGTCGTCGGTGAGACCGGTTCGGGCAAGACCACGTTCGCCAAGCTGCTCACCCGGCTGCTCGACCCCAGCGCCGGCACCGTGCTGCTCGACGGCACCGACCTGCGCACGATCTCGTTCAGCGCGCTTCGACGCAGCGTCGTACTGGTGCCGCAGGAGGGGTTCTTGTTCGACTCCACGTTGCTGGCCAATGCCCGGTACGGCGATCTCGCGGCCGGCCGGTCCGACGTACGGGCTGCCATCGAGGAGCTTGGTCTGGCGGACTGGCTAGCGACGTTGCCCGACGGGCTGGACACCCGGGTGGGCCAGCGGGGCGAGTCAGTGTCGGCGGGGGAGCGCCAGCTGGTCGCCCTGGTCCGGGCCCAGCTCGCCGACCCCGATCTGCTGGTGCTCGACGAGGCCACCAGCGCGGTCGACCCCGCACTGGAGATGCGGATCGCCCGGGCACTGGAACGGCTGATGTCCGGGCGAACCTCGGTCACGATCGCGCACCGGATGACCACTGCCGAGAACGCCGACGAGGTGATCGTCTTCGACAAGGGCCGGGTGGTCCAGCGCGGCCCGCATCGCCGGCTCGCCGAGCAGGGTGGGGTCTACGGCCGGCTGCACGCATCCTGGGCCGCTCAGCAGAGCCGCTGACAAGGCCGCGCGTCCGACGCGCCACGGCCAGGCGAGCGAGTGCATATCCACAAGATGTGGACCAACAGCTGGTACGGCGGCACGCTGCGCTTTTGAGGCTCTTGGGGCCGACGGGATACTGACCGGGTGAGTGAGCCCGGCCAGAGCACCGACAGTGGACCTGCTGACGTGCTGGACGCCGAGATCGCGGGCCGGCTGACCCGCAACGCCGACGGGCTGGTTCCGGCAATCGTCCAGCAGTACGACACCGGTGAGGTGCTGATGTTGGGCTGGATGGACGATGAGGCGCTTCGGCGTACCCTCACCTCCGGCCGGGGGACGTTCTGGAGCCGCTCGCGACAGGAGTACTGGGTCAAGGGCGAAACCTCGGGACATGCCCAGCACGTCCGTGAGGTGCGGCTGGACTGCGACGGCGACACCCTGCTGGTCAGGGTGGACCAGGTCGGGCCGGCCTGCCACACCGGCGCGCGCACCTGTTTCGAGGCCGACCCTCTCAGCCGCGATGACTGAGCCGCGCACCTCGTTCGGACCGGTTCTGCTCACCGGCATGGTCTCTGGGGTGCTGACGGCGGTAGCCTGCGCCCGCCCGTGGCTGCGCGCCAGCGGTGACGCCGCCGGTGTGCGGGTCACCGCCGAGATCCGAGGGACGGACGCAGCCCCGTTGGCTGCGGCACTCGCGCTGGTGGCGTTGGCAGCCTGGGGAGTGCTGCTGGTCACCCGCGGGTGGGTCCGCCAGGTCGCCGCGGCGATCGGAGTCCTGGCCGCGGTCGGGTCGACGGTGGTCGTCGCTGCTACCTTCGCCGACGCTCACCAGGTGGCGCTGCAGGCAGTGAACGGCAGGGGCGCGACGGCAGTGTCGGAACTGAGCAGGCGACCGTGGTACTTCCTCTCAGCGATCGGCGGGGTGTTTCAGGCAGCCGCGTTTGCGGTGGCGTTTCGCTGGGCGCCCTCCTGGCCCGCCATGGGCAGCCGGTACGACGCGCCCGGAGGTGCGGGGGAACGACCCGCCATCGGCCAACCACCCACGGATCGGGCGTCGGCGGACCCGGCGACCGACCACGATCTGTGGCAGGCACTCGACGAAGGGATCGACCCAACCGCGCGTTCCGACCCGCCCGCGGCCCCCTAGAATGCTGCTCGCCAGCGACCCGACCAAGGAGCCCCCATGTCTGCCACGCACGGCAACACCCCAGCTGCCTGGGCGGCCGTGACGATTGCGCTGGTCGGTTTCGTCGTCGGCGGGATCGGCCTGATGCTGAACAGCATGACCACCTTCTGGATCGGCGTCGCGCTGGCGCCCGTCGCAGTCCTGGCGGGAGTGGTGCTGCGCAGGATGGGGTACGGCGCCGCCCGCTGATGCCCATGGCGATGCCCAGCACACTTCTCACCCCGGCCCGGAGGCAGCGACTGTCCAGGCCCGCGCTGGTGAGCGGGCTGGTGCTCGCCGGCGCCGTGGCTCTGCATGTGCGCGACCCGCACACCTCCGGCAGCTGGGGCTTCTGCCCGTGGCGTGAGCTCACCGGGTCGTACTGCCCCGGATGTGGCGGGTTGCGAGCGGTCAACGACCTGACCAACGGACACGTGATTGCCGCCGCGTCGAGCAACCTGCTGTTCTTGGCGTTGCTCCCGGTGGGGGCGTACCTGTTCGCTGGCCAGCTTCGCGCCGCCTGGACCGGGGTGCCCCAGCGGCGGGCGTCGCCGCTGCAGAGGCGGGTTGCGCTGGTCGCTCTGGCGGTGCTGACCGTGGTGTTCACCGTGCTGCGTAACACTCCCGCCGGTGCGTGGCTGGCTCCCTGAGCAGTCGAGCCGGCCGTCAGCGCCGGGTGCCGAGATGGGGCAGGTGCAAGATGCCGGTCGCCACGGCCGACCACCACAGCACGCCCAGCAGAATGCCGACGAGCCCGAGCACCATGCCCCAGGTGGCCAGCGACCTGCCGGTGTACCGGTCCGGTTCGCCGTCGATCTCCTGCCGGGCCAGGTAGCCCGCGACAGCCGCAACGATGCTGGGCAGGAACAACCCGAGGCAGACCACCCCCGCTACGCCGGTCACCAGGGAGACGACCGCCATCGGAGAGGGCGCTGGCTCCTGCGGCTCCGACGGCGGGGGCGTACCCCAGTGCGACTTCGGCATGCCAGGACTCCTGAGCCATCGATCGGCGGTGCGGGAGCCGAACCTACCGCGCCCAACCGTCTTGCTGGACAGCTGGTGCCTGGTCGGAGGACGCTTCAGTGAAACGGCCGGGTCGAGGTGTGGAGGTGGGGTCAGTGCCTGTTCGCACCGAGCGGATCGACAAGTGGGTGCGGGCCTTCGTCGGCGAGACTGCCGTCGTCGACAGCCGAGCGCCGCTGCTGTTCTACGAGGAGTCTTTTCCCGTTCCCGGGTACGCCTTCGTGAAGCAGGACGTGCGCACAGACCTGCTCCGCCCGGCCGCGGGAGAGCCCCCTCGTGAGCCGTTCTTCTTCCTGCCCAGGGGCCCGGTGTCGCAGTGGTTCGACCTCGAGTACGACGGGCGCCTGCTCCCCAGGGTGGCCTGGGTCCGGGATGACCCGGCGCTGCACGACCTGCTGATCTTCAGCTGGCAGCCGGGGGTGCTGGACCGATGGCTGGAGGAGGAGGAGGAAGTGGCCGGCCATCCCCGTGACCCGCACAAACGGGTCGAGGCCATTGCGAGCAGTCGTCACGTCACGGTCACGCTCGATGGTGTCGTCCTCGCCGACAGCTCGAGTCCGGTACTTCTCTTCGAGACCGACCTGCCAACTCGTTACTACCTGCCCAGGGAGGATGTGAACTTCGCCGCTCTGGCGCCGAGCACGAACCGCAGCCTGTGTCCCTACAAGGGAGTGGCAGACCAGTACTGGGACGCCGTCGGACCAACCGAGGCGAAGAACCCGAAGAACCCGAAGGACCCGAAGAATCCCAAGAACCCCAAGAACCCCAAGAACGTGGCCTGGTCATACACCGCACCGTTCCCCGCGGTGGGGAAGATCGCGGACCGGATTGCGTTCTACAACGAGCTGGTCGACCTCACCGTCGACGGCGACCTCCAGCAACGCCCCGTCTCGGTGTTCAGTGCGGCGGCGAACCGACCGGGCTCGTAGCTCTTCGGCGCAGTAGGGGGTGGGCTCGGCTGGGACTGGCTGGCCTGGTCTGGGATTGGTCCGGCGTGCGTGAGAACCTTGACCGGTCAACCCGTAGTCGTCCAGTGAGGTCGCCATGTCCGTGCTCGAGGAGATTCTCGATGGCGTCCGCACCGACCTCGCCGAGCGGCAGAGACGGGTCGAGGAGCGGGAGCTGCGTCGTGTGGTGGATGCGGCGACACCGACCGCCGACCCGATGCCGGCATTGCGTCGACCTGGCCTCAGCGTCATCGCGGAGGTCAAGCGACGTTCACCCAGCAAGGGCCAGCTTGCGAAGATCGCCGACCCCGCAGCGCTGGCGCGAGAGTACGCCGCCGGCGGAGCGGAGGTGATCTCCGTGCTCACCGAGGGGCGTCGCTTCGGTGGCAGCCTCGCCGACCTGCGAGCGGTGCGCGCGAGCCTGCCGACCCCCCTGCTGCGCAAGGACTTCATCGTCTCGGAGTACCAGCTCCTCGAGTCGCGTGCCGCCGGCGCCGACCTGGTGCTGCTGGTCGTTGCCGCCCTCGATGAAGTCACGCTGCCGAAGCTTTTCGCCGCTGCCCGCGCGCTCGGGTTGATCCCCCTGGTGGAGGTGCATGACCGGGGCGAGCTGGACCGTGCGGTGGACGTGGGGGCCGAGCTGGTCGGCATCAACGCCCGTGACCTGGCCACCCTTCAGGTCGACCCGGACACCTTCGGCCGGCTGGTCGGCTCGGTGCCCGAGGGTGTGGTCACCGTCGCCGAGTCTGGGATAACCGGCGTGGCCGATGCCGAGCGGTACGCCCGCGAGGGGGCCGACGCCTTGCTCGTCGGGGAGACGCTCGTCCGCGACGGTGACCCAGCCGCCTCAGTGGCCGCGATGCGGGCCGTCCGGGTGCCGTCGTGAGTGAGACAGACGCCGCCGGGCACTTCGGGATCTTTGGTGGCCGCTTCATGCCCGAGGCACTCATCGCCGCGCTTGACGAGCTCACCAAGGCCTGGCAGTCGGCGATGGCCGACGAGCAGTTCACGGTCGAGCTCAACCGCATGCTGGTCGAGTACGCCGGGGTGCCGAGCCCGCTCTATGACTCCGCCCGGCTGTCCGACAAGGTAGGCGCCCGGATCCTGCTCAAGCGCGAGGACCTCAACCACACCGGAGCGCACAAGATCCGCAATGTGCTCGGTCAGGCACTGCTGACCAAGCGGATGGGCAAGACCCGGGTCATTGCCGAGACCGGGGCCGGTCAGCACGGTGTCGCCACCGCGACCGCCTGTGCCTACCTCGGCCTGGACTGCGTGGTGTACATGGGCGAGGTGG
>JALZBH010000033.1 GCA_030947625.1 Actinomycetota bacterium
GCCGCATCCTCGGCCCGCTCCACCACGATCCCGGTGGTCACAGGTACGTCGTGCTTGGCGAAGAGTTCCTTCGCTTGGTACTCCATCAGGTCCACGGCTCACCCGTTCCTTCGCCTACGCCTACTCGGGGACTCACCCGGCCCGACCCTAGACCCGGGGAGCCGGCGCCCACCAAGCGGGCCGCCGACGGCCTGGCATCCGGGCGTACTCGGGCGTAACTTGGCGGCTGCCCGGCTCGTTGAACGCTCGATGCCTTCTCTGGGAGAACTCATGCCTGCTCGCCGCCCGCTTGTCCGCGCCACCGCCGCCTTCGCCGTCGGTGCCCTCGCTCTGACCGGGCTGGCCCTGGCCGGCTCTGACGCTCAGGCTGTCGGAGCCTCTACGGGGGTCTCGACACGCGCCACGGCAGCAGTCGACTCGACGCCGGGGTACTCCATCAGGCACATCTACGTGCCCGTGCACATCGGGCCGCACCACAGCAAGTACTGCGTCCTCGACGCCGACCTCTACATCCCCGACGGCGTCAGCCCCAGGCACCGGGCACCGGCGATCCTGACCACGAACGGGTTCGGTGGCTCCAAGAACGACTCCAACGAGAGCGCGATCGGCAAGGGCTTCGCCCAGCAGGGCTACATCGTGGCGGCTTACTCCGGGCTCGGGTTCGGCAAGAGCAACAACTGCCCGATCTCCCTCGACGACCCCGCCTACGACGGCGTAGCTGGCAAGCAGATGGTCGACGTGCTCGCCGGGACCAGGTACTACCGGCTGCAGAACAGCAGGAGCGTGCTGCGGTTCCGTGACGTCTCGATGGAGCGACCGGGCGACCCCCGCGTCGGCATGATCGGCGGCTCGTACGGCGGCGAGATCCAGTTCGCGGTCGCCGAGCAGGACCCCCGGGTGGATGCGATCATCCCGCTGATCACCTGGAACGACCTGACCTACTCGCTGGCCCCGCACAACGTCGCGAAGAAGGAGTGGATTGACCTCTTCTCGGCGGACGGCATCGCCTCCGGGGTCCCCAACGGGACGAACCCCAACCCTCCCCCTTCGACGACCACCTGCCCCAACTTCACCCCCCAGGCGTGCCGGTCGATGGTTCAGCTGAACACCTTCGGCTACCCCGACGCGGCGACGGTGCGGCTGGCCCGGCATGCGTCCGTGGCCAGCTACGTGAGCCGGATCAAGGTGCCGACCCTGCTGGTGCAGGGACAGGCGGACACGCTGTTCAACCTCAACGAAGCCGTCACGACCTACCGCTCGCTGTACCACCAGCACACCCCCGTGCGCATGGTCTGGCAGTACTGGGGTCACTCCGACTCCAAGCCGGCGCCCGGCGAGCTCGACTTCTCGAAGAGCCTGCGGGACTCCTACCTGGGGCTGCGCTTCCTACGCTGGATGAACCACTACGTGCGGGGGTACAGCTCCGCTCAGGTCGGGCCGGTGTTCTCCTACTTCCGGGACTGGGTGTCCTACCCCGGCGACGCCACGCATGGCGGTACCGCTACCGGTAAGGACGTTGCCAGGGCCTACGTGACCAGCGGTACGTTCTCCGAGAAGGTGACCCGCACGCTGTACTTCGGCGGTCGCCCCATTGGCAGCACCGAGACCGACAACGCGCTGACCCAGACTCGCTCCTCGATGGTCCCGCTGACCCCGACGTCGCCGTCGTCGACGTACAGCAACACCTCCGAGGCCCCCACGTCGTACTCGGAGACCTCGGGACTACCCCAAACCGCTACGAACCCCCCTAAGGACGGCCCCGGCACCTACGTCGCGTTCACCTCGGCCGCACTCACGAAAGACGCGGTCATGGTGGGCTCGCCGCGGTTGACCCTGCACGTGTCATCGCCGACCGCGGAGGCGAGCCAGAAGGGCGGCATGGCCGGCCAGCTGGTCCTGTTCGCCAAGGTCTACGACGTCAAGCCCGACGGCACCAAGCTTCTGCAGCACCGGCTGATCGCGCCGCTGCGGGTGGCCGACGTGACCAAGACGATTCACCTCTCGCTGCCCGCCGTGGTCCAGAAGTTTCCCGCCGGCGACAAGATCCAGGTAGTGGTCGCCGCCAGTGACATGGCGTACGCCGGCAACAAGCTCGCCCAGACCGTGACGATCACCAGCAGCCCCACCGCACCGAGCAGCATCGGACTGCCCCTGCGCTGACCGCCGAGCCGCGACTCAGGTGCGGCTCTCCACCTCGGCAACCCATCCGGTGATGTCGGTGGTGGTGGCGCCGGGGGTGAAGATCTTCGCGACCCCCAGCTTCTCCAGCGGACCGAAGTCCTCCTCGGGGACGATCCCGCCGCCGAAGACGACGATGTCGCGAGCGTCGCGCTCGTCAAGGAGCTCGATGATCCTGCGGAACAACGTCATATGCGCCCCGGAGAGCACCGACAGCCCGACCATGTCGGCGTCTTCTTGCAGGGCGGTCTCGACGATCTGCTCCGGAGTCTGATGCAGACCGGTGTAGATCACCTCGTGGCCGGCGTCGCGAAGCGCCCTGGCCACCACCTTCGCCCCGCGGTCGTGACCGTCGAGTCCTGGCTTGGCCACCACGATGCGCAGCATGCCCGCAGAGTACGACACCCATCGACTAGCCTGACCAGGCCGAACGCCAAACGATGAGGGAACCCCTGGCCAGCCACCGCACCCGTCGCCGCGGCCGCATCGCGGTCGCGGCCTCGTCGAGCCTGCTCGTCCTCCTGGCCTTCGCCGCCTCCGCCCCCGGCCCTCGGGGCGACCGGCCCCTCGCGGGCCAGCCCCTCGCGCTGAGTCTGGCATCAGGGAGCAGCGAGGTGGGCTTCACCAGCAGCGACCCACGCACGGTCGGCGCCAGCCGGGACTCCGAGCGGCAGGCGATGGGCGATGCCGCCGGTCAGCAGGTCGGGCCTCCCGTCGGTCAGCAGTCACGGCAGAGCAACGGAGCGCTCACCCGGCTCGCCCGTTCGGCGGAGAAGGCGGCCAGCAAGCTCGCCACGAACACCTGGGTGCTGCCCGCGGTTGGCTACCACCTCACCGCGGGGTTCGGGATGACCAGCCGGCTCTGGGCCAGCTTCCACACCGGTCTCGACTTCGCCGCCCCCACCGGGACGCCGATCTTCGCAGTGGCCAGCGGCGTCATCCTGCAGGCCGGCTGGGGGGGACCGTACGGCAACCGCACCGTGGAGCGGCTGCCCGACGGCACCGAGCTGTGGTACGCCCACCAGTCGGAGATCGGCGTACGACCGGGGCAGTCAGTGCTCGCCGGCCAGACGATCGGCAAGATCGGCGCCACCGGCAACACCACCGGCCCGCACCTGCACCTCGAAGTGCGGCCCGGCGGAGGCGACCCGGTCGACCCTTTCGCCGCGCTGGTCTTCCACGGCCTGCACCCCTAGCTCGCTCAGAGCTTCTCGACCGGCGCGTAGCGCAGTAGCAGTCGCTTGACCCCTTCGGCCCCGAAGTCAACCGAGGCCACGGCGTTGTCGCCGATCCCCTCCAGGGCGACCACGGTCCCCAGCCCGAAGGTGTCGTGGGTGACCCGGTCGCCCGGATCGAGGCTCGGGACTGCCCGGGTGGCCGCGGCCTTCTTCGACGCGTCGGCCTTGGCGCTGGCCGTACCGAATCGCCGGATCGGACCGCGCCGCTGCGGCATCGAGAAGGTCTGGCGCGACCACGAGGTCTGCTCCTCCGCGGTGCGTTTCCAGTCGACCAGATCGGCCGGCAGCTCGTCGACGAACCGTGAGGCGGGGTTGTGCGCCGGCGCGCCCCAGGCCGAGCGCACCAGGGCTCGGGAGATGTACAGGCGTTGGCGCGCGCGGGTCACCCCGACGTACGCCAGCCGGCGCTCCTCCTCCAGCTCGGGTTTGTCGCCCAGCGACCGGGCGTGCGGGAAGATGCCGTCCTCGAGCCCGGTGAGGAAAACCACCGGGAACTCCAGACCCTTCGCGGTGTGCAGCGTCATCAGCGTCACCACGCCCGGCGCCGTTTCGCCCTCAGGGGCGTCGGGGATCTGGTCGGAGTCGGCCACCAGGGCGACCCGCTCCAGGAAGTCCGAGAGCCCTGGTCGCGGCCCATCCTCGTCTGCAGGGTCGGCGGACGGACCGACCTGCGGGTCGTCGGCGAACTCACGGGCCACCGCGACAAGCTCGGCGAGGTTCTCCACCCGGGTCTCGTCCTGGGGGTCCTCGGAGTCCTCGAGCTCCTTGAGGTAGCCGGTGCGGGTCAACGCCTGCTCGAGTACGACGTCGGCCCGCTCGCCGGCCGCCACCATCTGCTGCAGCTGCTCGATCGTGTCGACGAACGCGCGGACCGAGTTCAGCGACCGACTGACGATCCCGGGCGCCTCGTCGGCCCGCTGAAGAGCTTCCCAGAAGATGATCTGCTCCCGGGTGGCGAACGCCTCGACACAGGCCTCGGCCCGGTCTCCGATTCCGCGCCGGGGGGTGTTGAGGATGCGGCGCAGGGAGACCTGGTCGGCGGGGTTCACCAGCACCCGGAGGTACGCCAGCGCATCGCGCACCTCGCGTCGCTCGTAGAACCGCACCCCGCCGACGACCTTGTAGGGCATCCCGATCCGGATGAACACCTCCTCGAACACCCGGGACTGGGCGTTGGTCCGGTAGAACACCGCGACGTCCTTGGCGCGGGCCGTCTTCTCGTCGGCGAGCCGGTCGATCTCCTCACCGACGAAACGCGCCTCGTCGTGCTCGTCATCGGCGACGTACCCCACGATCGGTTCGCCGGCACCGGCATCGGTCCACAGCTTCTTGGGCTTGCGCGAGTCGTTGTTGCCGATCACTGCGTTGGCCGCCGAGAGGATCGTCTGGGTGGAGCGGTAGTTCTGCTCGAGCAGGATCGTCGTCGCGTCGGGAAAGTCCTGCTCGAAGTCGAGGATGTTGGAGATGTTGGCGCCTCGGAACGCGTAGATCGACTGGTCGGCGTCGCCGACGACCATCAGCTCGGCGGGGGCGATGCTGGTCTCGGTCGGGCTCGACCCACCGGGGAGGAGCTCCTCCATCGAGTCGGCGCAGAGCTCGTGGATCAGGGCGTACTGGGCGTGGTTGGTGTCCTGGTACTCGTCGACGAGCACGTGCCGGAAGCGTCGCCGCCAGGTCTCACGCACCGCGGGGAACGCGCGGAACAGGTGCACGGTCATCATCAGCAGGTCGTCAAAGTCGAGCGCGTTCGCTTCGTGGAGCCGGCGCTGGTAGAGGGTGTACGCCGCGGCGTACGTCTCCTCCAGGTGGTTGCGCGCGTCCTTGGTGGCGTCCTCGTGGTCCTGCAGCTCGTTCTTGGAGTTCGAGACCCAGTTGAGGATCGCCTTGGGTGGGTAGCGCTTGACGTCCAGGTCGAGGTCGTGGCTGACGATCGTCATCAGCCGCTTAGAGTCGGCGGCGTCATAGATCGTGAAGTTGGACTTGTAGCCGAACTTGTCGATCTCCTTGCGCAGGATCCGCACGCAGGCGGAGTGGAACGTGCTGACCCACATGATCCGGGCTCGGCGGCCGACGAGCTCCTCGACGCGTTCGCGCATCTCGGCTGCGGCCTTGTTGGTGAACGTGATCGCCAGGATCGACCCGGGGTGTACGTCGCGCTGGGAGATCAGCCAGGCGATCCGGCGAGTGAGCACCCGGGTCTTGCCCGAACCGGCACCGGCGATGACAAGCAGCGGTCTGCCTTCGTGTACGACAGCCGCTCGCTGGGGCCCGTTCAGGCCGTCGAGCAGCTGCTCCCGCGAGGCAGCCCGGCGACCGGACGGGGTCTGCCCCGGCTCGGCCCGGGTGGGGAGTCCGGGGATCGGGAACGGCACGGTCATCGTGACTCCAACCCTACGTGGCTCCACAGGCTGGCAGAGACAGCCCGCCGGGTCTGGTCGCGGAACGCGGTGCCCTCACCTTCGCCGGTGGAAGCGCCACTCTCCGCCGGCGCGGCGAGGCAGGTCGAAGGCTTCGTCATGGGCACGCCGATGGTGAAAGCCGCACAGCGGAAGGCCGTTTTCGAGGTCGGTGCCGCCGCCACGGGACCACGGGTGGACCACGGACAGGGCCCGCCGCTGAGCCAGGTTGTGCAGTCGGCACTCCCGGCCCAGATCCAGTGGCACGGACGCGCCACGAGGAGGACCGGGACGATCCGCGGCTCGCAGGCAGCTGACGCGCGGGCAGCTCGCTGAACCCCGGCCGGAGAACGGGCACAACCTCCTCTCCCGGCCGTAGCTGAGGCGAGGACGCCGAGGGACCGATGCGGTTGTGCCCGTTGCTGTGCGCGACGGGCTGGTCAGCAGGATGCCTAGGATCAGCACCATCGGGACGGCGCAACCCAACCGCAGGCATCCGGCCCCGACCACGCCGGCCGGCACGGCGTTCGAACACCGACAGTTCCGATCCGAAGCGCCCGCTGTCTCACCTGGTGGGACACTATTCGAAGAAAGTTTCGAGGAGCACTCCTCTACCGTAGAGCCATGTCGCTCTCCCTCGCCCAGCTGGACCGATCCGGCGGCGTACTCCTGGCGCAGGCATGCGGCGACGCACTCGGCGTGCCCTACGAGTTCGGCCGCGCCCCCGGCAAGGACGAGCTGGCCGCGATGACCGGCGGCGGACTGGGAGGCTACGCGCCCGGTGAGTACAGCGACGACACCCAGATGGCGGCCTGCATTGCCCAGGTTTCCGCGACCGGGATCGACCTGAGCTCCGAGGAGGGGCTGGATGCCGTAGGTGCCCGTTTCGTCGACTGGGTGGGCGGCAACCCGCCGGACGTCGGCAACCAGACTCGCTCGGTGCTGGCGGCCGCCTCACGGGTTTCCGGCTCGGTCAGCCGGGCGCTGCTCAAGGCGTCGCGGACGTACGCCGCCTCGAACCCGCGCAGCGCCGGCAACGGTGCCCTGATGCGTACGTCGGTCATCGGGATCTCTTCGATCGCGGACCGGACCCGGACCGCCTCGTCGGCACGACTGGTCGCCGAGCTCACCCACGGGGACCCGCTGGCCGGCGACTCGTGCGTGTTGTGGAGCGAGGCCGTGCGGGTCGCCGTACTCGACCAGCGGCTCGACCTGCTCTCCGGCATCGAGCTGCTCCCGGTCAAGCGTCGCGACTTCTGGGCCGGCTCCATCACCGCCGCCGAGCAGCAGCGGCCGGCAACGTTCAACCCCAACGGGTTCACGGTCACCGCGCTTCAGGCGGCCTGGGCCGCGATCACCTGGACCCCCCGGCCAGAACAACCTGCGGACCACCTTGTCGATGCTCTGCACGCTGCCGTCCGCATCGGCAACGACACCGACACCGTCGCCGCGATCGCCGGCGGCCTTCTCGGCGCGCACTGGGGACGCTCGGCCATCCCCTCGGAGTGGGACCAGCTCGTGCACGGCTGGCCCGGACTGCGCTCGGCCGACCTGGTCCGGTTGGCCACCCTGACGGCCCAGGGCGGGGCCGTGGAGAGCTAGCTCAGGCGGCGACGGGCGCCGGGATCCGTACGACGAACCGGCAGCCCGGCCCCGCGTTGGTCACCTCGACTCGCCCCTGGTGGGCTTCGACGATTCCCTGGACGATCGCCAGACCCAGTCCCGCTCCACTTGCGGACTCGGGGGTCCGAGCAGCGGTGCCTCGGAAGGCCACGTCGAAAACCCGGTCGATCTCCTCGGCCGGGATGCCACCGCAACCGTCGCTGACGCTCAGCTCCACCCAGTCCTCGCAGGAGCCGCCTTGCACAGCGACAACGCCGTCCGCCGGGGTGTGCCGGATTGCGTTCATCATCAGGTTGGCCAGGGCCCGCGACAGCGCACTTGGGTCGGCACGGACCAGCACGCCCTCCTGCACCGACCCGTCGAGCCGGACACCCTTCGCGGCCGCGACCGACTCCGCACCCGCGATCGACTCGCTGATCAGGTCGCCCAACGGGACCGTCTCGAGCTCGGTGACCAGTAGGCCGGCATGAATCTGGGACAGCTCGAACAGGTCGTCGACCATCCGCACCGTCCGCTCGACCTCCGTGCGCATCTGCCTGTGGTAGCGCGCCGGGTCGGAAACGAGTCCGTCCTCGAGCGCTTCGGCCATCGCCCGCAGTCCGGCCAGCGGGGTACGCAGATCGTGGGAGACCCAGGTGACCATCTCGCGGCGAGACTCCTCCAACCGAGAAGCCTTTTCGCGGGAATCGGCAAGGCTGCGGCTGGTGTCACGCAGCTGGACCGACAACCTGGCGAACTCGGCCGGCCCACCGACGGTGTCGACGTACTCACCAGACTCGCCGAAGTCGCGTGCGCCCGCGTGCAAGCGCCCCGACCAGTAGACGATCGCCCGACCGACAAGCATCGCGACGACCAGCGAGACCAGGCCAGCGACCAGACAGACCAGCAGGGTTACCTCGAAGTCGTGAGCGGAGAGGAACATCGCCCGGGAGGTCCCGATCACTCCGGCAACCACGCTGCCGACCGCGGCCAGTGCGACCCCCACCGGTAGCCAGCGCAGCGAGACTCCGCGAACCAGCCAGGCAAGCAGGAGTCCCACGAGGCCCACCGCGCCCGACCATCCTGCAGCGATCAGGACAACTTCGACCTGGTCATGGGTCATGCGGCTTCCCAGCGGTAGCCGACTCCCCATACGGTGACCAGCCGCTGCGGCCGGGTCGGGTCGGCCTCGAGCTTCTCGCGTAGCCGGCGCACGTGCACGGTCACCGTCGAGTGGTCACCGAAGGACCAGCCCCAGACGTCGCGAAGCAGATCGACGCGCGAGTACGCCGTACCGGGATGGCTGACCAGGAAGTGCAGCAGGTCGAACTCACGACCGGTCAAGGCGATGCGCTCACCGGCGAGCGTGGCCAGCCGTCCGTGGGGATCGACCACCAAGTCCCCGTCGTACGCCGTGACGAGCTGCGGCCGGTCCGTGCCCCCCGTACGCCGGAGCACCGAGTCCACCCGCAGCACCAGCTCGCGTGGGCTGAACGGCTTGGACACGTAGTCGTCGGCGCCCTCCTCCAGGCCCACGACGCGATCCCCGGTCGTCCCCTTCGCGGTCAGCATGATCACCGGAACGTCGCTCTGCGCCCGCAACCGTCGACACACTTCCAGGCCGTCGATCCCGGGCAGCATCAGGTCCAGCAACACCAGGTCGGCGGCTCGGGACTTCATAGCGAGCAGCGCCGCATGACCATCGGTGGCCTCGGTGACCTCATGGCCGGCAGCCCGCAGATAGGACACGACGACCTCGCGCACGGTGTGGTCGTCGTCGACCACCAGCACTACGGCCACCTCACTCCCTCCGCCGGCGCGACCAGATGCCGCTAACCAAGGTGCAGACCAAGACTAGTGCGACAAAGACAAACCACCCGGCGGCGTAGTTGCGGTTCAACAGGGTGGGGTTGTCGCTGCGGGCACCGAACCGGCCGAGGACGGGTACGGCGGTCAGCGTCACCGTTGCGATCACGATGGCCGCGAGGGTGAGCCGGCCGCGGTGACGCCGGGGCAGCAGCCGTCCGCCGAGGAGGACCAGCAGGATCGTAAGCGGCGCGAAGAAGAAGTCGTGCACGATCACGCCGCCGGCCAGCCAGAGCAACACGTTCTCGAGGTTGCGCCATCCGGTCTGGAAGAGCCGCAGGAACCCGAACGCGGCGATCGCCAACCCAGCAACGCCGATGCCGAGCCGGGCGATCATCCGAGCACCTGGATCTCGCCGACCCACTTGGTCTGCAGCACCCCTGGCCGGTTGGGAGCAATCAACCTGCAAGGGTAGCCATGGTCTAGCGCGAGCGCGGCCCCGTTGAGCCCGAGGGCCAACAGAGTAAGCGGGTCGTCGGCGAACCGGGCGGGAACCTCGGTGCTGCGATAGGCGCCGCGGGGCTGTAACGAGACCACCCGTACCGCCGACCCGGCAGGTCCACCGACGAGGTCCACCAGGTCACGCAGCCGGACACCGGTCCACGTCCCCGAGGCACTCCATCCCTCGACACAGGCAATCGGCAACGCCTGGGTGTGCTGGGGAAGCGACTCCAGGTCCCCGCGGCTCAGCCGACGCACCCGGTGGCGGTAGCGCACGACCAGGCGGTAGCCCGGGTCGAGAGCGGCTGGAGCAACCCGGGCGGCCCGCGCGGACTTGTTGATCGGCACCCCGGCGGGGCCGGTGCCCCAATGCGAGGAGAAGACCGAGATCTTGCGGAGGATCGGCACCGTGCCGCCGGCCACGGCGGCGATCGCGAGCCCGGATGCGAGGCCGGTCGCGCGGAGGAGCGCCCGCCTGCTGGGTCCGGCGTACGTCGGGGGCTGCGGAACTTCCAGATCCGCGGCGAGTGCCCGCCTGATCACCGGCAGCTTGACGGCGACGTGGACGAGCAGGGCTCCCACCGAGATCCAGGCCAGGGCGTAGTGGGTGGGCCGGAAGCGGAACGCCCAGGGATACCACTCGGCCGAGTTGGCCAACCCGCTGACCAGCTCCAGGATCGCGGCCGCCACCAGTACGGCGATCGAGCTGCGTTCGGCCAGGGCCAGCGCGAGCGGGCGCGCCTTCCGCCAGGGGATCTTCTCGAACAGCCGAGGATAGACCGACCACAGCTTGACCAGCAGCAACGGGATGGCCGCCGTCCCGGACAGCACGTGCAGGCCCTGGGTGAGCCGATAGCCCCACACCGGTCGGGTGGGCAGCGGCACCAGCGGATGTGGCGTCTGGAGCTCGTGGCTGACCAGCCCGGTCACGAACGCAATGGCGAAGCACACCCCGATCCAGACTCCCAGGCGCGCGGTGAGCCGCTCGCCTCGCAACCCGGACGTAAACGCGGTCTTCATCGACCGCTCCGCACCAAGACGCCGAACCAGCGGTCCTCGAACCGCCGGATCACCTCTACGCGTAGCCCGGCCCGGGACGCGAGCTCGGGAAGGGCCTCGGGCGCGACCACCGACCAGGGGAACCGGGCCGACGAGCTGCCAGCGCACTCGAGCCAGGCCTCGTGGACGCGCCAGCCGTTGCCGTGCGGGGCCAGGTCGACCACGATGCGCCCGTACGGCGCGACCAGCTCGCGCGCCCGTCCGAGCAGCGCAACCGGATCTCCGCCGATGCCGATGTTGCCGTCGGCCAACAACGCCGTCTGCCAGCGGCCCTCACCAGGAAGCGGGTCGAACACATTGCGTTGCAGGGCGCTCGCACCTCGCTGACGGGTCTGGTTGACCGCCTCGGCGACGAGGTCGATGCCCAGCACGACCTGCCCGCGAGCGGCGAGCGCGGCGGTGAACCGACCCGGTCCGCAGCCGATGTCGAGCGTCGGCCCGACGCATGCCGACAGGATCGCCAGGTCGGTGCCGGACACCGGGGCCGTCCAGCTCGCGACCGGCAGCGCTCGGCTCCTGGACCCGATGCCCCACACTCGGCAGGGCTCGCCTCTCAGGGCCGCGCTGAACGCGTCGGCAACGCTCACCGCCGCGAGGACCTCGGCGGTCATCCGGCCAGCCACCGTTCACCGACGCCGGACCAGGCCCGCGCAAAGTGACTGTGCGGTGCAAGTGCAGCCACCTGGTCGGCGTCCGCTGCGGTGTCGACGTCGCGGAGTGTCTCGACCAGATGCGTCGTCGCTCCCGCGCGCGCCAGCATCCGGCGGGTCGCCACCCCGGTCCTCTTGGTCGACATCGGCACGCTGGGGAGGGCGCCCAACAGTCCCGGATCGGAGACGCCGAGCAACCACCACCCACCGTCGTACGCCGGACCCAGGACCGCGGTCCGCTCAGTGCCCAAGAACTCGCCGGCATGACCCAGGACGGCCGCATCGAGGTGCGGGGTGTCCATGCCCACCTGTACGACGGGTCCTCCCGACAGCCGAGCCGCATCTTCGTGGGCATGTCTGAGCCGCGCCCCGAGCCCCATTCCACGCTGGGGGATCAGCGACCAACCCCGCGCCTCGAGCGCGAGACTTCGCCGATGAGAGCTCGGATGCAGGTCCTCCAGCGAGCCGTGCAGCGCCAGATAGCGACGTCCTCTCCCGAACACGCGGGCACTGGTGCTGAGCGTGTCGAGCAGGGCAGCCGCAGCGAGTTCCGCGGCGTACGCCATCCCGACCTCGGCGCCGAGCCGGGTCTTGACCCGTCCGGCCACCGGCGACTTCGCGACCACCAGCACCGCCTGGGCGCTCAACCGAGTACCCGGGCGAAGTCGCGGATCGTCCGCACGGTGCCGATCGCAGAACCCGACACCTTGGACCGGGTCCCGACGGCTCGTGGTCGGTAGGCGATGTCGCGCTCCTCGCATGCCCACCCTGCCTCCGCGGCCTTGCGCAACAGCTCGACGGGATACCCGAACCTCCGGTCGACAACACCCAGCTCGAGCAGCGCGGCCCGGCCGGCCACGCGCATCGGAGCGATGTCCTGGAGGACCAACCCGGTACGCAGCCGCAGCCAACGGAGCACGACCAGGTTGCCCGCGCGGGCATGCCAGGGCCAGACCCCGCGCGCCGAAGGCCGCCGACGACCGGCCGCCAGGTCCGCGCGGCCAGTCCTGACAGCCTCGAGCAGCGGCACCAGATCTGCGGGGTCCATCGAGCCGTCCCCGTCGATGACAGCGACGTACTCGGCGGTGGCGGCCAACAAGCCGGCATGTACGGCGGCACCGTACCCGGGCCGGTCCTCGGTCACGACCCGGGCGCCCATGGACCGCGCCACCTCGCCGGTCAGGTCGGCCGAGCCGTTGTCCACCACGATCGGCGTGAACTGCTCGGGTACCCGGGCGAGCAGCTCCGGCAGAGCCGGCGCCTCGTCCCGACAGGGGATGACCAGGTCACAGATCGTCATGGTTTCAACGCTAGGGATCGCGAGTCGCCAACGGCGGCGTCAAAGATTACGAGTCTCTGACGGGCGCGGGCCCGCAGCCCGTTCCGGGGACGGTTGTCCCTAGCCTCGGCGGATGGCCTTCCCCGGTGTCGAGGCGCGCGCTCGCCGGCTGGGCACGATCGCCGTACTGGCGCTGGTCGTCTTGTCGATGGCCGTGCCGGCGGCCACCGGCTGGTCGGTCCACTCACCCCAGTTCCCACCGCTGAATGCCGGCTGGCACCCGCGGATCGGCCCGGGCACGCCGGCGGCTCTGCTCATCGCGGGGCTGGCCTCCTGGCAGGGCCTCACACTCGCGGAGCGGCTGCCCTGGCGACGGCTGCTGCTGTTCGGGTACGTCGTCGGGCTGGCGTGGCTCGTCTCGCTGGCGCTAGTCGGCGGTCGCGACGGGATCGGCGCTGTCCTGGAAGCCAAGAACGAGTACCTACGAACGGCCACCCAGGTAACCAGCGTTACGACGACGCTGCATGAGTTCGTCAGCCGGATCCCGCTGGCCGCGGCACCGCACAACTGGCCCGTGCACGTCGCCGGACATCCGCCCGGTGCGCTGCTCTTCTTCGTGCTGCTGGTGCATCTCGGTCTGGGGGGCGGGCTCGCCGCGGGGTTCGTGGTCACCGCGATCGCGGCCACCACCGCTCCCGCCGTACTCGTCACGATGCGCGAGCTCGGAGCGGAGGCTGCCGCCCGCCGGGCAGCACCGTTCCTTGTCCTGGGACCGGCGGCGGTCTGGCAGGCCGTCTCGGCCGACGCGATGTTCGCCGCGATCGCTGCGTGGGGCATGGCCGCGCTTGCTCTCGCCACGCGCCATCGACACCGAGCCGTTGTCGCCGGCTGGGCAGCGGTGGCAGGGCTGCTCCTGGGCTCCTGCGTAATGCTGTCCTACGGCCTACCGGTCCTGGGCGTGCTCGCGTTGACGGTGCTCTGGCTGGGTCGCAGCTGGCGCCCGCTGCCTGCCGCCGCCGGAGCTGCCGTAGCGGTTGTGCTGTCCTTCAACGCACTCGGCTTTGCCTGGTGGCAGGCACTACCGGTGCTCCAGCATCGGTACTGGGCGGGAATCGCCCGGCTCAGGCCGGCGGCCTACTGGGTGTGGGCAGACCTGGCCGCCCTGACGTTCTCGGCGGGGCCCATCTGGGGCGCATCCGCAGCCAGCGCTCTCATCGGCTCACGACGGCCACCGGCCGACGGCCGAGTCCCGGTCCTGCTGACGCTGGCCGGTCTTGCCATGGTTCTCCTCGCCGACGCCTCCTTGATGAGCAAGGCCGAGACCGAGCGGATCTGGCTGCCGTTCGCGCCCTGGCTGCTCACCGGGTGCGCCTTGCTGCCTCTGCGATGGCGGCGGCTCGGCCTGGTCGCTCAGCTGGCCTCGGCGCTCGTCATGCAGCACCTTCTCGCTACGCCCTGGTGACCGACGCGCGAAGCGGATCGGTGGCGAAGCGCCGGAGCCCGGCCTGCGGGGTGATGTCTGCGGTGAAACCGAGCTCGGTGGCTGCTCGCTCGGGTGCGGCCACGAGGTGGCGCACGTCGGTCAGCCGGAACTCACCTGTCACGACTGGCGCCGGTCCCGCGGTCGCCTCCGCGAGCACTGTGGCCACCTGGCCGACGGAGATCGGTCGCCCCGAGCAGACGTTGTACGCCGTCCACGAGCCGGCGGGCCGGCCTACCACGCGCTCGAGCGCCGTCACGTTGGCACGAGCCACGTCATCGACGTGCACGAAGTCGCGGAGCTGGCCACCGTCCTCGAAGACCCGGGGCGCGCGCCCCGCCTCGAGGGCCGAGCGGAACATCGCCGCAACACCGGAGTACGGCGTGTCTCGAGGCATCAGCGGCCCATAGACGTTGTGGTAGCGAAGCCCGATCGCGCGGGCACCGGCCTGCCGAACCCAGGCAGCGGTGTAGTGCTCCTGGGCGACCTTGCTGGCCGCGTAGCCGCCACGCGGGTCCAGACGCGCGGTCTCCGGAACCCCTCGCCAGTCCAGCGGACGCCCGCATTCGGGACAGTGGTTCTCGAACTCGCCGACCTCCAGGGCAGCTCGGTCCCGCGGGCCGGGTTTTCGGCGGCCGTGTTCCGGACAGGCGTACCTGCCTTCGCCGTAAACCACCATCGAGGAGGCCAGCACCAACGCAGCGACCTCCGCGGCGTGCATCGCCGCAAGCAGCGCGGCTGTGCCGAGGTCGTTGATCCCGGCGTACGTCGGAAGGTCGGCGATGCTGACGCCGGCCCCCACCATGGCGGCCTGGTGACTCACCGCATCCACTCCGCCGAGCAGGGCTGTCCAGGAGTCGGCCGTCCTGACGTCGACGACGTGCACCCGTGGGTCCCGCTCGGCGTGGCCATGTGCCTGCGGTAGGTAGCAGTCGACGCGCACAACCTCGGCACCAGCAGCTTCCAGCGCCGTGCCCACCGCGGCGCCGATGAACCCGGCGGCGCCGGTGACCAGCACCTTCACGGCAGCTCGAAGGGCAGTGAGACCCCGGCCAGCCACGCCGCACACCCACAACTGTCGGTGCCGATGTCGGCTGCGGGGATGGCGACTCCAAGGATGTCCTTGAGCCGGTCGATGTGCCGGGCGAACTCGGCGAACACCAGTGCCTGGTCGACGCCGACACCCCCGACGACACCGGCATCGGAGTCGGTGACCAACGCCAGCGTGGCGTAGCAGAGCCCGAGCTCACGGGCGAGAGCGGCCTCCGGTTGGCCGGTCATGTTGACCAACGACCAGCCGGCCGCGCCAAAGCTCTGCGACTCCGCCCGCGTGGAGAACCGGGGACCCTCGACCACGACCATGGTGCCGCCGTCGACTACCGCGTCGTCGGCGGCCAGCACGGCCAACCGCAGCCGGGGACAGTACGGATCGGCGAACGGGGCGTGCACCCCGCCCTGCTCCATGAACGTCTGCACCCGCGAGGTGGTGCGGTCGACCAGCTGGTCGGGGACGACCACCGTGCCGGGGAGCAGAGCAGGGTCCAGGCCGCCGACGGCGCACGGCGCCAGCACCCGTCGTACGCCGAGTGCCCGGAGCGCCCAGATGTTCGCCCGGTAGTTGATCCGGTGCGGGGGGTACTCGTGGGCCCTTCCGTGGCGAGGGAGGAATGCGACCAGGCGGCCGGCCACCGTCCCGACGGAGATCGGCGCCGACGGGTCACCGTACGGGGTGGCGACCGTGGTGGGTCGAGGGTCGTCGAGGAACTCGTAGAAGCCGCTGCCGCCGATCACGGCCACGCGAGGCGAGGACGATCCGGGTGAGATGGGTGGAGTCTGCACGCTAGCCGGCACCCGGCTCGGCGCGGATCCGCTCCAACCGCGAGGTCAGCAGCTGGACCCGGTCGGCGTTGCCGCGCAGCCTGACGTACCGCTCGCCGTACAACGCCAGCAGGTCGTCGTCGAGCCGGCGGACGGCACCTGCGGGGTACTTGTAGGCCATCCGTGCGGTGATCGTCTCGCTGTCCACGCCCCGCAATGCTGCCGCCAGCTCGTCGGGCGAGTCGATGCCGAGCTCGTGGAGGAGCCCGGAGATCCAGACGTAGTGGTCGGTCTTGGACCAGCCGGCATCGGCGTACCGGCCGACGAGGTACGTCGCCAGGTCGCGGGCGCTGATCCGCGGCGCCGGCTCGGAGGGCCCCATGGGGCCGACGGTCATCTCCGACTGCAACCGGTCGCGAATTGTGGAGAACTCCCGGTCGGCCAGCTCCAGCAGCCCGGCCGCCAACGTGAGCCGCCGGTCCAGGTCCGGAGCGTGGGCGTCGGGGATGGTGCCCTTGTAGCGGATGTCGTGCTCGAACTCCGCCCAGGCATGCTGCAACACCGTGCGGATCTGCACCTCGAACGTGTGGTCCCGGATCGACTCGAAAACCGGCAGGTCTTGGCGACCCGGGTCGAGCCGCAGGTCGAGGTGCCGGCTGGCGTAACCGAACCGGCCCTGGCTGGCCGTCTCCTGGCCCTTGTCGCGATCGGCGAGCACCAGCAGCTGGTCCGAGAGCAGGTCGGCGACGGCAGTCACGTCGCTGTGCAGGTAGGTGACCACGCGTACGCCGATCTGGTCGGCCATCTCGCTCAGCG
>JALZBH010000125.1 GCA_030947625.1 Actinomycetota bacterium
GCTTCCACCCCCAGCTCACCGGGCGGGAGAACCTCTTCCTCAACGGGGCGATCCTGGGAATGGGCGAGAAGGAGATCAAGGCAAAGTTCGACCGAATCGTCGACTTCGCCGATATCGGGAAGTTCATCGACACTCCGGTCTCGCACTACTCGTCTGGGATGTTCGCCCGGCTGGGATTTTCGATCGCGATCCACGTCGACGCCGACATCTTTCTGGCCGACGAGGTGCTTGCAGTGGGGGACCGGCCCTTCAAGAAGAAGTGCCTGGCAAAAATGCAGGAGATCCGTCAGGAAGGCACCACGATCTTCTACGTCAGCCATGCCACCGCCTCGGTGCGCGAGATGTGTGACCGGGTGCTGGTGCTCGAGTCCGGGCACCTGAACTTCGACGGGGACGTCGACGAGGGGATCGCCTACCTCCAGTACGACGACGACACCGAGACCGACGAAGAGCTGCTGGACGCCGAGCTCGGCGCCGACATCTGATCCGGGACGGGTTCGCACCCGGCGCAGAATGCGGGGTCCGGCCCATTAAATGACATCGTAGTAATACGTCTAATTACATATCTGTAATTAGACCGAACCCCTTGCGCTCAAGCCTGTTGCTGGTGTGAAACTTGGTACTCGTGTGATCAACTTCCCCCGCATGGGAGTACCTTGTCGATGCATTTCTCCCGCTCCCGTTACGTCACCATCTGTCAGCAGTTCCTTGTCACCGCGGTCGTCGTTGCGGTGGGGCTGTCGGCTGCCGGGGTGATGACCCTGCAGATCGTCGCCCCGCCCGCACCGGTCGCCGGAGCGGATCTGGTGCCGGCGGTCGTCGTCCGCGCAGCCGTCGTGGACACCACCCCGGTCACCCCGAAGGTGCGCGAGGTGCGGGTCACGGGCGTCGATAAGCAGGCGCTCGCAGCGAGTCCCCCGGGACGTCATACGAACGGGTCGCTCTCACAACCAGGTCGGATGACGTCCGGGGGCAGCCGCGCCCTGCGCCTCGCGGTCCTGACCAGGCCCGAGAAAGTCTCCGGCTTTGCGACTGTCGGGGTGACCTGGGCCCACGGCATCCGTCTCGCCGAGAACCAGATCAACCTGGCCGTCCGCTCGGAGAAGTCCGGCGTCTGGTCGAACTGGACGAAGCTCGCCTATCACGACGACCATGGTCCGGACCCGAGCTCGCCTGACGCGAAGACCTCTCGACCCGGCACCGACCCCCTTGTGGTCGGGTCGGTGGACGCCGTCCAGCTGCGGGCCGAAACCGTTTCCGGTACGCCGCCCGCCGGGATCCGGCTGGCTCTGATCGACCCCGGCATCGGCAAGACCCGGAACGAAGCAGCGGCGATCGACACCGCGAAGCTGGCCTCCGCGCGCCAGGGCACCTCGAGCGGCACCTCGAGAGGCACCTCGAACGGCTCCTCGAACGGCTCCTCGAACGGGGTCGCCCTCCAGGCGATGAAGGTCGCGCCGAAGCCACAGATCTTCTCGCGTGCCCAGTGGGGTGCGAACGAGAACATGCGCAACAAGTCGGCGCTGACCTACGGGACGGTCGAGACCGGGTTCATCCACCACACGGTGGATGCGAACAACTACACCGCGGCCGACGTACCTGCGCTGATCCGCGGCATCTACGCCTACCACACCCAGTCCCGCGGCTGGAGCGACATCGGGTACAACTTCCTGATCGACCGGTTCGGCAGGATCTGGGAGGGCCGGTACGGCGGCGTCGACCGGGCGGTTGTCGGAGCCCACACGTTGGGCTACAACGAGGTGTCCTTCGCGGCGTCCGCGATTGGCAACTTCGACATCTACGACAACGGTCGCGGAGTGCCACCCCAAGCGCTGCTGAACGCCGAGGCCACGCTGTTCGCCTGGAAGCTCTCGCTCGCCGACATCCGCGCCGACAACTCCCATATCTGGGTCAAGAACCGCTGGCTGCAGGCGATCAACGGGCATCGGGACGCCAACTCGACCGCCTGTCCTGGCCGGTACCTCTACGCCAAGCTTCCCTCGATCCGCGTTGCGGCTCGCCAGATCCAGCTCAACGCGCAGACACCCACGCCGCCGCCGCCGCCCAACCCGACGCAGCCACCGGGCGCCGCCGTACCGCAGCCGAGCGGGATGACCTTCCCCGCTCGGGAAAGCCTCACGGGCAGCAGTGCGCCAGACCTGGTGCTGAAGAGCCCCGGTGGTGCGATCAGCGTCCTGCCGACCGGCGGGTTGACCGGCTATCGGAGCCCGGTCACCACCGCCGGGGCGTGGCGAGACCTGAATGCTGTCGTGGCGGTCGGGGATGTCACCGGGGACGGCCAGGGCGACGTACTCGGTCGAACCGGGGCCACTGGCTGGAGCCGGGTCTATCCGGGTAGGGGCGACGGCCAGGTCGACACCGGCGGCGTGGCCGCCACCTCGACATTCGGCAAGGCCGACCTGCTCCTCGGGGCGGGGGACCTCACCGGAGACGGACGCAACGACCTGATCACCCGGACGGCCAAGACCGGTGCCTTGTACCTCTACCCGGGCACCGGCGCCGGGCGGTTCGCGAAACCGCAGCTGATGCGCAAGGCTTGGGGAGACTACGTGAGCACCGTCGTCGCGGGCGACCTGAACAACGACGGCCGCCCCGATCTGGTCGCCATCGGCAAGGACGGCGGACTGTGGGTGATCCCCGGCCTCGGCGGCTCCCATCTGGGTACGCCGATCCGGCGGGTGAGCGTCGGCACTCAGTACGACCTCGTCGGCGGGGGTGACCTGACCGGAGACGGCGTCGGCGACATCGTGATGCGCAACGCCGGGAACGGCCTGATGTACCTCTTCCCCGGCCGCGGGGGTTACCGGTTCGGCCACTTCGACGGCCCATTCGGCGGCATGTCCGACCTGTCGCTCATGTCCAGCGGGCAGCTGGTGGGTGGCAAGCAGCCCGACATCGTCGGTCGAAGCAGCACCGGCAGCCTGGTCGTCGTACCCGCGAACGGGCTGAGCAACCTGCTGCCGAGGACGACCAGCAACATGACCGTGCCGGACGCCAACCAGGTCCTCGACGTCGGGGACTGGAACCGCGACGGGCGCAGCGATGTCATCGTCCGTCAGCAGAGCAAGGACCTGCTCGTGCTGCGGCTCGGGCTCGGCACCGGCGGGTTCGGCAAGCCGCGGGTGATGGGCGCCGGGTGGCGGTCGATCACCGGGCTCTCCGCGGCCGGGGACGTGACCGGTGACGGACATCCCGACCTCGTCGGTCGTGGGCCCGGCGGGGTCATGACGATATTCCCCGGCGACGGCAGGTTCGGGTTCAAGGCACCACGTAAGGCCGCCGACACGATCCGGACCTACAACCAGATCGGCACGGGCTCCTGGCCCAGTGGCAAGTGGCCCGGCTCGGCACTGCGCTCCAGCGACGGCTCGTTCGTGCCGTTCACCGGCTCAGACTCGGCCTCGGCTCTGGCCAGGGCGGGAGCACCCGCCTCGGCGTACGACTGGGTGATCGGAGTCGGTGACGTCGACGGCAACGGGGTACCGGACTTGTTGGTGCGTGAGAAGGCAACTGGTTACCTATGGATGCTGCCGGGGACGGGCAGCGGCTTCGGAGTCCGCCAGTACGTCGGGGCCGGGTTCGGCTCGTACACCCTGGGTGGCTGACCGGAGTTGAGTCTTCCGTGGCCGATGGGATGACAAGATGCCGGCCATGGGCGAGCTCTGGGCGGTGGTACCTGCCGGTGGCGCGGGCACCCGGTTGTGGCCGCTTTCGCGGGCCTCGAACCCCAAGTTCCTGCTTGACCTGACCGGAAGCAGCCGTTCGCTGCTGCAGGCGACGGTCGACCGCCTGGCTCCGCTGGTGGCCGACCGGGTGCTGGTGGTCACCGGCACCAGCCACGCCGCCGCCGTACGCCGCCAGCTGCCCGGTCTGCCGGCCGACCGTGTGCTTGCCGAGCCGGCGCCCCGGGACTCGATGGCCGCGATCGGCTTGGCCGCGGCCATCCTCGAGCGCGAACATCCGGGCGCCGTACTCGGTTCGTTCGCCGCCGACCACGTGGTCCGCGAGGAGGCGGCGTGGCGGGCCTGCGTGGCCGAAGCGGTCGCTGTGGCCGAGCGGGACCTGCTGGTAACCATCGGCATCGAGCCGCGGGGACCGGCGACCGGGTTCGGCTACATCCAGGGCGGCGAAAGGCTGCCCGGTTTCGACACGGCCGTCCGTGTCCGGGAGTTCGTGGAGAAGCCGGATGCTGACCGGGCGGCGGCGTATGTGGCATCGGGGAGCTATCGCTGGAATGCCGGCATGTTCGTCGTCAGGGCGTCCGTGCTGCTCGACCTGCTCGCCGAGGAGCACCCCGAGCTGGCGGCGGGTCTGCGGGAGATCGCGTCCGAACCCGTCTCGATCGACACGGTGTGGCCTGGGCTGGAGAAGATCGCCATCGACCACGCGGTCGCCGAGCCGGCTGCCGCCACCGGTCGCGTGGCGATGGTGCCGGGGTCGTTCGGCTGGGACGACGTCGGAGATTTCGGCTCGCTCGCGAGGCTGCTTCCGTCCTCGGACGCTATGCCGCTGAAGGTGCTTGGTGACCCGGAGCTAGTGCTCGCCGAGGACGCAACCGGGCTCGTCGTACCGGCTGGCGGGCGGACCATCGCCCTGCTCGGACTCGACGACGTGGTCGTCGTCGACACCGGCGATGCACTACTGGTCACCACGCTCGAGCGGGCGCAGGGGGTGAAGGCGATCGTCGCCTGGCTCGGTAAGAACGGCCGGGACGACCTCACCTGATCCGTCGAGCCGCGACTTAAGTTCCAGCCGAGCCGCGGGGTCGGTTGAGCACGAGTCGTGGTTCGGCAGAGCACGAGTCGCGGTTCGGCGGTTCCGTGGGGCGCCAGCCGTACGCGAACGCGACGATCTCGGCTCGGAGCCGGTCGTCGTCGGATCCGGTGAGGACTACCTCGCCGGCTGTCTCGGACGGATCGAGACCGCACTCGGCGAGCACGGCAACCAGCTCCGCGGCAGTGGCCGGGGTGCCGAAGGACGCCCCATCGGTGCGCTGTACGGCGGCAAGGACGGCCTCGCGCGTCCCGAGCGCGAACATGTCGCTACCCCGGTCACGTACCAGCGCCCGGGCACCCGGACCGTGCTGCCCCCCGGGCAGCACCCGTGAGGACATTCCCCGGACCACGCTCACCGGCCGGCCAGTCAGCTTCCCCGCGACCAGCTCGGCCAGCCCGGCTAGCTCGTCGGCAATGGCCGGAGCGGTGACTGCCAGCTCGTTGCCGTACGTGTCGCGTGACCCTGCGAGGTCCTCGAGCACGTCCAGCCCGGCTGCGCCGATGGCGATGTCGGTCTGTCCCATCCGCCATGGCCGTCCGGCGGTATCGGTGACGACGACCGCGACGTTCACGCCGACCTCGGCCAGCTGCTCCCGGATACCCCGGGCGGTGGCGTCCGGGTCGCGCGGGAGCAGCACGACGTGTCCCGGCTCGACGTTGGAGGCGTCGACACCGCCCGCGGCCATCACCAGAGCCAGGTGGTTCTCGACAATCGTGGTGGGTCCTCGGCGCGCCACCACGCGCACGGTCTCGGAGGGGAGCGCGTCCTCGCGGGTGCCGGACCTCACCTGACCCTCGGCCTTGCTGACCACCTTGCTGGTGACCAGCACGATGTCGCCGTCACGCGGCTCGGCCAGCCTGGAGATCTCTTGGGCAAGGTCGGTGCCCTCGACTACCTCGCCGAACCCGTCGACGGCGTACGCCTGGATCACGCGCCCCGCTCACCCCACCAGCTCGATCGCGGCCGCGGCCATGTCGGCGGTGGCGTCGTCGTCACGCATCAGCAGGGGCACGGCACGACACCGGACGCCGGCCGACTCGACCCGCCCGACCAGCTCGACGTCGGAGGTGTCGACCAGCCAGCCGTCGAGCAGCCCCTCGGCCTTGCGAGCGCCGTAGTGCTCGGCCACCCCGGCGGCGGAGCACTCGACGCCGATCACGCCGAGGAGCTGCCGGGCCATGCCGTGCACGTGGTCGGCACCGATGATCCCGGAGACGCCGACGACCGGAGCCGTGGTCGCCCGCAGGGCCTCGCGGACGCCGGGAACGGCGGTGATCACACCGATCGAGACGACCGGGTTCGATGGCGGCAGGATGACCAGATCGGCCTCCGTGACGGCCTCGAGCACGCCGGGCCCCGGCACCGACCGCTCGGCGCCGATCGGCACCACGGCGTACGCCGGAACCTCGGCGTGGTGCCGCACCCAGTACTCCTGGAAATGCACCGCCCGCTGCTCGCCGTCCGCAGGATCCTCGATCACCACATGGGTCTCGACCCGGTCATCAGTCATCGGCAGCAGCCGGACGCCTGGCTGCCAGCGGCGGCACAGCGCCTGGGTCACCTGGGAGAGCGGGTAGCCGGCCTCGAGCATCTGGGTGCGTACCAGATGGGTGGCCAGATCCCGGTCGCCCAGCCCGAACCAGTCCGGTTGCACGTCGTACGCGGCCAGCTCGGCCTTGACCTGCCAGGTCTCCCCGTCCCGGCCCCACCCGCGCTCTGTGTCGATGCCGTCGCCAAGGGTGTACATCACCGTGTCCAGATCGGGACAGATCTTGAGGCCGTGCAGCCAGATGTCATCGCCGGTGTTCGCAACCACAGTGACGTCGGTGCCGGCCCCGCTGCGGGCAACCAGCCGAAGCAAGCCGCGCAGGAACCGGGCTCCGCCAACGCCGCCGGAAAGCACGGTCACCCGGCCAGGGACGCCGGCGCCCGTGCTTTCGGGCGGCCCCGCGACTGCGGTGGAGGGCGCATCGGTCATGGCGGCAAGTCTGTCCCACGGGAGCCGCAACTGGGCGGCCCATATCAGATCCAGGCTTGACGGGAGCCGTATGACAGGCATGTAATCACACCTGTGTGGTTTTCCAAGTCCACCGCTCGTCGGTGACGAACATCACCACCGGCGCGAGCAGCAGCACGGACACCGGCACCGGCACAACAGTCGCGGCCCGTCGGGGTCGCAGGGTCGAAGGGGCAAACAGTGCGAGAGCTATATCTGCTCGAGCCAGATGGT
>JALZBH010000126.1 GCA_030947625.1 Actinomycetota bacterium
ACATCCGTTGTACGGTCTCGATCGGCGGCTTCGTCCCGAAACCACACACGCCCTTCCAGTGGGCAGCTCAGCTGGACCACCAGACCACCGACGACCGGCTGCGCAAGCTGCGCGAGGCGGTGCGTTCAGACAAGCGCTTCGGTAGGGCGATCGGCTTCCGTTACCACGACGGCAGGCCCGGCATCGTCGAGGGCCTGCTCTCCCGCGGTGACCGCCGGGTCGGCGCGGTCATCGAGGAGGTCTGGCGCGACGGCGGCAGGTTCGACGGCTGGAGCGAGCACTTCTCCTTCGACCGCTGGATGGCCGCCGCCGAGCGCGGGCTGGCTGGGACCGGCGTCGACGTGGACTGGTTCACGACCCGCGAGCGCGAGTACGCCGAGGTGCTGCCCTGGGACCATCTCGACTCCGGGCTGGACAAGGACTGGCTCTGGCAGGACTGGGCGGACGCGCTCGACCCGGTCGCCGAGGAGGTGGAGGACTGCCGCTGGACGCCGTGCTACGACTGCGGCGTCTGCCCCGAGATGGGCACCGACATCCAGATCGGCCCGACCGGTCAGAAGCTGTTGCCGCTGAGCGTGCAGTGAACGCTGCGGCTCACTGTCGGTGGGCGAGAGCGCGGGACCGCTTGGCGATCTGGTCCTCGACGAAGGAAGTCCGGGAGACGAAGACACAGGTGAGCGCCAGCGGGCCGAGCAGCGCCAGCAGGCTCAGCAACGGAACGCTCCAGCCTCCGGTGCGGCCGTAGAGGTAGCCCATGCCGAACGGCCCGACCGCCGACACCAGGTAGCCCACCGACTGGGTGAAGCCGGACAGGGCCGCCGTGCCGCCCTCGGTGCGGGAACGCAGCCCGATCAGCGTGAGCACCAGCGGGAACACCCCGGTGCCGGCACCGACCAGAGCCGCCCAGACCCAGGCACCAGCGTGCGGGGCGACAACCAGTCCGGCGTACCCGATGGCGTCGGCGGCCAACAATGCCATGAAGAGCCAGGTCTGGTTGCGCAGCTTTGCGGCGTACGTCGGCACCCAGAACGACACCGGGATCGACACCCCGGTGACCGTGCCGAGGAGCAGCCCGGCCGTCGTGGGCGAGAAGCCAGCGTCGCGGTACACCTGGGCGAACCAGCCGAACACGGCGTACGCCTGAAGCGACTGCAAGCCGAAGCACATCGCCATCCACCAGCCGAGGGGGGTTCGGGCCACCTGGCCCAGGCTCACCGTTCGTCGTCCGGTGGCCAGGCTCTGGTCGCGGGCGACCAACGCGACCCAGGGGACGGCGGCCAGGGCGGCTACCACGGCCCAGGAGGCCAGGCCCCAGCGCCAGGAGCCCAGCGCGTCGGAGATCGGGACGGTGAGGCTTGCGGAGAGGAACAGGCCGACGGACAACGCAGTGGTGTAGATCGAGGACAACGGGCCGATCCGGTCCGGGAAGTGGAGCTTGACCAGCGAGGGCATCAAGACGTTCGCGGTCGCGGCGCCCGCCAGGCTGAGCACTGTGAGCGCCAGGAAGAGCCACACCTGCGACACCCGCGACCGGGCCGCGAGACCAAGGACCATGCTGAGAAGGGCCAGGAACGAGGTCCGGTGCAGTCCGACGACGTGCGCGATCCGGGGCGCCAGGGCGCCGAAGAGCGCAAACGCGAGCACCGGCAGCGTGGTGAGGATGCCTGCCTGGGTCGATGACATGCCGAGGTCGGCGCGGATGTCGGCGAGGACCGGCCCGACGCTGACCGCCGCCGGTCGCAGGTTGAACGCGAGCGCGATGATCCCGACCAGCACCAGCGTCTGGCCGCGCCGGCCGGCAGGCATCGGTGCATGCTCGGTCACCGGCGCAGTGTTTCAGCCGCGCTGTCCGGGCGCTGTGCGAGGGTTGGCCGGTGACCGCGATCAGCGACGAGCAGCGGCGCGCGCGCCTGGCGGCCAGGCACCGTCTGGCGCCGACAGCTCGGGCCTCCGACGTGCTCGAGGCGGTCTCCGCGATGACCTGTCTGCATGCGACCGAGCCGGCGTCGGTCTACCTGTCGGTGTTCGCCCGCTGCGAGGCCAGCCGCGAGGACATCGACAAGGCGTTGTACGTCGACCGGTCGGTCGTCAGGCAGCTGGCGATGCGGCGCACGGTGTTCGCGTTTCCGCGCTCGCTGCTGCCGGCCGTCTGGGGGAGTGCCGCCAAGCGGGTCGCCCTACAACAGCGGGCGCGGCTGGCAAAGGAGGTCGTCAGCGGGGCGATCACCAGCTCGGGCGAGGCCTGGGTCGAACGCAACCTCGCCGCCGTCCTGGCCCTGGTCGCCGAGCGGGGCCCGATGACCACCATGCAGCTGCGCGCCGAGCTGCCCGAGCTCGACGCCCGGATCACCTACGCGCTCGGCAAGTCCTACGGCACCACGATCCCGATCGCGCCACGGGTGCTCACTACGCTGGCGGCCGAAGGAACCATCGTCCGCGGGGACAATGCGGGCGGCTGGAAGACCTCGCGGCCACGCTGGACCGTGACCGAGCAGTGGCTCGGGGAACCGGCCGAGCCGGTGTCCGAACGCGAGGGGTACGCCCAGCTGGTGACCTCGTGGCTGCGCACCTTCGGTCCGGGCAGTGAGACCGATCTGGTCTGGTGGCTGGGCGCCACCAAGTCCGCCGTACGACGGGCGCTTGATGACGTAGCCGCATGCGAGGTCGGCCTCCAGTGCCCGAGCGGTGCGACCGGATGGGTGCTGCCCGACGACACCCAGACCGGGCCACGCCCCGAGCCCTGGGCCGCGCTGCTGCCGGTGCTCGACCCGACCGTGATGGGCTGGAGGCATCGGGGCTTCTACCTTGGGCCACATGCCGAGCGGCTCTTCGACGTCAACGGCAACGCCGGCACCACTGCCTGGTGGGACGGCCGGATCGTGGGCGGCTGGCACCAGCTGCCGGACGGCGAGGTCCGGCTGCTGCTGCTGGAGGATCTCGGTGCCGAGGCGACGACAGCGCTCCAGGCCCAGGCGGACCGGCTGACGGCCTGGCTCGACGGGGAGGTGGTCAAATCGGTGTACGCCTCGCCGCTGGTGCGCTCTATTAGCAGAACGCGGACTAAATGACACGGATGTAGTTCGCGTGTCGGCTGAGAAAGTTGGTGACTAGTGTTCCCAGAGTGACGAAACGCGACTAGCCTCGCTGCGAAGAGGTGGGCTCCTCGTCGGTGCTCCCTTTCGTCTGGCGAAGGGTCGAAAACCGTGAATGGCTCGAACACAACTGCGCGCAACGGGTTGCGCCTAGTGGCGGCGACACTGACTTCCGTGGTCGTCTTTGGCGCGGGCGCGGCGTACGCCATGGTCCCCGGGGTGGACACCTCGAACTGGCAGCACTCCACCTCGCTGAACTGGACCTCTGTTGCTCACAGTGGGGTGAAGTTCGCCTTCCTCAAGGCCACTGAAGGCTCGTTCTACTCCGACCCGTACTTCGCCTCGGACTGGACCGCGACCGCCAAGAACGGCATCTACCACGGCGCCTACCACTTCGCGCGACCCAGCGTGGGGTCCGGGGTCTCCCAGGCCAAGTACTTCGTCTCGAGGCTGCCACGGCAGAACACCCGCGGGACGCTGCCGCCGGTGCTCGACCTCGAGGCCACCGGCGGACTGAGCCCGTCTCAGCTGGTCACCTGGACCCGGCAGTGGCTGCAGGAGGTGGCCGCCCTTACCGGTCGGACGCCAATGATCTATGTCTCGCCGGCGTTCTGGGTCGAGCGACTCGGCAACAGCAACGCATTCCACGCCTACCCATTGTGGATCGCCAACTATGGCGTCTCCTCACCACAGGTGCCCGGTGGGTGGCCGACCTGGTCGTTCTGGCAGTCCACCAGCAGCGGCCGAATCTCCGGGATCAGCGGCAACGTCGACCGCGACGTGTTCAACGGGTCGATGGCCCTGCTGCAGCGGTTCGCCCTTGCCGTTACCACCAGCACCAGCGCAGTGACACTCAGAGCGTCCAACCCGGCTCCGATGACCGGGCAGTCGGTCACGTTCTCGGGCCGGCTGACCAGCGGGAGCTTTGCGGTCTCCGGGCGCACCGTCTCGTTGTCGACTCGGGCTTCCGGTGCGACGACCTGGACGCGCGTGGCCTCGGCCACCACGTCGAGTACGGGTGCCTACTCCTTTGCTCGCAAGGTCGTCGCCGCAGGCGGCTACGAGGTCACGTTTGCCGGAGACTCGGCGTACAGGCGGTCGGCGTCGCCGGTCGCCAACTTGAAGTTGACGCCGACGCCAACCACGATCGGGCTGACCGCCTCCGCCAGCAAGGCAGTGGCCGGCACCAAGGTGAGGTTCTCCGGGCTGCTGAGGACCGCAGCCGGTGCGCCGTTGACCAGCCGTCCGGTGGTGCTGTCGGCACAGTCGCCGGGAAGTACCACCTGGCAGTCGGTGGCAACCGCGACGACCGACCAAACCGGGGCGTTCGCGTTCTCGCCGATCATGACGACCACCCGCACCTTCCGGGCTGACTTCGCCGGCGACCCGGCGTACGCCCATGCGTCGTCCGCGAGCCGTTCGGTCAGCGTGACCCAGAGCCCGACCACGCTGAGCCTGGTCGCCCGCCCGCTGGCGGCCTACGCCAACCGGCCGGCGAGCATGACCGGCCATCTTCGCGCCGGCACCCTCGGTGTGCCCAACGCAACCGTCCTGATCCAGCGTCAACGGGTGGGCGGCACCACCTGGACGGCCGTCGCCACCACCCGCACCCAGGCCAGCGGCCTGTTCTCGGCCGCACCGGTGATCAACCGCGCCGCCAACTACCGAGCGGTCTTTGCCGGCACGACCATGGACCTGGCCAGCATCTCGCCCACCCAGAAGGTGACCATCGCCCCACCGCGGGCGACCACGCTGAGCTTCGCCGACCGGCTGGTGCACGGGCGCATGCGAGCCGGGAGCTCGTCAGTGGTGTCCGGAATCCTGCGCACCACCAGGGGTACGCCGCTGGCGGGCAGCACCGTTCGGCTCCTCCGCCGGATCGACGGCACCAGCAGGTGGTACGTCGCCCAGTGGACGAGGGTCGCCACCAACGGCTCCTGGCACCTCACCATCCGGCCACAGCTGTCCTGCACCTACCGCGCGGCGTACGTCGGCAATACCGTCAACGCCCCGGCGATGAGCTCTGCGGTGCACGTCACCACCTACTAGGTGCTGGCTGACCTAGGGTGCGTGAGGTGCGAGCCCTGGGCCTGTTCGTCGCAGTCCGGGCGCTGGTACTGGTCACGTTCCTGGCGGCTTCGGACCTCGCTGGCCGCGATCCCCACCTCATCCTGACGGCCTGGGACTCCCAGTGGTATGCCGGGATCGCGGCCGACGGCTACGGCCACACCGTGCATCATCTCGACGGACGGCTGCTTTCGGACTTTGCGTTCTTCCCGTTGCTGCCGCTGGCAGAACGGGTCGTCGCCGCGCTGACCGGTCTGGCGTACGTCGACGCCGGGTTCGTGGTCAGCGTGCTTGCCTCGCTGGTCGCCGCCGACGGGATCCACCGGGTCGGCGTACTCGTCCGGGGTGAGCGGGCCGGGCTGATCCTGGTGCTGCTCTGGGCGGCGGTGCCCGTGGGGGCGGTCGAGTGGCTTCCCTACAGCGAGTCGTTGTTCACCGCGCTGGCAGCCTGGGCGCTGTGGGGTGTGCTCACCCACCGGTGGTGGCCCGCCGGCCTGCTCGCTGCGTTGGCGGGAGCGACCCGCCCCATCGGCGCCGCGGTCGTGCTGGCCGTGGTCACCGCGGCCTTGGCGGACCTGGCGCGAGAACACCGGGGGCCGGGCGAGCGGCTGCTTTCGATCGGGTTGGCACCGCTCGGGATGCTCGGCTACCTGGGCTACGTCGGGGCGCGGCGGCACCATCTCGACGGCTACTTCGCGGTCACCTCGGGCTGGCACAACCAGCTGGACGGCGGCGCGTCCTTTGCCCGCTGGGCCGGCGCTCGGTTAGTCGGCCCGATGCCTGTCCTGGGGGTGTTGCTGGTGCTGGCCGTCGGAATCCTGCTGGCCCTGACTATCGCCTGCTTTCGTCAACGTCAGCCGATGGTGTTGCTGGTGTACACGACGTCGATGGTGGCGTTGGCGCTCGCCACGTCTGGCTACTTCGGCTCCAAGCCGCGCTACCTCCTGCCGGCATTCCCGTTGCTGCTACCGGTCGCCGGATGGCTGGCCCGGCGGCGTACTCCGGTCCAGGTCGGCGCGGTGCTGCTGGCCTCGGTCGGTGCGGCGGCGTACGGCGCGGTGTGGCTGCTCGGTCCCGGCCCGCCTTGACGGCCCGGCGTGCACCGGCCGGGCTAGGGTGGCCGCCGTGCGTGCCCAGCCCGAGCAGCAGCCGCCGCCGGTCCAGCGGCTGCGGGTGCGCTACGCCAAGCGAGGCCGGCTGCGCTTCACCAGCCACCGCGACTTCAGCCGCGCCTTCGAACGGGCCGTCTTCCGGGCCCGGATCCCGATGGCCTACTCCTCCGGCTTCAACCCCCACCCTCGGATCTCGTACTCCGGAGCGGCACCGACGGGGGCTGCCAGCGAGGCGGAGTACCTCGAGATCGGGCTCGCCGAGCCCCGTCAGCCGGCCGTGGTGCTCGAGCAGCTGGCAGCCGCGTTGCCGGACGGACTCGACGTGCTCGAGGTCGTAACCAGCTCTGGCGGCTCGCTCGCGGACCGGTTGGAGGCCTCGCGATGGCGGGTCAACCTGCCCGACACGCACGTTGACGTGGCTCGCCGGGCGGTGGCCGAGCTGCTCTCGGCCGAGCAGGTGAGCGTCGAGCGGATGACCAAGAAGGGGCTGCGCTCCTTCGATGCTCGGGCGGCGGTACTCGCCCTCGCCGTACGCGAACAACAGATGGGGGCACAGACGTGTGCGATACTTGACTTGGTCTTGCGGCACGGTTCGCCGTCTGTTCGACCCGACGACGTTCTCGCTGCGATGCGTGAGGTCTCCGAGTTCAGCTCATCCCCCGCTGCCTTGCAACAGCGGGTGGAGCAGGGCCCGTGGGACCAGCAAAGTGGCACGGTGGGTGACCCGT
>JALZBH010000034.1:0-16414 GCA_030947625.1 Actinomycetota bacterium
TCTTACCCTGCAGGGCTGGCGAGTGGTGGTGGTCTCCGCGCGTCGGGTGCTGCATGCCGATGCCTACCTGGTCAGCCAGCACCTGCGCACTGAGTTCCATCGCCAGCTGCTGGGGCAGGTCGGCTAGCGAGCTGCCAGCCCGGTGAGCCGGCAAAGGGCCCCGAAACCGTCGGGCGAGCCGGGCCAGCGTTCACGCAGCGGCTCCAGCCCGACCCGTCGTACGACGCTCCTCAGGACGAGCACCACGATGATCGCGTCGTCGGCGTACCCGAGTACAGGGATGAAGTCGGGAATGAGGTCTATCGGCATGGCGAGGTAGCCCAGTAACAGCGCCAGCCTGACTCGCACCCCGCGCGGAAGCTCCGAGTCGGTGGCCAGCCGTTTCAGCAACCGGATCAGGTCCGGTAGCAGGCGCAGCGACTCGCCGAGCAGACCACCCCGAGGCCGGGCGACAAGCAACGCGACCACCAGGGCCAGCCAGGCCACCAGTAGGCCACCCACGACGCCGAGCACGACCGTGCGCCACATGGTCAGTCTCGCTGCGGGTCGTGGATCGCCCGATGGATGGCCAGCGTGCGCCGGGCCGACTCGACGTGGAGGTTCTCGACCATCCGTCCCCGGTAGGTGACTACGCCCGAACCCTGGCCCTGTTCCCACGCCTGCAGGATCCCGTGGGCGTCGGCCACCGCCTCGTCGGAAGGGACGAACGACCTGTTGGCGCCGTCGACCTGGCCGGGATGGATCAGGGTCTTGCCGTCGAAGCCCAGCTCGCGGCCCTGCTGGCACTCGGCGAGAAAGCCGTCGATATCCCGCACGTCGTTGTAGACACCGTCGAGGATCACCTTGCCGGTGACGCGGGCGGCCAGGAGAGCAAGAGAGAGGCTGGTCAGCAGCGGCGCACGACCGGGTACGTGCTCGGCGTACAGCTCCTTGGCGAGGTCGTTGGTACCCATCACGAGCACGGTCAGCCGCTCCGAGGCGGAGGCGATCTGCTCGGCGTGCAGTATCGCGTACGGCGTCTCGAGCATCGCCCACAGCTTGGTCGTAGCCGGCGCCGAGCTCATCGACTCGACCAGCTCGAGGACGGCGTCGGCACTGTTCACCTTGGGTACGACGATCGCGTCCGGCCCGGCTGCACATGCCGCAGCGAGGTCGTCGGCATGCCACTGGGTGTCGGCTCCGTTGACCCGGATGGTCAGCTCGCGGCTGCCGTAGTCACCGGTCGCCACCGCGGCGCAGGCCGCGTCCCGAGCGGCGCGCTTGGCGTCGGGAGCGACCGCGTCCTCGAGGTCGAGGATCAGCGCGTCGCAGGGGATCGACTTCGCCTTCTCCAGCGCCCGCTCGTTGGAGGCCGGCATATAGAGCACCGACCGGCGGGACCGGAGCACGAGGGGAGTCTGGGTCATCAGCTACCTTCGCCGCCTGCGGGAACGGCGTCGTACTGCTTCTTCAGCGCTGGGTCGACCTCGGCCAGCTGCTCGGCCAGGGCGACCATCACCAGGCACTGCTTGAGCGAGGCGTCGTCCTCCATCTTGCCCTCGAGCATCACCGCGCCGGTGCCGTCGCCCATCGCCGCAACGACACGGCGCGCGTGTGCCACATCCTTGACCGAGGGGCTGAACACCTTGTGGGCAATGGCGATCTGCTTGGGATGCAGCGACCACGCTCCGACGCAACCGAGGAGGAACGCGTTGCGGAACTGGTCCTCGCAGGCAACAACATCGGCGATGTCGCCGAACGGGCCGTAGTACGGGTAGATCCCGTGCATCGCACACGCGTCGACCATCCGGGCGATCGTGTAGTGCCACAGGTCCTGTTGGTACGTCGGCCGCGGAGCGTCGGGGTCATCGGCGTCCGGGTCCTCCCGGACCAGGTAGCCCGGGTGGCCACCTCCTACCCGGGTGGTCTTCATCCGCCTGTCGGCGGCGAGGTCGGCCGGTCCCAGGGAGAGGCCCTGCATCCGGGGTGACGCGCCGCAGATCTCCTCGACGTTGGCCACGCCGCGCGCGGTCTCAAGAATCGCGTGCACCAGCAGGGGCCTCTCCAGTCCGGCCTTGGCTTCGAGCTGGGCCAGGATCCGGTCTAGGTAGTGGATGTCCTCGGCGCCCTGCACCTTCGGCACCATGACCACGTCGAGCTTTTTCCCGATGGCGGGGACGAGCGTAGTGAGGTCGTCGAGGGCCCAGGGAGAGTCGAGCGCGTTGATCCGGGTCCACAGCTGGGTGGGGCCGCTCTGCCCACCGAGGTTGGCGGTCTGCTTGGCGATCCGGACCAGACCCTCGCGAGCGGCCACCTTGTGGTCGGCCTTGATCGCGTCCTCGAGGTTGCCCAGGAGTACGTCGACGCTGCCGACCAGCTGGGGGACCTTCGCAGCCATCTTCTCGTTGCTCGGGTCAAAGAAGTGGATCGCCCTGCTCGGCCGGGCCGGGATCTCGCGCAACGGCGACGGGGCGCCGAGGGCAAGCGGGCTGAAGAAGTCCTTCGCGGATCGCATGGTGCGGACGCTATCGCGGCGTCGTACGTCGCTGGTATGACGCAGGTCTCGGGCCACTGCTGCAGCGGCCCGCGGGCGGCCTCCGGGTCACGGTCCAGGTCATCCTCGGCCGCCTGCCTGTACGACCACAACGGTTGAGGCTGTGTGCGATCGAGTCATGCAGCCCACGGCCATACGGGCGCTCCTCGGCAACCGCGCCTGCGCGATCTGCTCACGCTCCCGCTCGTCCTGCGCGGCGCGCTCTGGTGGCAGGCTGGATCCACGACGTCTCGTTCAACGTGCTGATGCTGCTCGGTGTGCTGCCGTCGACGATCGCCTTCGCGATGAACGCGCCTCGGAGCAAGGTGTGGCGCCGTTGGGACGCGGCTTTGGTGCCCCGCCGACAGCTCTGCCTGACCCGGCAGTACGACGAACGCGGAGACCGGCCGGCCCGAGACGCACGGGTAGGCTGGTGGCCGTGCTGCAGTCGCCCCTGCTCGAGCTGATCCGCCGGTCGGTGATCGGTGAGGACCACGTGATGACCACGCCGTACGGTCCGCGCAGGGTGACCTACGCCGACTACACGGCGAGCGGCCGGGCGCTGGCCTTCATCGAGGACTTCATCCGCGCCGAGGTGCTGCCCAGCTATGCCAACACCCACACCGAGTCCAGCGGCACCGGCCTGCAGTCCACCCGGCTGCGGGAGCAGGCGCGCGCGATCATCCACTCCGCCGTCGGCGGTGACGACCAGAGTGTGGTGGTCTTCGCAGGCTCGGGCAGCACCGGAGCCATCGCCAAGCTGATCGGGATCATGGGGTTGCGGATTCCCTCGGTGCTAGACGACCGGTATCACCTCAGCGCAGCCATCCCGCCCGCGGAGCGGCCGGTGGTCTTCATCGGTCCGTTCGAGCACCACTCGAACGAGCTTCCGTGGCGAGAGTCGATTGCCGACGTGGTGACCATCCACGAGGACGCCGATGGTGGAATCTGCCTCGACGATCTGCGCGCGCGCCTGGACGAGTACGCCGGTCGCGAGCTGAAGATCGGGTCGTTCTCCGCCGCTTCGAACGTCACCGGCATCGTGGCGGACACGGCCGGCGTCTCGGCCCTGCTGCACGAACACGGGGCGCTGGCGTTCTGGGACTGCGCCGCCGCAGCGCCGTACGTCGGCATCGAGATGGGTCCACCGGACCCCGCGGACCCGCTGGCCTACAAGGACGCGATATTCATCTCCCCGCACAAGTTCATCGGCGGTCCGTCGACACCGGGAGTGCTGGTGGCCAGGCGGGAGCTCTTCGCCAACCGGGTGCCCGACGCGCCGGGCGGAGGCACCGTCGCCTACGTCAACCCCGACGACCACCGCTACGTCGACGACCCGGCGCAGCGGGAGGAGGGCGGCACGCCGGCGATCATCGAAGCGGTCCGGGCTGGGTTGGTCTTCCAGCTCAAGCAGGCCGTCGGCACGGCGACGATCAGGGCGCGTGAGGAGACGTTCCTGGCCCGCGCGGTGGCTGCGTGGCGGGCCGAACCCGCCATCGAGCTGCTCGGGAACCTCTCGGCGGAGCGCCTCTCGATCGTCTCGTTCGTGGTGCGCGCTCCGTCTGGGAGGTACCTGCACCACAACTACGTAGTGGCCCTGCTCAACGACCTGTTCGGGATCCAGTCCCGGGGCGGGTGCTCGTGTGCCGGTCCCTACGGACACCGTCTGCTCGGCATCGACCTGGAGCGCAGCCATGAGTTCGAGCGCGAGATCACCGGCGGCTGCGAGGGCATCAAACCGGGCTGGGTGCGGGTGAACTTCAACTACTTCATCTCCGACACGGTCGCCGACTACCTCATCGAGGCGGTACGGCTGGTGGCGCACGACGGCTGGAAGCTGCTCGGCGACTACCTCTTCGACCCCTTGACCGGCCGCTGGAGGCACCGGGCCGGGCTGGTCGAGCCGCCGATCAGCCTATTCGACGTCGCCTACGCCGGCGATGGGACAGTCTCGATGCCGTCGAGCTCGCTGACCGGGGGAGAGGAGCTGCTCGGACAGCACGTCGTGGAGGCGGAGAAGATCCTCGCCGACGCGGACCCGCCTGATCTGAGCGAGCAGGTGACCTCGGCGAGCCCGGACTTCGAGCACTTGCGTTGGTTCGAGCTCCCCGCGTGCGCCCTGCGCGCGTAGGGCATTAACCGGATGCGGAAGCCCCGCTCGTTGCGGCACGCTGTCCGGCATGGAGCTGACCGAGTTCTCGGCCGACGACGAGACAGCAGTTGCCGGCTGGGTGGCCGTGGTCAACGCATCGCAGGAGACCGACTCGCCCTGGGAGCCCCCGAAGACGGCGTACCGGATGGGCATGGAGATGCGCTACGGCTGGGACGGCGAGCTGGGACGCTACTTCCTCGCCCGGGACGGTTGTACGGCGGTCGGCGTACTCGAAGTCCACACCAGCGACTACGACAACCTTGACATGGCCTGGCTCGAGCTGATGGTCCATCCCGCCCATCGGCGACGCGGTCACGGCACCGCGGTCTTCGCTGTGGCATCCGAGACCTGCGCCGGGATCGGGCGCAACCTGCTCGGCATGGACGGCTGGGACAACCCGGCCACGACCGGTTTCGCTGCCGCCGCCGGAGCCGAGCTCAAGTCCCGGACGATCCAGAGGCGGATGATGATCCGCCAGGTTCCTGCGGCTCAGCTCGCCCGGATGTACGACGAGACCGTGGCCCGAGCCGCCGACTACGAGCTGGTGCGCATCGCCGGGCGGACTCCTCCTGAGCTGCTCGAAGCGCTGGCGGAGGCGACCGGCGCGATCAACGACGCTCCGCTGGACGACCTCGAGATGGAGGACGAGCGGTACGACGCCGCTCGGGTTGCGGCGTACGAGTCGGCCCAGATCGACGGCGACCACCGGTTCTATCGGGTGCTGGCCAGGCATCGGGTCTCCGGCGAGATCGGCGGCCATACGGTGGTCTCGGTGGACGCCGACCAACCCGCGGTCGCCGACCAGCATGACACCTCCGTCGTCGCGACCCACCGAGGACATCGCCTCGGGCTGCTGCTCAAGACCGACATGGTTCGCTGGCTAGTCGAGGCGGAGCCCGAGGTCACCGCGATTGACACCTGGAACGCCGAGTCGAACGACCACATGATCGCGGTCAACGAAGCGCTCGGCTACCGGGTCATCGGGCGCGCGCTCCTGTTCCAGCGCCGCCTAGGTGCCCCGGCGCCGGGGTGAGGACGACGTCGCTTCTCAGGTCCCGAACGAGCCGAAAGCCGAAGATGGTCGCGGCAGTGAGTGCGACGGGCGGGCGCTGAGCCGCTGCCCGGATCTTGCAGTCCGAGCTAGCTCACCAGGGTCTTGTCGTACGTCGCGTCGTCGGAGATGTCGGACCGGGAGAAGTCCTGCAGCATCGCACATGCCACCAGCGTGATCACGGCGGAGATGAAGATGTAGACCGAGACGGCGTACCCGGTGCCGAACTGATGGATCAGGTACGTCGCCACCAAGGCAGCCGGACCACCCGCGACCACCGAGGCCAGCTGGTAGCCGAGCCCCGCACCGCCGTACCGCAATCCAGTGGGGAAGCTCTCCGCGATCAGCGACGCCTGCGGGCCGTACTGCATGGCATGCGGGATCAGACCCAGGCACAGCGCTGCGAAGACCAGCCAGCTCACCCCGCTGTCGAGCATGGCGAAGTAGACGAACCCCCAGATGCCCATGACTGCCGCGCCCGTCATGTAGATGCGCTTGCGCCCCACGGAGTCCGACAGGTGCCCAAAGTAGGGGACCAGCACGAACTCGATGCCCGCGGCAATCAGCGTGCCGATCAGGACGAAGTTCTTCGAGTACCCGCCGTGCTTGGTGTCGGTGAGGTACGACAGTACGAACGCGGTCACCACGTAGAACGGCATCTGCTCCGACATCCGAAGCAACGCGGACAGCACGATCTCCTTCGGGTGGTGCCGGATCACGTCGATGACCGGGGTCTGCTTGATCGTCCGGCTCTCGACAAGTTTTGCGAACATCGGCGTCTCGAGGATCTGCAGCCGGATGTACAGGCCGACGGCGACCAGGACGAGGCTCAGCAGGAACGGTACCCGCCATCCCCAGCTGACGAACCCGTGCTTGCCGGCGACGTTGTTGAACAGGGTCAGCAGCCCGGTGGAGAGGATCAGCCCGATCGCGACTCCCAGCTGCGGCCAGCTGCCCATCAACCCGCGCCGTTTCTGATCACCCCACTCCATCGACAGAAGCACCGACCCGCTCCACTCGCCGCCAACGGCGATGCCCTGCATGATGCGCAGGAGGATGAGCAGAATCGGCGCCAGGTTGCCCAGCGTCGAGTGGCCGGGGAGCAAGCCGATCAGCGTGGTCGAAAGCCCCATCACCAGCAGCGTCACGATCAGCGTGGCCTTGCGGCCGATCCGGTCGCCGTAGTGTCCGAAGATCGCTGCCCCGATGGGCCGTGCCGCGAAGCCCACGAAGTACGTCGCGAACGACTCGAGCAGCCCGACGTAGTGCGAAGAGTTCGGGAAGAACAGGTCCGGGAAAACCAGTGCGGCGGCGGTGCCGTACAAGAAGTAGTCGTACCACTCGATGGTAGTCCCGACCGTGCTCGCCAGTGCCGCCTTGCGGACCTGCCTGGCATGCTCCTCGGTGCCGACCGCGTTGACTGCGGCCTGGGCCTGTTCTGGATCCAAAGTCATCGTGCCTCCCGGGATCAGGGAAACCGGCCGCTGACCGCACGCCAGGGACGGCTTCGATCCCACGACCCTAACGCCCGGGGACGGGTTTGGGCAGGCCGAAGATTGGTCTGCGAGCCACTGCTGGCTCGGTTTAGGGTGCGGGTATGGCAGGCATCGTCCTACGCGTCCGGCTCGTCAGTGGTGAGCACACCGATGTGACGTACGAGGAGCGTGGCACCGTCAGTGACGACGAGGTCGTCGAGCACGTCGTGTCCATGCTTGCCCGGGACGACGGCGTGCTTCGGTGCAGACACGGTGACCGGCTGATGGTGCTGTATGCGAGGGGCGTTGCCGCCGTTGAGGTGGCCCCGAGAGGAGCGGTCCTGTAAGCGGTCAGCCGGCGCGGGCAAGCATGACGAAGGCGCCCAGCAGGCCCGCCTTCGTGGCTGCGATGTTGTTGGCGATGCGGCGGGGGAACTCCGGACCGAAGATCACCTCGGGGCTGATCGAGTGGCCGGTCGACGCCGTGGGGGGCCGGCCGGCCACGGCCATGGTGCGGTTCTCGGTGGTCTCGACGGCGAACCCGGCGGCAGCAAGGTGGGCGGCGTACTCCTCCGAGGTTGCGAGGAACGAGGATCGGTCGTCCTCAGCCCAGGGTAGCGGGTAGGGAAGCTCTCCATCGCCGGTGCGCATCTGCTCGTAGAGCGCGAATGTGCCCCCGGGGACGAGGACCCGACGGATCTCGGAGAACAGTGGCTGCTTGTTCTCGATGTTCATCCCGACGTGGATCAGCATGGCGTTGTCGAAGGACCCGTCGGCGAAGGGCAGCGCGTCCCCGGACGCCACCTCGAACGTCGCCTTTTCGGACAGCCCGACCCGGCCCGTCAGGTCGCGTGCTGCGTCGATGAACTCCGGGGTCAGGTCTATCCCGGTCACCTGCACGTCGTACGACGAGGTGGCCAGCCGGGCCGGGCCACCGATTCCACAGCCCACGTCGAGCAGCCGAGTGCCGGCTTGGGGGTCGAGGCACTCGAGCAGGTACGCCGTCGCCGGTGCGAAACCCGCGTGCAGCTGGTCTACCGGGGCCAAGTCCTCGACTCTCAGCGAGTCGACCTGCACTCCCGCGTCGGCAAGCGCGCCCAGGATCGCCCCCGAGAGGTCAGCGCTTCCGTAGTGCTCGCTGACCAGCTTGCGTACGTCCATGGAAAGCCTCCTGGACGCGTGCTACGCCGCCGGGTAGGGGGTGGAGTACGCCAACAGCTTCTTGCGGGTTGCCCTCATCGAGTACGCGTGCACCGGGTCCCGGACGAACCAGACGCTGGGTCATGTAGCCGCTCTCCGTGAGCTTGGTGCCTCGCGCAGCCGGGTCGACTGTAGGTCGGTGCCTGGCCAAGAACGCGATGGCAGCCCCGAGCGGCGTCAGAGACGCTACGAGCTGCTGCGGCCGACCCCGCCGCTGTCACTGGGGCTTGGCGTAGGCGGCGACACCGGTGTCGATGAGGACGCACGCTTCGTCGCCCAGCGTCCAGGCGTCATGCCCGGGCTCGATCAGTACGACGTCGCCGGGCTCAATGGTGAGCTCGGTTCCGTCATCGAGCCGGACGGTCATCTGGCTTGACAGGCAGAGCCCGGTGTGCCGGGTCTGGCAGGGAATCCGTCCCCGCGATCGGCTTGACGTCCTCGGACCAGCGCCAGCCTGGCTCGTAGACGCCGCGCCCGATAGTGAAGTCGCCGAGCGTGACGACGTCCATGTGTCCGTGGCCCTTGAACGGACGCGTCTCCTGAGGCGTGTCGATGTTGTGCTTCTACTACTCACTGTCCGGTCCCGTGGGCTTACGTTGTGCCAGACGATGCGGTTGGCCGCCGAGGAGCACGCCGCCTCCAGCAGCTTGCCGGGCACATCCGGGGCGCGATCTCCCTCCCGGTGCAGGACCTGAGGTCACGACTCGCGAGATTGCCGGCGGCGCGGACGTCGTCGCCTCCTGCCGCGGCCCGAACTGCGCGGCGGCATCTCAGCCTGGGCCGCGACAGGCTTCGAGCTGACCAGAACACCACTGCTCGCAGCAGCTGCGTGAGCGCGAGCTCAGCGTCGGCGACCTTTGCGAGGCGCTCGACCTAGCCAGTCCTACGCGAGTTCCTCGCCGAGGACCTGGCTGATCGCGGTCGCCTCGGAGACGTGATCACGGATTGATACCCGTCCCGCAGCCGTCGCGACAACAATCAGTACGCGCCCGTCCGGTCGGGCGTGGCCAGTCCACTCGTCCGCAGGCTCTTGAAGGTAGCGGCGGCGCGTCATCTCAGGCCAGGGAGAGGAAGAGCTTCTCCATCTTCTTGACGTCCACACTGTCGATCTCGTCACCGTTGGTGAGGCAGTGCTGGAGCCCGGTGGCGATGATGGCAAATCCTGCCCTGTCCAGAGCGCTGGAGACGGCTGCGAGCTGGGTGACGACGTCCTCGCATTCGCGGCCCTCCTCAAGCATCCGGAGCACTCCCGACAGCTGGCCCTGGGCGCGCTTGATGCGGTTGATGACCGAGGTCATCTCGGCAGGGACGAGTTCCATCAGTTCTCCTTGTCCAGGGCGGCGAACGCCGCGTTGAGCCGCTGCTTGGCGTCGCCTGCGACCTTGCGCAGGGCGTCGTTGTCCGCGAGCCCCATCATCGCGTCGGGGTCGAACGCCTCGACCAGCGTGGTGGCCTCGTCCACGGACCGGACGACGACGTTGCAGGGCAGCACGGCCGCGATCGAGGGCTCGACCTGGATCGCCTCGTAGGCCAGCGGCGGACGGCAGGCACCCAGGATGACCTCGGGTTCGATGTCGACGTCGAGCTTCGTCTTCAGCGTCGCCTTGAGGTCGATCTCGGTGAGCACGCCGAAACCCTGGTCATCGAGCGCGGCACGGACGGCTTCCACGGCGTCATCGTAGGGCTGGTTCAGTGTGGTGGTGAGGGTGTAGCTGCTCATCAGGCGCTCCTCAACTGCTCGTTGTCCGTGCGGGCCTGCTCCATGCCGAGCTCGCGCACGGCGGCGATGACCTGCTCCAGTGCCGCCGCCGGCAGTGCGCCCGGCTGGAGAAGACCAGCGAACCGTCCTTGATGGCCATCAGCGCCGGGATCGATGTGATCTGCGCCGCCGCGGCGAGGGACTGCTCGGCCTCGGTGTCGACCTTGCCGAACACCACGTCCAGGTGCTTGAGCGACGCCTGTTCGTAGACCGGAGCGAACTGGCGGCAGGGACCGCACCAGGACGCCCAGGGGTCGACAAGAACGATGTCGTTCTCGTCGAGGGTGCGCTCGAAGTTCTCCGCACCCAGGTCAACGGTGGCCATGGCCGTCTCCATTCCTCGTTAGCTTGACGATACCCCAGGGGGTGTTACTGTACTCATCATACATACCCCCGCCGGTATTACCAGCCGTCCCACACAGAAGGAGACCGCAGGATGAGCCAGACCGCCGCTCCCGAGGTTGACATCGAAGAGCTTGCCGCTGCACGTGAGAGCGGCGTCCACTTAGACGTAGGAGAGCCTGGTGAGTACGCCGCCGGCCACATTCCCGGCGCAGTACTGATCCCGACGGGTCAGCTTGCGAACAGAATGGACGAGATCCACCTGCTGCGAGGCGCCTGGGTCCGCTCGGGTCGCCCCGTTGAAGGAGGACCGGCATGACCACGAACGACCTGACCGTCGTCCCGGTCGAGACTCCCACCTTGGGTGACCGCAGCTACGTGGTCCACGACGGCGAAGTCGCCTTCGTGGTCGATCCCCAGCGCGACATCGACCGGGTCCTGGCGATCCTAGATGAGCACGGCGTGTTCCTGACCGATGTCTTCGAGACCCACCTCCACAACGACTACGTCACCGGCGGGCTCGCCCTCGCCCGGCGCACCGGTGCGGCGTACCACGTCAACGCCGACGACGAGGTCTCCTTCGAGCGGACCCCGGTCCGCGACGGCGACACCGTCAAGATCGGGCCACGGATGCGAGTGACCGCAGTGTCGACTCCGGGACACACCTTCACCCATCTGTCCTACGCGCTCAGCGACGCCTCCCAGAGCGATGCCATCGGCAGCTTGGACTCGTCGGTCGGAGTTTTCTCTGGCGGCTCGTTGCTGTTCGGCGCCACCGGGCGGCCCGATCTGCTCGGCAAGGAGCAAACCGGCGCGCTGGTCCGCCACCAGCACGCCTCGGCGCGCAAGCTGGCCGAAGTGCTGCCTGACGATGCCGGTGTCTACCCCACCCACGGCTTCGGGTCGTTCTGCTCGGCAACGCAGTCCGACGCCGACGAGTCGACGATCGGCCGGGAGAAGGAGACCAACCCGGTCCTGACCCAGGACGAGGAGACCTACGTCCGGGAGATGCTTGATGGCCTCGGGGCGTGGCCGGCGTACTACGTGCACATGGCACCCGCGAACGCCGCGGGGCCTTCCGAGCCAGACCTGTCCCCGCCGGCGTTGGCTGACGCGGACGAGCTCCGTCGCCGGATCGAGGCCGGCGAGTGCTTGGTCGACCTACGCAACCGGACCGCCTTCGCGGCCGGGCACACACCCGGCACGCTCAACTTCGGGCTGGACGGCGGCTTCGCCACCTACCTCGGCTGGCTGATCAACTGGGGCACCCCGGTGACCCTGCTCGGCCAGACCTCTGACGACGTCGCCGAAGCCCAGCGGGAGCTCGTGCGCATCGGTATCGACCGTCCGGCCGCCCACGCCACCGGAGGACCGGAGGGCTGGGCCGGCGGCGAGCTGTCGCGCTTTCCGACCGCGTCGTTTGCCGACCTCGAGCAGGTACGCCATCACCGTGAGGTGGTTGTCCTCGACGTGCGCCGGGTCGACGAGTACGACGCGGCGCGGATCGAGGGGGCCGTCAACATCCCCATCCATGAGCTGCCCGGACGGGTCGCAGAGGTTCCGGCAGGCGAGGTCTGGGTGCACTGCGCAAGCGGCTACCGCGCCTCAATCGCGGCATCACTTGTCGACGCCGCGGGTCGCACACCTGTCGCCATCGACGACTCCTTCGAGAATGCCGAGAAGGTTGGCCTGCACCTGGTCGGCCCCGACGCGTGACGCTCGTCGTCGCGGCAATCGCGGGCGCGCTCATCGGGCTCAGCCTGGGCGCGCTCGGCGGCGGAGGCTCGATCCTGACTGTCCCGGTGCTGGTCTACGCCCTCGGGCAGAGCCCGGTCCAGGCGACGACCGGGTCACTGGTGGTCGTGGGCGTCCCCTCGCTGATCGGCGCCGTTACCGCGCGTCGGGCGGGCAACGTCCTCCTCGGGCCGGGGGTCGGGTTCGGCCTAGTGGCGATCGGGGGCGCAGCGGTCGGCGCCAAGGCGTCCGCTCTGGTCTCGGAGTCGGTGCTGCTCGCGGCGTTCGCCGTGCTGATGCTGGTGGTTGGTGGGCTGATGGCTGTACGCCAGGTGCGCGCCCACCGCGCATCGGAGGGACGAGGAGGCGATGCCGCCCGCGGGGTCCGCCACGCGAGACGTCACCCGCTTTCGGACCCGACCATCACTCTCAGCCCGAGGTTGACGTGCCAGTGCCCGCGGGCGCTGAAGGTGCTGGTCACCGCCACCATTGTCGGGCTGCTCACCGGCTTCCTCGGGGTGGGCGGCGGGTTCCTGGTCGTCCCGGCTCTGCTGCTGGTCCTGGCACTGCCGATGGAGTACGCCGCAGGTACATCGCTTGTGGTCATCACGATGACCAGCGCTGCGGCACTCGCCGTACGGGCAGGAGTCGGAGCCGCCCCCAACTGGGACCTGGTGCTTGCGCTCACCGCGGTCTCCGCGGTCGGCGGGTTCCTCGGCGCCAAGCTGGCCGACCGGATCGACGCCAACCGGCTCTCGGCCGCCTTCACCGTCCTCGTGCTCGGTGTCGCGGTCTACACCGCGGCACGTGCCCTGCCCGCAGTCTCCTGAACCAGATGTCCGCTTCCCCTCCTGCTCTCACCCAGCCTCTTGACCCCCGCAAGACAACCTCTAAGGAGCTCCCATGGCAGAAGAGCTTCCTGCAAGACCTGTGGCAGGACCACCTGCCCCGGCGCGTCCGTCGGGACGGCGGTCACCAGCCGCGGGACCGCCACTCGGCCAGGTGGGGGCGCTCCGCACCGAGGGTGGAGTCGTCGCCGTGGCCGGGGTAGAACCAGGTCTCATCGGGCAGCCGGTGGAACACTTTCGACTCCAGGCCATCCATCAGGCTGGTGAAGTCCTCCGATGAAGTCGTCCGCCCGGGACCTCCGGGGAACAGACTGTCGCCGGTGAACAGGTGAGGGGTGCCCTCCGGGTCGTCGTACAGCAACGCGATCGATCCCGGAGTGTGTCCGAGCAGGTGGATCACCTCGAGACGGCAGCTGCCGAACTCCACCGTGTCAGCGTCCTCGACCCGGTCATCTACGGCCACGCCGGTCTGCTCGGTGACTGCGTCGGCATCGGGCTCGCCGACGACGGTGACCGCGCCGGTCGTGGAGACGACCTCGGCCAGCGCTCGGTGGTGGTCCCAGTGCTGGTGGGTGGTGATCACCTTGGTCAGACCTGCTGACCCGATGGTGACGAGCAGCGTCTGGGCGTCGTCGGCTGCGTCGACCAGCACCTGCTCGTCCGTGGCCCGGCACCGCAGCACGTAGGCGTTGTTGGACATCGCCGGGTCCACGGCCACCTTCGTGATGACCAGCTCTGGAAGCTCGCGGGTGTCGGGCGTCCCGCCCGCCTTCACCTTGCCGGTGTACGTCGCCATGGTCTCAGCCTAGGCAGTACGCCGGAGTCGCTGGCCAGGCCCTCCCCCGAGCCACGCCCGGTCAGCCACCAGCCCATTGCCGCTGCGGGCCCGGACACGGTGGGTCCCTCGCCGGTCCCGACGACCCAGTCGCGGCCGAGATCGGTCGCCTCCACCCGAAACGGGCCGGCCGCGGCCTGGTCGAGCACGACCACGTCGAGCAGCTCGAGGCAGAAGTCGGGCGGCCAGTCCGAGGCGCTGTAGCCGGCGTTGAGATCCGCATGGTGGATCTCAACCTCGCGCCGGCGGGTTGTCGGCAGGTCCTCGACTGCCAGCACCGGACCGCCGGGAACTCGCTCGAGCGAGTGGGTCCGCAGGTCCGGAGTGAGCGCGTCGAAGGACTGGCGCAAGGAGGTGGTGGCCGCCAGCAGGCGACCGCGCAGCTCCGTGTCCGGCTCTGCGGCGAGCTGGTCGATTTCGTCGTCCCGCTGCCGGTCGGAGGCGTACATGGGGACCTGGTTCCCGGTGCGCAGCCCAGTCATTGCTGTGGTGAGTCCCTCCGCGTTGAGTACCAGGTGGGCCACCACGTGACTCCGGCGCCAGCCGGGTAACAGCGACGGCTCGGCCAGCTCCTGCTCGCTGAGCCCGTCGACCGTGCGGACCAGCCGTAGCGTGGACCCGGCCAGCCCCTGCGCCCGTGTCGAGTCGGTCATCGGGCCATCATCGCAGGCTCTGGGTGGGCCTGTCGGGGGCCCGTGAGAGGGTACTGAGCGTGGCGGATCGGCTGGTGATCAGGGGTGCCCGGGAGCACAACCTGAAGGACATCTCCCTCGACCTTCCCCGCGACTCGATGATCGCGTTCACCGGCCTCTCCGGGTCCGGGAAGTCGAGCCTGGCCTTCGACACGATTTTTGCCGAGGGCCAGCGTCGGTACGTCGAGTCGCTCTCGGCGTACGCCCGGCAGTTCCTTGGCCAGATGGACAAACCCGATGTCGACTTCATCGAGGGACTCTCTCCCGCCGTCTCGATCGACCAGAAGTCCACCTCGAAGAACCCTCGCTCCACGGTCGGCACGATCACCGAGGTCTACGACTATCTCCGGCTGCTCTATGCACGGGCCGGGCGCCCGCACTGTCCCGAGTGCGGAGCGCCGATCGAGCGGCAGACCCCTCAGCAGATCGTCGACCGGATCCTGCAGCTGCCGGAGGGCACTCGGTTCCAGGTCCTGGCGCCAGTGATCCGCGGCCGCAAGGGGGAGTACGTCGAGCTCTTCCGGTCGCTGCAGTCACAAGGCTTCAGCCGTGCCCGGATCAACGGGGAGACCCATCAGCTCGCCGACCCGCCGAGGCTCGACAAGCAGAGGAAGCACACGATCGAAGTGGTCATCGACCGGCTGACGGCGAAGGTGTCGGCCAGACGGAGGCTGACGGACTCGGTGGAGACCGCGCTGAGCCTGGCCGCCGGTCTGGTGGTGTTCGACCTTCTCGACCTCGCCCCGGGAGAGCCCGGCCGCGAGCTGAAGTTCTCCGAACGGATGTCGTGTCCCAACGACCACCCGATCGAGACCGACGACCTCCAGCCGCGGTCGTTCTCGTTCAACTCCCCGTTCGGTGCCTGCCCGACCTGCCACGGGCTGGGCACCCGGCTTGAGGTCGACCCGGAGCTGGTCATCTCTGACTCCTCCGCAACGCTCGGCGAAGGTGTGATCGGGCCCTGGTCCGGCGCCCACGTCAGCGACTACTTCACCCGGCTCCTCGCGGCACTCGGAGACCAGCTGAAGTTCGACCTGAACACGCCCTGGGAGGGGCTCTCCATCAAGGCCCGCACGGCGATCCTCGAGGGCCACCCGACCAAGGTGCACGTGCGGCACACCAACCGCTACGGTCGCGAACGGGCCTACTACACCACCTTCGAGGGCGTCCGGCCCTACATCGAGCGCCGGCACCGTGAGTCCGAGTCCGACACCGGCCGCGAGCGGTTCGAGGGCTTCATGCGCGAGGTCCCGTGCCCAGCCTGTCTCGGCACGCGGCTCAAGCCGGTGTCGGTGGCGGTCACGCTGGGCGACCCCGGCTATGGCGGCAAGAACATCGCCGAGGTCTGTGCCCTGTCGATCAGCGAGACGGCCGAGTTCCTCGGCGACCTCGAGCTGTCCCCGCGGGAGAAGCAGATCGCCGAACGAGTCCTCAAGGAGATCCAGGAGCGGCTGCGGTTCCTGCTCGACGTCGGCCTGGACTACCTCTCGCTCGACCGGCCGTCCGCCACGCTGTCGGGCGGCGAGGCGCAGCGGATCCGGTTGGCGACCCAGATCGGGGCCGGCCTGGTCGGGGTGCTGTACGTGCTGGACGAGCCGTCGATCGGCCTGCACCAACGCGACAACCGCAGGTTGATCGAGACGCTGATCCGGCTCAAGGATCTCGGCAACACCCTGATCGTGGTGGAGCACGACGAGGACACCATCCGCAGCTCCGACTGGGTGGTCGACATCGGCCCGGGTGCGGGCGAGCACGGTGGCCAGGTGGTGCACTCCGGCACGGTGCAGGAGCTGTTGGACCATCCCGACTCGGAG
>JALZBH010000034.1:16424-16764 GCA_030947625.1 Actinomycetota bacterium
CTGCCTGCCTTACGCCGGCCGAAGACGCCGGGTCGTGAGCTGACCGTGCACGGCGCCATCGAGAACAACCTCAAGAACGTCGACGTGACCTTCCCGCTCGGCCTTTTCGTGGCGGTGACCGGGGTGAGCGGCTCGGGCAAGTCCACGCTGGTCAACGACATCCTCTACACCGCGCTGGCCAAGCAGATCTACAACGCCCGCACGGTGCCCGGGCGGCACCGCAAGATCAGCGGGGCCGAGCACGTCGACAAGGTGATCCACGTCGACCAGTCACCGATCGGCCGTACGCCGCGAAGCAACCCGGCGACCTACACCGGCGTCTTCGACCACGTCCGCAAGC
>JALZBH010000127.1 GCA_030947625.1 Actinomycetota bacterium
CCCCACCCTCAGGTCCAGCGGCTCCGCAGCACACCGTGGTCGGCGACGACCAGCACGTGACCTTTACACCGGCAGACCCTTCCCCCGGTCCGGGTCAGGCAAACGTGTACAGGGTTACCACCGCACAGGATGGCACGGTTGTCGGCGGCTATACGGTGGTTGTTGCGGGGTAACGCGTGTCGAAGTTCAAGCGCGTCCAGGTGGGTCCGTCTTCTGCCGATGCTGACGTGAACGTGGATTCCGTCGCGAGAGAGGCGGCGGCAGCGGCGTCACTGGCCGCCGCTCGAGCTGGTGTCGAGGTTCGGATGCTCACCACCCTCGAGGAGTTCCAGTGCTGCGAGGGGCTGTTCGATCGCATCTGGCGGCCCACCGACAACCGACCGGTGATCACCCGCGAGCTGCTCAGGGCGTTGGCCGGGGCGCATGGTTATGTCTCCGGTCTGTTCAAGGACGGCCGGCTTGGCGGAGCCTGCGTGGGCTTCTGGGGGCCGCCGGGGAGCGGGATCTTGCACAGCCACATCACTGGGGTCGACCCCGCTGCTCGAGGTCGCGATCTCGGCCTCGTTCTGAAGCTGCACCAGCGTGCGACAGCGTTGGCGGGCGGGGTGACCACGATCACGTGGACCTACGATCCGCTCGTCGCACGGAATGCGTACTTCAACCTGCGGAAGCTGGGCGCGCGGCCCACCCGTTACCTCGTGGACTACTACGGGTCGATGTCGGATGAGATCAACGCGGACGATCCGACCGATCGGCTGTTGGTGGCGTGGGCCCTGGACAGCCCGCGGGTCCTCCAGACGACCGGCGACGCCCCACCCTCGACCGACAGCAAGGCAAGCCCAGTCGCGTGGCTGGCCCCCGATGCTGACGCACGTCCCGTGCGCTCGTCGTCCGCCGCTGCGGTCGTCGGCATCGCCGTACCTCCCGACGTCGAACGCCTGCGGATCGAGGAGCCCGCACTGGCCGCCGAGTGGCGGGTCGCGGTCCGCCATGCGATGACCGAGCTGCTCGATGAAGGCGCCCGGATCGTCGACTTCGAACGGGCGGAGAGCCGGTACGTGGTGACGAGGAGACGCAGCGATGAAGATTGAAGCGTTCGAGATCCGGCGAGTGCGGCTACCCCTGGTGGCGCCGTTCCGCACCTCGTTCGGCACCCAGGTCGACCGCGAGCTGCTGCTCGTACGGGCACGCACCCCTGATGCCGAGGGCTGGGGCGAGTGCGTTGCCACGTCGGACCCGCTGTACTCCTCCGAGTACGTCGACGGCGTCGACGACGTACTACGCCGCTTCCTGATCCCGGACCTGCTGGCAGACAAGCAGCTGACCGCGGCGGGAGTCGCACCGCGCCTGGAGAAGTACCGGGGTCACCGGATGGCTAAGGCGGCGCTGGAGATGGCGGTGTTGGACGCTGAGCTCAGAGAAGCCGGGATCTCGCTGGCACAGTCCCTCGGCGCTGTGCGGACCCATGTGCCCAGTGGCGTCTCGGTGGGCATCATGAGCTCGATCGACGAGCTGCTCGGGGTCGTCGGGGGGTACCTGGCGGCTGGGTACGTGCGCATCAAGCTGAAGATCGAGCCTGGCTGGGACATCGAACCTGTGCGGGCCGTCCGCGAGAAGTTCGGGGACATTCGCCTCCAGGTGGACGCCAACACCGCATACGTCCTGGGTGACGCCGGGCACCTCGCCGGGCTGGACCCGTTCGACCTGGTGATGATCGAACAACCTCTGGCCGAGGAGGATGTCCGGGCGCATGCCCAACTTGCCGAGCTACTCAGGACCCCGATCTGCCTCGACGAGTCGATCGTCTCGGCCCGGTCCGCGGCCGATGCCATCGCGCTGGGAGCGTGCCGGATCGTCAACATCAAACCCGGCCGGGTAGGCGGATACCTCGAGGCGCGACGAATCCACGATGTGTGCCTGGCCCATGGCGTACCGGCGTGGTGTGGCGGCATGGTCGAGACAGGGCTCGGGCGAGCCGCGAACGTCGCTCTCGCGGCACTCCCCGGATTCACGCTCACCGGAGACGTCTCGGCATCCGATCGTTTCTACGCGGAGGACATCACCGAGCCATTCGTGCTCCGCGACGGCGGACTCGACGTTCCAAGCGGACCTGGGATTGGGGTGACTCCTCTTCCGGACCGACTCACAGAAGTCACCGTCTCCGCCGAGGATCTGCGGCACTGACGCTGACGGCCCCACTCCCGAGCTGCGCCAGAACTGGCTTGGCTTCGGCGCCGACCCGCTGGTGACTAGCCCAACCGGGTGTCCGCGTAGACCGACATGGCGTCGCGGTAGTACTCGGCCAGGCCGGGTGCGATCTTCTTGTACGTCGCCGCGAGCTGTGGGTCGTCGACGTACGCCCGGCCCAGGCTCTTGAACGCGCCGGCGCTCGGGGTCCACATCTGGCAGAGCGCCCGGTAGGCAGAGTCGATCTCCGCCTGGACCGCGGGGTCGCCGACATCGGCGCCGGAGGCCATGAGCTCGGCCATGCGGATCATCGCCTCCGTCTGTTCGCGCTGCATCCTCTGGGTGTCCTCGGCGCTGAGGGTGTCGGTGAACCGCTTGGACTCTTCCCACTCTTCGGGCCAGCGTTCGCGGGCCGCTGCGTCGTACGGCGACGGGTCGAAGCCCTCGAACAGGTTCTCCGGTCTGTTGATCTGCGTCATGGGTGTTGCTCCCTTCCGTGCTTCGAGCTCATCGATGGTGCGTGCGACGGTGCACACCACCTGTGCCAGGCGGTCGCGTTCGATCAGCAGTCGCTGGTAGTGGCCGCGAAGCGCCTCCAGCGGGTCGCGCTGCTGATCGAGGATCTCGGCGATCTCGTGGAGGCCGAGATCCAGCTCTCGCAACACCAGGATCTCTTGGAGGCGCAGTAGATCCTCGGGCTCGTAGTACCGGTAGCCGTTGCTGCCCACGCCGGCGGGTGGTAGCAGGCCGAGCTCGTCGTAGTAGCGCAACGTCCTCGACGTCACCCCAGACATGCGAGCGACCTCAGCGATCGACCAGGACACGGCCCACGCTTCCTGTTCTCGATGCGTTCAACCGGTATCTCCGGCACTGACGACGCTAGAGGTTGACGCCACGTGAAGGTCAAGCGTCGAAGTCACGGCTGACCGGGTGGGAGAAGAAACCTGGTTGTGGGGTCTGCGGCCGCGTGCGAGGTTGGGCTGACACCGCCACCCGAGAGGAACCTCCGTGCGATGACGTCGTGGACATCGGCCGGCATCGCGTACGACCGCGCCGGTCCCCGAGGTGAGCTGCCTGTCGTCCTTCTCCATGCGGGCGTCGCCGATCGCCGGATGTGGGATCCGATCTGGCCGGCACTCACCGCCGAACGCGATGCGACCAGACTGGACCTGCGTGGATCCGGCGAGTCCGCGGTACGTCCGCCAGGCGCGCTGTCCGCCGTCGATGACGTGCTCGACACGTTGACCGAGCTCGGCATCGGGCGCTGCCACTTGGTCGGTGCCTCCTTCGGTGCCGGCGTGGCCGTCGAGGTTGCGCTCACCCGGCCCGAGCAGGTGGCCTCCCTCCTGCTGAGCGCGCCAGGGGGGTCACTCATCGCGGAGGCCACGCCGGACCTGCGTGCCTTCATCGAGGTGGAGCGCTCAGCGCTGGCCCGCGACGACCTCGATGGTGCGGCCGAGGCGAACGTGGCCTGGTGGGTCGTCGGTCCCGACCGGGACGCGGGCGAAGTAGACGCGACCGTCCGCGACCTGGTCCGGCAGATGCAGCGGCGGGCATTCGAAGTGACGGCCGGCTGGGACGATGTCGAGGAGAAGGAGCTCGATCCTCCCGCACTCGATCGGCTTGCCGAGATCGGCGTACCCACCCTGGTCCTCGTAGGGGGGCTGGATCTCGAGGCGATCCACGATGCTGCACGCCGGGTGGCGGACGGGATCGCCGGCTCAAGTCGCGTCGACTGGCCGGGTGTCGCCCACCTACCCTCCATGGAACGCCCCGGCGACTTCCTCGCGTTGCTGGGCGACTGGCTGGCGCCCCGGAGCCTGGACGATTTGTAGGGGAACCCGATCTGGACGGAGTTGGTCGTGAGCAAGCTGTTGTACTCGGTCACCATGTCGGTGGACGGTTTCATCGCCGGACCCGGGGGCGACATGTCCTGGTTGACGGAGTACCTCGGGCCGAACCCCGCGGTGACCGAGGTGATCGGCCAGATCGGCTCGCTCCTGGTCGGCAACAACACGTTCCGCGGTGACGACCCGCACAGGGGCGACCCGGGCAAGGAAGGCAAGCCGTTCGGTGGGGGGTGGAGCGGCCCCCAGTTCGTGCTGACCCACCATGCCCCCGACCTGCCCGTGCCGGGGATCACCTTCGTCAGCGACCTCGAGAGCGGGATCGAGGCGGCCAAGGCCGCGGCAGGGGACAAGTACGTCAACGTGCTCGGCGCCAACACCGCGCAGCAATGCCTCGACGGCGGTGTGCTCGACGAGATGCTCGTGCTGATCGCACCGGTGCTCCTCGGCGACGGCGTCCGGCTCTTCGACCGCCCTGGTGGGACCAACGTCAAGCTCGAACGAATCAGCCTGAGCCAGGCACCCCGATCGACGAACCTCTGGCTACGGGTGGTCCGGTGAGCGGCATAACGTGGACAGACGGGCGGTAGCCGACCCTCAGGACAGCCGATATAGCGCCCGGGCGTTCTCTGCGAGGATGGCCGACTCCGCGCCGTCCAGCCAGGCCCCACGAGCCACGCCACCGAGCCGTTGCCGCACCTCGGCCCAGGCCTCGCGGAGCACCCACAACGCTTGCCAGTGGGTTTCCGGCGCACCGTGGCCGTCGCTCCCGGTGAGGATCCGATCCGTCGGGGCGAGCTCGACGAGCCGGAGCAGCCGGTCCGCGGAGGTCGCCGGGTTGAGCAGGTTGACCAGCGAGAACTCCGCCCACACTGACGACCGGACGGCCGCAAGGTAGGCGACCTGCTCGTGCCAGGGGTACCCGGCATGGATCAGCACGACCTGGGCTGGCTCGGCCTCCGGAGTGCGGAGTACGTCGTCAAGCCCCAGCGGGTTGGCATCGGCCAACCGGATCTCGGAGTCGCCGTAGCCGGTGTGCACCTGGATCGGCAGTCCCAGCTCGGCGCACTGGGCCAGGCTTCGCCGGAAGGCCAGGTCGCGCAGTGCCTTGGCCCTGCGGGGTACCGGCAGCTCGGTGTCCTCGACCGAGGCCCGCGCATCGGCAAGGGAGACGTCCACGGCCACGGCCAGCCCGGTGCGGTAGGCCAGGACCGTCTTGCAGCCCACGGCACCACCGGCCGCCGCGTCGGCGATCCCTTTGTCGAGCCCGGCCAGCACCTCGTCAGCGCTGGCTCCGGCCGCCAGCATCGGGTCGATCACGGACTCCAGGCGAAACAGCGACCAGGTCGAGATCCCGCCAACGGCGCCGGCCCTCGCCAGATCGCCGGCGCTCAAGGGATGGCTTCCGCCGTCGAGCAGCATCCCGGTCACCCCGACATCGGCGAACAGCCGTCGGACGTACGCCGGCCAGTCCCGCGCCGCCTGCTCACGGGCCGCCTCGACCTCCTCCGGCGCGCAGTCGAGGAACCCAGCCAGGCGCACCCGGATCGCCTCGGTCGACAGCCGTCCGGGTCCGAGCGCGTGCCGCCGCTCGCTCGCGCCCGGACGTCCGTCGACGTCCAGGGAGATCTCGGCGAGGTCCAGCGCCTCCTGGGCCAGGGGGAACGGATGGGCGTGGTCGTCAACGATCCCGGGCACGGACACCCTCAGCTTCTCGTCGTCTACCGGTAGGGCTGCACGGTCTCCGAGCCACCCATCTCCACGTCCTCCTCACCCCCCTCTTCGCCGAGGATCGAGCCGATCCGCTCCACCGCCTCGGGACGCTGCGAGCGCAGCACCCCGACCGCGATGAGCCCGAGGAAGATCCACACGATCGTGATGTACGGCGTGTAGTTGAGCGGCTTCGGCGGAGTGGGGTAGATGGAACCGTAGAGTGCAGCGGCGAAGAGCAGGGCGCCGATGACCGGGATGCCGAGATGGACCACGACGTTGTATGCCGCGTGCGTGCGCTTGAAGAACACCGCACCACCCAGGCACAGGCCGATGTAGACCACGATGACAGCCAGGGTCCCCAGCGTCGCGAAGAAGTAGTAGACGGTGGTCGGCTGCCCGCCGAGGGCGGCCTGGCCCATGCCGAAGCCGACGAGCGCGGCGAGCGCCGTGCTGACAATCGCCACAGCGATGGTCGCGTTGGCCGGCGTCTTGAACCTGGGATGGGTATGGCCCAGCCAGGTCGGTAGCACGCCCTCGCGTCCCATGGCGTACAGCGTCCTGGTCCCCGCCGTCGCACAGCCGACACAGACGACGAACGCGGAGAGCATCGCGCCGAGCTCTAGCAGCGTGGGCAACGGTCCGCCGACGAACTTTGCGGCAATCGTCTTCAGAGCCGAAGGGTCGGAGCCGAAGGCGGCCCCGTTCTTGACGCCGAACCCGATCGTCATGCTGTACGTCGTCCACAGGTAGAACAAGATGGCGAAGCCGACCGAAGCGATCACGGCGACCGGGATGGCCTTGCGGGGGTTCGCGGTCTCCTCACCGAAGTCCGCGGCGGTCTCGAACCCGATGTAGGAGGTGATGCCGAGGATGATCCCGTAGAACACCCCGTTGAAACCGCCCTTGTTGGTGTGCCCGAACGTGAACGGCTGCAGTGAGTTGCCGTGCGCTCCACCCTTGGCGGTGACGACCAGGTTGACGATGACGATCAGGGCAACCGTGATCACTCCGATGATCAGCTGAAGTCGCGTGGTGACCTTGATCTTCACGATGGACAGCACCACGAGCAGGGCCATCCCGACGAGGAATATCGGGAACCACCAGTGGATGTTGATGTGCAGCAGGTCGCAGGCTAGGAACGAGACGCCGGCCATCGTCATCGGGACGAAGCAGAGCAG
>JALZBH010000128.1 GCA_030947625.1 Actinomycetota bacterium
ACATCCGCTCGATGATCGAGGAAGCCATTGCCAGCTACGTGCTGGCCGCCACGGAGGGGTACCCCGAGGAGTGGGACCTGGACGCACTATGGACCGCGTTGAACACTCTCTACCCCGTCGGGCTCAGTCATCGGGCCCTCGAGGAGGAGGCCGGCGGCCGTGACGGGATGGACCGGGACACCCTGCTCGATGACCTGCAGGCCGACGCCCAGAAGGCCTACGAGGCCCGCGAGGCGGAGATCGGCTCGGAGGTGATGCGCGAGCTCGAGCGGCAGGTGCTGCTCAGTGTGCTCGACCGGAAGTGGCGCGAGCACCTGTACGAGATGGACTACCTGCGCGAGGGCATCGGACTGCGTGCCTACTCCCAGCGCGACCCTCTGGTGGAGTACCAGCGCGAGGGTTTCGACATGTTCGCCTCGATGAAGGAGGGCATTCGCGAGGAGACCGTGGGTTTCCTGTTCAACCTCGAGGTGCAGCTGGAGGAGGAGCCCGAGCCAGCCGATGACCAACAGCCCGAGCTCGCCACCGACGGAGAGCACCAGCCGCACATCGTGGCCCGAGGGCTGGAGACACCCAAGGCGCCGGCGAACCTGGCGTACTCCGCTCCCAGCGAGGACGGTCAGCTCGAGGTCATCGGCGCTGCCACGCGCGAGCCCGAGGACGAGTTTGCGGGCGCGGGTCGCAACGCGTTGTGCCCCTGCGGGTCGGGGAAGAAGTACAAGAGGTGCCACGGGGCGCCCGGCGGCGGTCCGACCGGGCTGACCACGCGGGCCGGCGGCTGAAGCCGTACCATCCCGCGCCTCAGCCGAACTGAAGCGCGCTGCACCGCCACCGGCCTTCGACGACCTCGATCCTGGCCGCGATGGCGCGGGAGCGGTGGCCCTGACGCACATGGACGCTTAGCTCTGCGGCGTGTGCCGTGGGGCAGAACAGATGCACGCTGCGCACCTGTGCCCGAAGCCGGCGGACCCGGCGGTCTCCGGGGGTCGTGTGCGAGAGCATTGACGTACGCCTGATCAGGTCCTCGTAGACGCGTTCGGTGGTCCACCGCAGCAGCTGGTGTACGCCGCGGTCGCCACCGATCACCTCCACGACCGCCTGGGCGAACCGAGCGGCGAAGGCGTCGAGCTCGGCCCTCCCGCCGGTCACCAGTGCGAGCTCGGGAGCGGCCGGCAGACTCGGCGTCGAGTCGAACTCCAGCGCTAGTGTGCCCTGAGCGCTCGACATCGGCATTGCCGGACCGTGCGCGGGTGCCCGGAGCGTGCCGACGCCGGCTACGCCCGACGCGGGTAGGTACGTGAGGGTCATCTGTTGCTCCTGCTCCAGTGGGGGATGCGGAGCCGCAGCCCGGGCAGGATCAAGTCGGGGTCGGCGCCGATCGCGGCGCGGTTGGCCTGGTAGAGAGCCGTGGTGGCCCTGGCTACCGCGCCATCGTCAGCGTCCGGCGGAAGCAGCCGTGAGGCAATGCGCCACAGTGAGTCGCCTGGCGCCACGACGATCAGCCGTGAGGACCGCCAGAGCCGGGGTCGTTCCGGGGACCGATGGCCCGTCGGCTGCGCGGGGACCCGGTGCCGAAGGGCGCCCACCGGCCGGTCGGGCAGAGGCAGGCCGTCGACGCCAGGAGAGCCATGGTCCCCCGAGCCACCGGGTCCTGCGGCGGCTGCCGGTCCAACGCCGGCGAGCAAGGCAACTCCGCACACGGCGAGCAGTCGGAGTCGCCAGGTGTCGGGGCAGGCGGTGTATCTCGCCGGACGAAGCCGACCTGCACTGAACGCCTCGGCCGCGACGCTCGCCGACACCAGCAACAGCCAGGTGGTGCAACAGAGGACCGCCCAGGCCGACCCGGTGACCAACAACTCGCTGAAGCCGACTCCAGGGCGCCGGAGAAGTGACCCGAGGACCGTGACCAGCACCAACGTCACTCCGGTGCCGAGTAGCACCAGCGCGCTGGCGCGGAGCCGAATCCTCAGAGTCATCTAGCAGTTCCCTTACGTTTGCCTGTCTTTGACTCATGTAAAGCCGGTTGGCGAGCGATGTCAACTGGTTGTCCACAGGTGGTTTGACCGGGCCCCTGGCGTGGAACACCGACTACATGAGCTGGGAGGAGTCCGTCCTGTCGCTCTTCGACAACCTCGAGCAACAGGCCGCGGGCCTTCAGCTCGCCGAGAGGGAAGCCGAGGTAGACGAGCGCAGCGTGGCGGAGTATGCCCAGGTGAGTCTGGGCTCACGCGTGCACGCCTCGCTCGGTCGCGCGTTGCGGGTCCGGCTCGTCGGCGGCCGCCATCTCGAGGGCAGGCTGGTGTCCGCAGGTGCCGACTGGTTGCTGCTGGAGGACGACCACGGCTCCGAGTGGGTGCTGCCGAGTGCTGGTCTCAGCAGTGTCAAGGGTTTGTCGTCCCGCTCGGTCAACGAGGACGCCTGGCCGCTTTCGACGCGGCTGAGCCTGCGCTCGGTGCTGCGCAGGATCGCTCGGGAGCAGGCCGACTGCGTGGTGCACCTGCGCGACGACGGCCAGGTGTCGGGCCGGCTGCGCCGGATCGGCCGCGACTTCGTGGAGATGCACGCCGAGGGCGACTGCGGCACGGGTACGACGGCGGTGCCGCTCGAGGTAGTCGCCGCGATCCAGGGCCGCTTATGAGGAGCGCATGCCGTTGCTCAGGGCTCGGGTCCGGCGGCCGGCTCAGCAAAGGGATGCTCGTCGACAAACCGCTTGGTCTCGTCGTACAACCGCTTGATGTACGCCTCGAGCTGGGTAGTCTCCACCCGCCATTGACCTCGTCCGCCGATCTTGACCGCGACCAGGTCCTTGCGGCGCACCAGGGCATAGACCTGGGACTGGGAGATGTTCAAGATCTCCCCGACGTCGGCCAGGGTCAGGAATCTCGGGGTGAGACCGGCCATAAGCTCCACTGTGCCATCATTAGCCCCCAGTTGCGAAGGCTGGCCCACTGTTGCCTGTGGATGGGCCCGACGGTCACCCCCGCAGGCCACCGGTCTCGTCGGACAGAACAGCTGAGCCGGTGAAGGTGGCTTCGACTGGGTCGTCTCGGCCGACCCGGACCAGTACGGCGCCGCCCGCGACTCGCGCTCGGGCCCGTGGCTGGCGCGACCCCAGGATCGTCATCGGCGTGCTGATTCTCGCAGGCTCGGTGCTTCTCGGTGCCCGGCTCCTGGCCTCGGCCGACGACAGCGTCGGCGTCTGGGCGGTACGCCGGGACCTGCCCTCCGGCGCGACCCTGACCGCCGACGGGCTGGTGCGCAAACAGATCCGGTTCGGTGACTCCGACGTGGCCAACCGGTACCTCTCCGCCGACCAGGAGCCACCGACCGGCCAGGCGCTGACCAGCGCGGTCAACGCCGGTGAGCTGTTGCCGCGGGCGGCATTGAAGTCGAGAACCGGCGCGCGGCTGGTCGAGGTGCCGATCAGCGTGGCACTGGACGACCTGCCGGCAACCGTGCAGCCAGGCTCCAGTGTGGACGTCTGGGTCGCACCCAAGACGGCAGGTTCCGGCTCGACGCCCAAGGCGCGCAAGGTCCTCGCCGAGGTGGTGGTGATCTCCCTTCCGCCGAGCGGCACCAGCTTTGCCCCCTCGTCGACGCGCCAGGTGATCGTCGGCGTACCCACGGCTCGCGAGTCACAGCTAGATGACGCGCTGGGCGCGATCAGTGCCGGACGAGTGGTGCTCACCCGGCGGCAAGGCTGATGGTCGAGCGCGTCAGTGTGCTGGTCGCGGCCGGAGGCGCCACGTGGGAGGCGGACGCGCTGCCGGCGTTCTCGGCGGCCGGAGTGGTGGTTCTCAAGCGCTGCGTCGACCAGCACGACCTGATGGCCTCTGCCAGCTCTGGGCAGGCGGACGTCGCCGTCGTCGCGGCCGACCTACCCGGGCTCGACGCCGACTGCGTCATGCATCTGCTTCGGTACGACGTCCGCACGCTCGCCGTCGCTGAGGACCCGGCGGCCGCCGAACGGCTGGCCCGACTCGGCGTGGCCGCCACGGTCGACAGCGGGAACCTCGACGTGCTCGTGCAGCACGTCGGCCGGGTTGCCGCCGAAGAGGTCGTACTCGACCCGGTGCCGGTGCCAGCACCGCTTCCAGCAGCCGGACACCAGGGGCGGACCATCGCGGTCTGGGGCCCCACCGGAGCGCCCGGCCGCAGCACGGTGGCGCTCGGGCTGGCCGCCGAGAGGGCCCGCCTCGGCGCGCCGGTGGTGCTGGTGGACGCCGACCCCTACGGCGGCTCGGTTGCCCAGCAGCTGGGCGTGCTCGACGAGGTCTCCGGGATGCTCGCCGCCGCCCGGCTGGCGAACAACGGCACGCTCGATGCCGGCTCGTTCGCGGGCTGCCGGCGCCGAGTCGGCCCGTGGTTCGACGTACTCACCGGGCTGCCGCGAACCGACCGGTGGGTGGAGGTGCGCGCCGGTGTGCTCGAGCGAGTGCTGAGCCTGGCGACGGAGGTCGGTGACGTGGTCGTGGACTGTGGCTTCTGCCTGGAGGAGGACGATCTCGGGCGCAGCCTGGGGCGCAACCAGCTGACGCTCGATGCGCTGGACGTGGCCGAGGAGATAGTCGTTGTCGGGTCCGCCGACCCGACCGGGCTGGCCCGGCTCGCCCGGGCGCTGGTCGACCTCGGTGGAGCAGCGCCGGGTACGCCGGTCCGAGTGGTGGTGAACCGGATGCGCAGCACCCTCGGCTGGAGCGAGCGCGACATCCTGGGAATGGTCGAGGGGTATGTCCGCCCCACCGGAGTGCACTTCGTGCCCGAAGACCGCCCCGCCGTCGACAGGGCATTGGTTGCCGGCATGTCGCTCGTCGAGCTCGGTGACTCACCGATCCGCCGCCAGCTCGCCGTGCTGGCTGCGGGGGTTTTTGGCGACGTTGCCGACGCCACCAACGGGCCGGTGGCGGCGAAGAGGAGGCGCCGCCGACCACATCAGCGCTGAGCCGCCTAGAATCCCTCGAGCGCTCGGAAGGCGGTGAGGTGGTGACCGAACGGCTGCGCAGCCGCGACCTCGCCCTGCTCGCGAACGACACCGCTCGCACGCCCATGCAGAACGCAACTTTGGAGATCTTCGACCCCGGCGACCATGACCCTGGCGCACCAGCGTTGACCTACGAGGTGCTCGTGGAGCACATCCGGGATCGGGTTGCGTTCGTGCCGCGCTACCGCCAGCATCTGCGCCGGGTTCCCGGCCGGCTGGCCAACCCGATCTGGGTCGACGACGCCGCCTTCGACCTCGGCTATCACGTACGCCGGTCCGCGCTGCCGCGTCCGGGCAGCATCGACCAGCTGCGCGAGCTGGCAGCGCGCATCATGTCGCGCAAGCTGGATCCGCAGCGGCCAATGTGGGAGGTCTACTTCATCGAAGGCCTCGAACAGGGGCGGGTCGCCCTGCTCTCGAAGTCCCACCAAGTGCTTGTCGACGGGGTCTCCACGGTCGACCTGGGGCAGGTCCTGCTCGATGTAGACCCGGGGCGGCGGGATCTGGTGCCGGACGACTGGACGCCTCATCCCGAACCCACGCAGACCCGGCTGGTCGCGAGCGCTCTCACCGACTCGGCGCTGCATCCGCGCACGGCGCTCGGCACGATCCGCAGCAACGTCGAGGCGGCGAGCCGGTCCGCCGGAGTGGTGGTCGGCCGCGCCGGTACGGTCGCCGCGGCACTGTCGAACCGGCTTGCCGCTCCCGAGTCGCCGTTCAACTTCGAGCCGTCACGGCAGCGCCGACTGGTGTTGGTCCGCACCTCGCTGCGCGACTACCGCCGGATCCGCCGGGTCCACGGCGGCACCGTGAACGACGTCATCCTGGCGACCCTGACCAGCGCGCTCCGCGCCTGGCTGATGGCCCGCGCGGAGACGGTCTCGGCCGGCCAGCGGCTGCGGGCCCTGGTGCCGATAAGCGTGATCGACGAGGACCTTGAGCCGACCTCGCTCGGCTCCCAAGTGGTTGGTCACCTCGTGGACCTGCCGATCGGTGAAGCCTCACCGGTGATCCGGCTGCATCAGGTCTCCTATGCGCTCAACGGCCACCGGGCCACCGGACGGGCGGTCGCAGCCGACCGGATTGCGGGCGTCGCCGGGTTCGCGCCGACGACGTTCCATGCCCTCGGCTCGCGGGTGGCTGTCGAGGAAGCCACGGGCGGCGTCAACCTGGTCATCACCAACGTCCCAGGTCCCCAGTTCCCGATGTACCTCGCCGGTGCCGAGATGGTGCAGACCTATCCGGTGCCGCCGTTACAGCCCGGGTTTGCGATGGCAGTCGGCGTCACGTCGTACAACGGTGGGGTGTACTATGGCATCACCGCCGACCGGGATGCACTGCCCGACATCGATCTGCTCGGACAATGCGTGACCGAGGCGCTCGACGAGCTGTTCGACAGTGCCAGCGAACGTCGGCCGCGTGCACCTCGCGGGCGGAAGTCGAAGGGCTCGACCGGACGGCCGAAGGGTCTCGACTGAGCTCGACCGGCTGGCTCGACCGGCCGGATGGCAACGGTGCGGGTTGTCTGACAGCATCGCCGTATGGACGCCATCACCCGGCCGCCGGCCCCCACGAACGAGCCCAACCTGAGCTACGCGCCGGGTAGCCCGGAGCGGGCCGGCATCGAGGTGGACCTGGTCCGGCTCCGAGGCGCCCCGCTCGACCTGACCGCGACGATCGGTGGCAAGCACAAGATGGGCGGCGGAGCAGAGGTCGAGGTCGTCGCGCCCCATGACCACGCGTCCGTTCTCGGTGTGCTCAAGCAGAGCACGAAGACCGATTCCCGTGCGGCCGTGGCCGCCGCTGCTGCTGCCGCACCGGACTGGCGGGCGCTGCCATTCGACGAGCGGGCCGCTGTCCTGCTCAAGGCGGCTGACCTGCTGGCCGGGCCATGGCGGGCGCGGCTGAACGCAGCGACGATGCTCGGCCAGTCCAAGAC
>JALZBH010000035.1:0-737 GCA_030947625.1 Actinomycetota bacterium
AGCCCACCCAGTTCGCCGGAACGCTGGACATCGACGCCTCCGAGAAGGCCGCCCGGTTCGTGCGCACCTGCGACGCCTTCAACATCCCGGTGCTTACCTTCGTCGACGTTCCCGGATTCCTCCCCGGCACCGACCAGGAGTGGAACGGCATCATCCGCCGCGGCGCCAAGCTGATCTATGCGTACGCCGAGGCGACCGTCCCGCTGGTCACGATCATCACCCGCAAGGCCTACGGCGGTGCGTACGACGTGATGGGCTCCAAACATCTCGGCGCCGACATCAACCTGGCCTGGCCCACCGCCCAGATCGCCGTCATGGGCGCGCAGGGCGCAGTGAACATCCTCTACCGCAAGGAGCTCAAGGACGCCGAAGATCCGGAAGCCACCCGTGCCGAGCTGGTCACCGACTACGAGGACGCCCTTGCGAACCCCTACATCGCGGCGGAGCGCGGTTACATCGACGCCGTGATCGCCCCCCACGAGACCCGCACCGAGGTGGTCCGGGCGCTGCGACTGCTGGCCTCCAAACGCGAGACGCTGCCACCGAAGAAGCACGGGAACATCCCGCTGTGACCGAGCCCTTGTTGATCGTGATCAGCGACGCCACTGACGAGGAGGTCGCTGCGCTGGTTGTCGCTCTCGCGTCAATCGCCGAGATGCCGGCCCCCGCCGCCGCACCCCGCCAATGGAGGGCACGACAGCGGACTCAGCGTCAGAGCCCGCCGCACGGACCCGCCG
>JALZBH010000035.1:747-16541 GCA_030947625.1 Actinomycetota bacterium
GACTCCCCCGTTGAGCGTCCCGGTCGGCCCACGCCTGGTGCTGGCCTCCGGGTCTCCGGCCCGGTTGCAGACCCTGCAGGCAGCCGGCCTCAGCCCGGTTGTCGTGGTCAGCGGGATCGACGAGAGCCTGGTCAAGGAGATGCAGCCGGCCGAGCTGACCCTCAAGCTGGCTCAGCTGAAGGCGGTTGCGGTCGCGGCGAACGAGCCGCGCTCGCTGGTGATCGGCTGCGACTCCGTGCTCGAGCTCGATGGGGAGGTGCACGGCAAGCCGCGCAACGAGACAGAGGCAGCCGCTCGGTGGGAGCAGATGCGCGGACGGTCCGGCGTACTCCACACCGGGCACTGCGTGGTCGACACCCACCGCGAGGTCTGGTTGGCGCGGTCGGCGGCCACAATGGTGCGGTTCGCCCAGGTCAGCGACGAGGAGATAGCGGCGTACGTCGCCACCGGGGAGCCGATGACCGTAGCGGGCGCGTTCACCCTCGACGGGTACGGCGGCGCCTTCGTCTCCGGCGTGACCGGTGACCCGCACAACGTGGTCGGGATCAGCCTGCCGCTGCTGCGGCTTATGTTCCACGAGCTCGGCTTCGAGTGGACCGAGCTCTGGAGGCGATCCCCCTCCGGCGACGGCGTCAACTAGGGCGTTCGGTGCCAACCCGGCACAATGTCGGCATGCGCGGCATCGTCCTCGCCGGAGGCGCCGGCACCCGACTGCACCCCATCACCCAGGCGATCAGCAAGCAGCTGGTGCCGGTCTACGACAAGCCGATGATCTACTACCCGCTGTCCACACTGCTGCTGGCCGGCATCCGGGACGTGTTGGTGATCACCACGCCGCACGAGGCCGAAGCCTTCCAGCGACTGCTCGGGGACGGTTCGCAGTTCGGGATCAGCATCTCATGGGCGGTGCAGCCTTCGCCCGACGGACTGGCGCAGGCGTTCGTGATCGGGGCGGACTTCATCGGCGCGGAAAGCTGCGCGTTGGTGCTGGGCGACAACATCTTCTCCGGTAGCGACTTCGGCCGGAACCTGCAGCGTTTCCGGGAGGTTGCGGGCGCTGTCGTGTTCGCCTACTACGTGACGGACCCGACGGCGTACGGCGTGGTGGAGTTCGACGGGTCCGGCAAGGCACTCTCGCTGGAGGAGAAGCCCAGCCACCCGCGCAGCAACTACGCCGTCCCGGGGCTGTACTTCTTCGACAACGACGTCATCGGGATCGCCCGCGGCCTCACGCCGTCCCGGCGAGGCGAGTACGAGATCACCGACGTGATCCGCCACTACCTCGAAGCCGGCACGCTGCAGGTGCAGGTGCTCGCCCGGGGGACCGCGTGGCTGGACACCGGGACCTTCGACTCGCTCAACGACGCCAGCAACTTCGTGAGGACCGTCGAGAACCGGCAGGGGCTCAAGATCGGCGCACCTGAGGAGGTTGCCTGGCGGCAGGGGTTCCTCACCGACGAGGAGCTGCGGGTGCGCGCCGAGTCACTGCTCAAGTCCGGCTACGGCAGCTACCTGCTATCGCTGATCGACCGCGGCGAGCACAACTGAGGCAGCCACCTCCCAGCGGGCTCGCCAGTCCCCGATCGGCTCGATGCCGAGCCGGTCCAGCTTGTCGTGACCGAGCACGGAGTACGCCGGTCGCCGGGCGCCCCGCGGGAACGCCGCAGCGTCGACAGGGCTGACCACGTCAGCCGAAAGGCCCGCGGACTCGACCACGCGCTGGGCGAACTCGAACCACGACGCTTCACCCTCAGCCGTGGCATGCCACGTGCCCACCGGCGCGTTCGCCTCCACCAGGCGCACGATCAGGTCCGAAACGTCCCTGGTCCAGCTCGGTTGCCCCAGCTGGTCCGCGACGACGTCCACCGCGCCACGTTCGCGAGCCAGCCGGGCGATCGTCCGGGGGAAACATCCGCCGTGCGCACCGTAGAGCCAGGCGGTGCGGACGATCAGGTGTTGTCGCGGTGCCTCGGCGCGCACGGCCCACTCCCCAGCTGCCTTGGTCCGGCCGTAGGCCGAGCGCGGGCCGAGCGCAGCGTCCTCGGCGTAGGGAGAGCCAGCATCGCCGTCGAAGACGTAGTCGGTGCTGACCTGCACGATCGTTGCATCATGGCGGCGAGCCGCGCGCGCAAGCAGCCCCGCCGCGACGGCATTGGTCGTGAATGCCTCCGCCTCGTGCTCCTCGGCGTCGTCGACAGCCGTCCACGCCGCGCAGTTGACGACCACATCGTTCCCGCCCACGGCCGCGGCGACCGCATCGGGGTCGAGCAGGTCGAGATCGGCCCGGCCGACGCTCTGGACCTCGACTCCCCGGTCCCCGAGCGTGGCTCGCAGGTCCGTCCCCAGCATCCCGTGTGCACCAGTCACCAGCCAAGTCACAGGGGGAGGGTAGCGACTCGGTAACCTCCCGGGGTGAACGTCCGCGAGCTCTTGGTCCCCGGCGCACTCGAAGTCACTCCAGTCCAGCACGGCGACGACCGGGGGGTGTTCCTCGAGTGGTTCCGCGAGGACGCGTTCGGCCGTGCCACCGGCCATCGGTTCACTCTTGCCCAGGCCAACTGCTCAGTCTCCACCGCCGGCACATTGCGAGGCATCCACTTCGCCGAGCTGCCACCGAGCCAGGCCAAGCTCGTCACCTGTGTCCACGGCAGCGGCCTCGACGTGGTGGTCGACCTTCGCCTGGGTTCGCCGACCTTCGGCCAGTGGGACACGGTCCTGATCGATGACGCTGACCGTCGCGCGGTCTACCTACCCGAAGGCCTGGGGCACGCATTCATGGCGCTGGCCGACGACACGGTCGTCACCTACCTGTGCTCGGCGCTCTACACACCTGGTCGCGAGCACGGCATCCACCCGCTGGACGCCGAGATCGGCATTGCCTGGCCTTCGCAGGGCCGCGACGGATCCCCGCTCGCTCCGCTCCTCTCCCCCAAGGACGAGTCCGCGCCCACGCTCTCGGAGGTGCGCCAGAGCGGCTTGTTGGCGACCTATGACGAGGCCACCGCCTTCGCTCGCTCGCTGGGCCGCTAGCTAGTCCTCAGCCAGAGAGCTGCGCACGGGCCTTAAGAGGTTCCCACCAGGCCCGGTTGCCTTGGTACCACTCGACGGTCTCAACAAGACCGCGGGTGAACTCCACGCGTGGCTGGTAGCCGAGCTCGGAGCTGATCTTGGTGAAATCGACGGAGTAGCGCAGGTCGTGACCTAGGCGGTCGGTGACGCGCTCGACCCGGTCCCAGCCTGACCCAGTGGCCTCGAGCAGCAGACCGGTGAGCTCCTGGTTGCTCAGCTCGGTGCCGCCGCCGATGTTGTAGACCTCGCCAATCCGGCCACGTTCGAGCACCAGATGAATGCCGCGACAGTGGTCATCCACGTGCAGCCAGTCGCGGACGTTGGCGCCGTCGCCGTACAGCGGCACGTTCAGACCGTCCACCAGGTTGGTGACGAAGAGCGGGATGACCTTCTCGGGGAACTGGTACGGCCCGTAGTTGTTGGAGCACCTGGTGACGCAGACCGGCAGAGAGTACGTGCGGTGATAGGCGCGGGCCAACAAGTCGCTCGAGGCCTTCGACGCGGAGTACGGCGAGCTGGGCAGCAGCGGCTGTTCCTCGTCCCAGCTGCCCTGCGCGATGGAACCGTAGACCTCGTCGGTCGAGACGTGCACGAACTTCTCGACACCGTGCTCGAGCGCCGAGTCGAGCAGCGTCTGGGTTCCGACCACGTTGGTCATCACGAAGTCGGCTGCCCCGAGGATGGAGCGGTCGACATGGCTCTCCGCAGCGAAGTGCACGACTGCGTCGGCCTGCTCCGTCAGCCGGTCGACCAGCGAGCGGTCGAGGATGTCGCCCTCGACCACCCGTAGCCGTCCGTCGCCGGCTACGGGGGTGAGGTTCTCGATGTTGCCGGCGTAGGTGAGCTTGTCCAGGACGACGATCCCGTCAGGCTCCGTGCCACCCCAGGCGCCGGCGAGAACCGTGCGCACGTAGTGGCTGCCGATGAACCCGGCTCCGCCGGTGACCAGAAGTCTCATTCAGGACCTTTCGCGAGAGAACTCGCAGGGTAGCGCCAACAAGTCATCGACCCCTCGCCCCCGGTTCCGCCAGTCCAGCGGGCGATGTCGGGCCACTGGCACCCGGTGCGGTCACGGGGCCGGCCCTGGATGCCCGGGCCTGGTCCCCGATGGAGGCCAGAGTCGCCGCCACCCCCGCGCCGAGCTGGGTGCGGGCCAGTCCCCTGGTCGAGGGCCAGGCCACAGAGCGCAGCCGCAGGTCGCGCACCTGCAAGCGGGCGCTGGCGGAGGTCCCCAGGACGACAGGGGGCCGGCGCCGGGTAACCCGCCGCAGCTCGCCCAGGATGGCCCCAACAGTCGTGGAGCGCTCACTGCCCAGCACCTTCAGGGCACGGCGCCCCGACCCGGTCACCTGGCCGGTCGCGGTGACGACCATCGCGGCGGCGTCATCGACGAAGAGGTAGTCGCGCATAGTGTCCAGCGAGACGTAGATGCTCAGCGGTTGACGGCTCAGCTCAGCCCGACAGAGCTGGGAGATCAGCCCCTGTTGCTTGCCGATGTCCTGCCCCGGACCGTAGAGGTTGGAGATACGGCCCACCAACAGCGACACTCCGCTGCGCTCGGCGAACGCCGTGGCAACCTCCTCCGAGCGCAGCTTGGCGCGGCCGTAACGCGAGATTGGCACCGGCATCGTGTACTCGGTGAAGGGAGGCCCGTGTGAACCCGCGTACACCCCGCCGGCCGAGGAGGCGAGGAAGAACCCGTTCGCACCCGGAACCGGCCGCCATTGCTGCAGGAAGCTCTGCAGCACCTCAACCTCCTGGTCGAGTTGCTTGGGGCCGGAACCGACCACGCCTGACCCGGCGCACCAGTAGACCTCCCATGGCGAGCTGGGGAGCCGCGCCGCCTCATGCAAGAGCTCCGCGACGGCTGCCGCCGGGTCCTGCCATGGGATCGAGGAGGTGAGCACGACATGTCCGCGGGCGCGCAGATACCGGCACACGGCGCCGCCCAGCAGGCCGCCGCTCCCCACAACCCAGGCAGCCGGTGGCCCAAGGACGTTGGCCGGCACCGGGTCAGAAGACCCGACGTCGCCCAAGTGGCCCCTCCGCGGGGTCCTGCGTGAGCAGGTACAGAGGTTTGCCCATGGCCATGTTGACCGCGACACCGGTGTACTCGGCGATCACGCCCAGCGAGAACAAGATCGCGCCCGTGCAGATCAAAGTGACCACCATCAGGGAGGTCCAGCCCTGGACCGGCGCTGGATCGGTCAGCTGCCGGAGGACCACGAAGGCGGCCAGGGCGAACCCGAGCAGGGCGAAAAGGAGCCCGAGCGCGCTGACCATGCGAAGGCCGCGGGTGCCGCCCGTGAGGACCATCCGCCAGAAGTGTGAGACGAGGCTGTGCAGCGAGTACCCGGAGCGACGTTCGTGCCCTTCGTCCCTCAGCTCGACCGCGACCGTGGTGATGCGCCCAGCCACCCACCCCAAGGCGATGTCGAGGTAGACACCGGAGCCGGCGTACGCCGCCACACTGCGCCCGACCTCGCCGAGGATGAGCCGGTAGCTGTGGAACACCGAGGTGTCCGCGTTGCCGCTCAGGGCACTGACCACGCGTTTCGCGCCGCGGGAGGTGGTGTTGCGCAGGAACCCGTGCGGGGCGACGTTGGTCGGGCTCGCGTAGACGACCGTCGCCTGGTCGCTCAGCGCGGCATCGAGCATCGCGCCGATGTAGGCAGGGTCGTGCTGGCCGTCCTCGTCCATGGTCACGATCCAGTCGCCCCCGGAGGAGGCCATCCCGGCCAGGGTGGCCGCGTGCTGACCGAAGTTGCGGCTGAGCCATAGCGGACGCACGAAGGGATGGGTACGCGCCATCGACCGCAGCACCCGCGCTGAGTCGTCCGGCCCGCAGTCGTGAACCAGGAGTACCTCCCCGATGCGGAAGGGCGTGCCGGTCGGGGTAAGGGTGGACCGGGTCAACGGCTCGAGGTCGGTGAGGATCCCGGGGAGGTGCTGCTCACCCTGGTAGACGGGGATGACAACCGAGACGAGGTGCTCCCCCTCGATAGGTCGGCGTTCGCCCGACGGCGCTGCGACTTCGGCTGACACGACAGTTGACTATAGTCACTTTGAGCTCCCACACCGGCGAAGGGAATGTCCGCGGCATGGCGGTCACCGAGACCCCCCGGGTGTCGGTCGTGATCCCCTCGTACAACAACGCGGAGTACATCTGTTCTACGGTGGACTCGGTCTTGGCCCAGACCTTCCCCGACTTCGAGCTGGTGATCGCCGACCACACTTCCTCGGACCGGACCTGGGAGCTGCTGCAGGCCTACGCCGACGACTCGCGAGTGCGGCTGCTGCGCACCGAGGCCGGGGGCGGCGCCGAGCGCAACTGGAATCGCGTCAGCGAGGCCGCGACCGGGGAGCTGGTGAAGCTGGTCTGCGGTGACGACCTGCTCGCCCCGGAGTCCTTGGGCACGCAGGTGGCGGCCTTCGACCGGTACGGCGACGACGTGGTCATGGTCGCCTCGCCGCGTGACATCGTCGACGCCTTGGGCCGCCCCGTTGTCCGCAACCTCGGCCTCGCCGGTCTGCAGGGCCGGGTGCCCGGAACCGAGGCGATCCGCCGATCGGTGCTTTGTGGGGCCAACATCTTCGGCGAGCCGTGCTGCGTGATGTTCCGGCGGACGACTCTCGCGGCGGTGGGCGGTTGGCACGGCAATCCGGGCTTCATGATCGACCAGGCAACCTACTGCCGGGTGCTGCTGGAGGGCGACATGGTGGGCACGCCAGGTCCGCTGGCTGCCTTCCGCATCAGCGGCACCCAGCTGAGCGTGGCTCTCGCCGGTCAGCAGTCGAGGTCCGCAGCCCAGATGCATCGCGAGATCGCAGCGATGGCTCCGGGTCTGCTCAGCCCGCGCGACGTCAGGGTGGGCAACGCGATGGCGGCCCTGCGGGCCGTTCAGCGCCGACTCGTCTACCTCTACCTGGGCCGGCGAATGTCCCCGGACCGCCGGTAGCCAATGTCCGACGGAGTGAGCGATCAAGCCGCCGGCTTGGTCGCCAGCAGGCAGAACTCGTTGTAGACGAACGCCCTGCCCGCCCAACGCGGAAACGGAAAGCTGAACCACGGGGCCGGGACCAACCCGACGTCCCGGGAAAGCTGGGCCAGGTCCCCGCCGGTGGTGAAGCGCACGTGGGTAGGGTCGCTGTCATAACCGCGCTCCTGAGGACACACGAAGAACACCTTTCCTCCCCGGCGCAGGAAGTGCAGGTAGTCCGTCAAAATCCCGATTCCCGCCTCGGCGTCCAGATGCTCGATAACGTGGGCCAGGAGCATCCCGTCGAAGCTCTCCGGGACGCGGAGCTCGCTGCGCTTCCACTCCTCCACCGTCAGCGCGACCACTCCCCGGTCTCGCGCCACCAGCACGGCGGCCGCGTTGTGGTCCACCCCGACCGAACCCGGTGCCAAGGTCTCCAGGTTCCTGCCGATGCCGCACCCGACGTCGAGGGTCCGTCCGAGCTGCTGACGCCGGAGGTTCCATTGGTACGGCGCCTGGACGTTCAGGGCCTTCTTCCACCAGACCTCCTGCTTGGCCTGCAACCGACGCGCATAGCCTTCGCCCGCCGTGTCTCCCACTCCACGTCCACGGTCCTCGTCTCGCGCCACGGTGCAGGAGTGTAGTGGCCCGGGCTCACCGGTCCTTCCTTGAACAGGGAGACATGCTATGCACGTGAACGTCAGGAGCTGGGGTCGAGAAGGACGACCGCTCAACGCACGAGGCCGCCTCGACCAGGCAGCCTGGGTACTCGGGACATCCTGAGGTGGCGCGCTGGCACGGCATTGCCCGTTTCGCGCCGGCGGTGGTGGCCGCCGTGTGGACGGCGTACTCCCTGCATCGGATGGAGGTCGGCACACGTGACCTGGCCGTCTACAGCGTCTACATCGCGTTGGGGCTGGTGTTGCCCGGCACCGTGCTGTGGCGACTCCTGGTCACGCGCGGGCAGTCGAGTCCACTGTTCGACGTCGCCTGCGGGACCTCGCTGGCCTGGGCGGTCGAACTCGGCGTCTACGCCCTGGCCGCCCACATTGGAGCCCCACAGGTGGCGTTCTTGTGGCCGATCCTCCCGGTGGTTGCCTCACTCGTCCCGCGACTTCGCGCCCGGGTATGGAGGTGGGGGCAGCAGATGTCGCCTTGGTGGCTCTCGACCTGGATCGGTGGGCTGGTCGTCTTCATGGTGGCCGTCCTCACCCGCAACGCTTTGGCCCACTACCGGCTGACCGGCACCGGGCTGCGTCACCCCTACGTCGATGTCATCTACCACCTGTCACTGATCAGCGCCCTGAAACGCGGAGTACCTGTCGGCCTGCCCTCAGTTGAGGGACAGCCGATGTACTACCACTGGTTCTTCCACGCCGCCCAGGCTGCCGCCAGCCACGCCACCGGCATCGAACCTGTAGTGCTGTTGACCCGTCTCGCCCCGCTGGTGCTAGCCGTGGCGGTCCTCATCGGGGTGGCGGCGCTGACATACCACCTCACCGGGTCGCCGGTGACGGCTGGCACCGCTGCCACCCTGCTTACGTGTGCCGCCGGAACCAGCCTCACCATCAATGGCGGTCAGCTGTTCACCAGCGTCCTGCTGTTCCTCAGCCCCACCACTGTATTTGCCGAGGCAATGCTCATCGGCGTCATCGGCGTCAGCATCGTATTGCTCGACGCCGACGGACCTCGTCCATGGACGGCGTGGATCGCAGCCATCGTGCTGGTGTTCGGCGCGTCCGGCGCCAAGGGCTCGTTGCCGTCCGTGCTGATGTGCGGCTACCTCGCTGTCGTCCTGATGACGCTGCTGCTGCGCCGACGCGTGGACCGCCACGAGGTGGGGCTGCTTCTTCTCGGTGTGGTTGCGTTCGTGCTGGCGCAGAGACTCATCTACGGCGGATCCACGCAGGGGACGGATGTGTCTCCCTTCGCATTCGGTCGTCGTGTCGCCGCGCACGCGCATCTGGAGTCGGCGCTCACCGCAGTTCCGCTGTGGTTGGCCTTGGCCTGCAGTGTGGTCTACGTCGTGGTCAAGCTGAACGTGTGGAGTGGGGTAAGCGGGCTCTTCGTCCGACACCGCCAGTCAGACCCGCGGGCCAACTTTCTGGTCGGGACCGTGGTGGCGGCGATCGGTGCGTTCGTCATCTTGCGCAACGCCGGTTTGAACCAGGTCTACTTCCTGTTCGTCATTCCACCAGCGGCCGTGGTCTCGTCGTCCTGGGGAGCGCATTCCCTGGCGGCCTCCGTCGGCCGGCACGCGGCGACCCGTCTCATCACCCTCAGTGTCGTGGTGGGCACCGCGGTGGGCTTCGTCTGCCGCTCGATAGCCGCTGGTTCGAGCGACCGAGCACTGAGCGTGTGGACGTGGTTCCTGCCGGCTGTCCTGGCGTTGACCGCCGCGGGGCTCACCGGCGTTGCGGCTCCTTGGGTGGCCGGACGCTCCCGACAGGGCCGCATCCGCACCCTCGCCGCAGCGACCGTAGTGATGGCACTCGGCCTGCCGTGGTTGCTCCCGGAGACGTGGACAATCTTGACCACCCCAAGCCGGCAGTTCAGTTTCAGCACGGTCCGGGGCCCCGCCACGATCGGGCCGGGCGGCGTCAATGCGGCCCGGTGGCTGCGTGACCATTCGCCGGCTCGAGACGTCGTGGCCACCAACGTCCACTGCCGAGTCGTAAGCGCGCCATCCTGCGATCACCGGACGACATGGGTGGCGGGCTTCACCGAGCGGCAGGTCTTGTTGGAGGGCTGGGCCTACACCTCGGACTCGGCGAAGTACGCCGCGCAGCAGCACCGACCGGTGCCGTACATCGCCTATTGGAAGCCGCAGGTGCTCCGAGCCAACGACAGCGCGTTTACCCGGCCCACCGAGCAACGGATCGACACGCTGCTCCGGCGTTTCGGGGTGCGTTGGCTCTTCGTTGACAAGCGGTTCCCGGTGAACCTGCCGAAGCTCAAGCAGGTGGCCAGCTTGGAGCTGGACCTTCTGTACTACGCCGTTTTCCGGATAGGCTGAGTGAGCACCGGCGAGTGCTACCAGACGCTTGGTCGATTCTCGTAGGCTCACGGCGTGCCCGTGGAGCTGTCCGTCGTCATCCCGATGCTCGACGAGGAGGAGACTCTTCCGCTCCTCGTCGAGCGGCTCCGCCCCGCGTTGGACGGCCTCGGCCTGGTCTATGAGGTCGTTGCCGTCGACGACGCCAGCACCGACCTCACCCCCGCTGTCCTACGGCAGGTCCAACGCGGCTGGCCAGAGCTGCGCATCGTCCGTCTGCTCGCCAACTCCGGGCACCAGGCCGCGATCTCCGCCGGGCTCGCGCGTGCCCGCGGGCACTACGTGGTCACGATGGACGCAGACCTGCAGGACCCGCCGGAGCTGATCGAGGAGATGCTGGAGCTGGCCCGCAGGTCCCGCGTGGACGTGGTGTACGGCGTCCGGAAGGACCGGTCCTCCGACTCTGCCTTCAAACGCGTCTCCGCTCGCACCTTCTACGTGCTGATCCGCAGGCTCACCGGTGTCCGCGCACCCCACGACGCCGGCGACTTCCGGCTGATGTCGCGCGCCGTAGTGGCGGCGATCAACACGTTGCCTGATCACAACCGGGTGCTTCGCTTCGTCATCCCGGCGCTCGGCTTCGAATCCGAGGTGGTGGAGTACCGTCGCGAGGCCCGAGCCGCCGGAGCCACGAAGTACCCGGTCTCGAAGATGCTCGGTCTCTCGCTGGACTCGGTGACCGGGCTCTCCGTGGCACCGCTGCGGCTGGCCACGCTGACGGGTCTGGTCGGCGGCCTGCTGGCGGTGCTTCTTGCGGTGTATGCCGTGGGGCAGGACGTGGCGGGCAACACCGTCCCCGGCTGGACCTCCACGGTGGTGGTCGTGGCCGGGATGGGGGCGGTCCAGCTCCTCTGCCTGGGTCTCCTCGGGGAGTACATCGGCCGGATGTACTCCCAGATGCAGGGGCGGCCGGCGTACCTGGTCGCCCACGACTCTCTCGAGGACTCTCTCGACGACCAGTCCCAGGTCTGAGCCGTGCGGCCCTCCTCCGGCTGGTGGCCAGCGCTGCTGACGTTCGCCTTGACGGTGCTGCTATTGCGCGAGTACGCCGACGTTGCGGTGTCCACCAGCCTGCTCTTCACCGTGTATCTGCTGGTGTACCTCACCTTCCCGGGAACGGTGCTGTGGCGCTGGCTGGACCGCTCCCCCGGTCGGGCGCTGGTCGAGGACCTGACCCTGGGCACGATCGGTGGGTACCTGCTCGAGCTGCCGATCTACCTCGCCTGCCGCGCGGCGGGGTTCCCCCAGCTGATCCTGCTCTGGCCGGTCGTGGTCCTCGCGGTCGCGGTGCTGAGCAGGACCGGGCGCGGGCTGGTGGCTCGGAGTAGTCCGCGCCGGATGCCATGGGCCGTCTCCTGGTCCGTCGCGGCAATGGTCTTGTTCGTGCTCACCACACTGGCGTCACAGGTCTGGGCCAGGTACCCGGCCTCCCCACTCGGCCTGCGCAGGCCGTACCCCGACATCACCTTCCACCTGTCGATGATCGGGGAGCTGCGGCACCACGTCCCGGGACAGATCCCGTTCGTGGCCGGCACGCCGATGGACTACCACTGGCTCAGCTACGTGCACTTCGCCTCCTCCGCCGCCATCACCGGCATCGACCCGGGAGTGTTGCTCGTCGGGCTCACCGTTGCCGGGCTCACCGCGCTCACGGTGCTCGGGACCGCGATCGTCACTGCACGGCTGGCCCACAGCTGGTGGCCCGGTGTGGTGGCCGCTGCGTTGCTCGCGCTCGTGGTCCCTTTCGACGTCTTTGGCTGGACGCAGGCGGGTCAGGCATGGGCGGGAGCAGGGTTCGTCACCCGGTTGCTCGTGCTCAGCCCGACGTACACCTACTCGACGATGCTGGTCGTCGGGCTGCTGCTTCTGGTGGTCGAGATCGTCCGTGGCGACCACACCGGCATCGCCCGGTGGGTGGCCGTCGCAGTGCTGCTGGTCGCCGTCGGCGGTGCCAAGGCGACCACCCTGCCGGTCATCGCCCCAGGGCTCGTCGGGGCCACGCTGCTCGGGCTCGTGCTCGGCCGAGGCTTTCTGCGCCGGTCGGCCCTGCTGGCTGCGTTGTCGCTGCTCGCGTTCGCCCTGGACAAGCAGGTCTTCTACGGACCTGGGGCGCGCTCGCTCTTCTGGAGCCCGCTTACCACGGTCAGGCTGATGGTGGTCAGACGCCACGGGCTGGTCGACTCCGCAGGCCAGGTGCCGGCGACGGTGGTGGCGATCGTCACGGTGTCCTTCGTGGTTGCCCAGCTCGCGGTCGGTGCGGGGGGTCTCGGCCTGCTCATCCGTGGTGGGTGGCGGACGCCGGTCCCGCAGATGCTGCTGGGCATGTCGCTGGCCGCAGTCGGCGCAACGATCCTGCTGAGCCACCCGTCGGAGTCGCAGCTGTACTTCCTGCATGCCGGCACCGTCCCCTTGGTCCTGCTCTCCGGGCTCGGCCTGGCCAGGCTTGCCGGAGCCGACCGACGAAGGCTGATGGTGGCCGTGGGCATCGGTGGGGCTGCGGTCGGCATGCTGACTACCTGGGTGGTGGCCCGGGTCACCACCCAGCACCCACCCCAGGCATCGGCCCACGACCCGCTCGGCGAGGCGGTCCGCACCTTCGTCGTACCCCAGCTGGTCGCCACGGGGATCCTTCTCGCCCTCGTCGTCGCGACCTGGGTGACCGGCGCCCGGCGCGGCTGGCCGCGGCGGAGTGCCGCCATGTTCGGCGTCGCGGGGGTCCTGAGCCTGGGACTGGGTCACGCTCTCGTGGGGCTGCCCACGATCGCCCGTCACCAGCCGTTCGCGGCCAGCGGGCGCCCGCTGATCGGCGAGGGTGGGATCGAGGCCGCACACTGGCTGCGCGCCCACTCCTCGGCGGACACACTCGTCGCCACCAACGCCCACTGCCTGGGTCGGGAGCGCGCGCACTGCCAGCGCAAGAACTTCTGGATCTCCGGGTACGCCGAGCGCCGGGTCCTGGTCGAGGGCTGGGCCTACATCGCCCCCGCGACGGTCGGGGTGCCGTCGAACGCCCAGACGAACTCGGACTCGCCGCCGTTCTGGGAGCCCGCCCGGCTCCGGGCCAACGATCTCGCGTTCACCCATCCGAGCACGGCCACGCTGGGCCGGCTGGGCGGCAACTACGGCGTGGGCTGGCTTTTCGTCGACGAACGCTCCCCGGCCGACGTCTCCGCCCTGAAGAGGCTGCGCTCCCTCGTCCGTCTCGCCTACCACCAGGGCAGGTACGACGTCTTCCGGGTACTGGCGTCGCCGGGCTAGCTACTCGACGGGCAGCCCGAGGCCCCGCGCGATCAGCATCCGCTGCACCTCGGAGGTCCCCTCGCCGATCTCGAGAACCTTGGCATCGCGGTAGAAGCGCGCCACGGGGTACTCCTCCATGAAGCCGTAGCCGCCGAAGACCTGGGTCGCGATCCGGGTCGCGGTCACCGCAGCCTCCGTGCTGTAGAGCTTCGCTACCGCCGCGGCCTGCTTGAACGCCTTCACCGGTGCAGCACCATCCTTCAGCGCCGCCGCCCGGTAGGTCAGCAGCCGCGCTGCATGCAGCATCGTCTCGAGGTCGGCAACCTGGAAGGCCACTCCCTGCTTTCGCCCGATTGGTACGCCGAACGTGGTCCGCTCGCCCGCGTACCTCACCGAGAGGTCGAGACAGGCCTGGATGCAGCCGACCGCCAGCGCGGCGATGGCCACCCGGCCGTCGTCGAGCGTGGCCAGGAACTGCGCATAACCTCGGCCACGCTGACCTAGGAGGTTGGCCTCGGGGACGTGGACGTCCTCGAGGCTCAGTGGATGGGTGTCCGAGGCGTGCCAGCCGAGCTTCTCGTAGGCCCTCTCGGCGGTGAAACCAGGCGAACCGGAGGGCACGATGATTGCGCTGACCTCGTCCGGACCGGTTCTCGCGGTGACCGTCACCAGCGAGGTGATCTGCGAGCCGGAGTTCGTGATGAACTGCTTGGCGCCGTTGATGACCCACTCGCCGTCGACCAGGTCGGCCTTGGTCGTGGTCGCACCGGCGTCCGAGCCGGCGCCGGGTTCGGTGAGCCCGAAGCCGGCGAGCGTGCGGCCAGCCACCAGGTCGGGAAGCCAGGTCTGCTTCTGCTCGTCGCTGCCGAAGGTGAGGACCGGGTTGATGCCGAGCCCGACTGCTGCTTCGAGCGTGATCCCCATCGACTGGTCGACGCGGCCGATCTCCTCGATCGCCAGGCACAGGCTGGTGAAGGCGCCCTCGTCCCCGCTCAGCCCGGCCCCGCCGTACTCCTCGGGCGCGGTCAGTCCCATCAGGCCCAGCTCGCCCATCTGCTGAACGACCTCGGTGGGAAAGTGATGCTCACGGTCCCACTCGGCGGCGGATGGCGCGATCTGCTTCTCGGCGAAGTCGCGAACGGTACGCCGGAACTGCTCGTGCTCGGCCGACAGCTCGAAGCTCATGTTCGACATGCTAACTGCGGACGTTAATGATTGTTAACCGTTAGGCTCCGTACCGTGTACAAGCTCCTTCTCTTCCTTCACCTGCTCGCCGCCATCTTTGCGATCGGACCACTGGTGCACGCCACCACGACGGCCTCGCGGGGGTTGCGCACCGGCGACCCGGTGGCTACCAGGTATGCCGCTCGGATGGCCAGGATCTACGCCAACACCTCTGTGCTGGTAGTGGTCATCGGCTTCGGGCTGATGTCGGCCAAGGACCCTGACACCCACCAGGCAGTGGCTTCGTTCACCGACCTGTGGGTCTGGCTGTCCGTACTCCTGTGGCTGGTGGCGGTCGGGCTTACCTTGGGTGTGGTCGCTCCGTCGCTGGACAAGGCCACCGCAGCCCTCGGTGATACCGGGCCGACCTCGTCGCTGACCGGACGCGTTGCGGCTGCGGGCGGAGCCGTCGGGCTGATCTTCGCGGTGATCGTGTTCTTGATGGTGTTCCAGCCGCAATAGACTCCGCGTCGAAGCTACCCACCGACCAGGAGGGCGCGTGCCGGATACCGAGCCGTTGAAGAAGGTGTTGATCGCGAACCGCGGCGAGATTGCCGTCCGCGTGGTTCGGGCGTGCAAGGACGCCGGCATCGCGAGCGTTGCGGTGTACGCCGAACCGGACCGGGACGCCCTGTTCGTCCGACTCGCGGACGAGGCGCACTCACTGGACGGGACCACCCCGGCCGACTCCTACCTCGACATCGACAAGATCGTCGGAGTCGCCAAGAAGAGCGGCGCCGACTCGGTGCATCCGGGCTACGGTTTCCTCGCCGAGAACGCCGGCTTCGCCCAGGCCGTGCTCGACGCGGGCCTGGTGTGGATCGGGCCGCCGCCGAAGGCAATCGAGAGTCTCGGCGACAAGGTGAAGGCGCGGCACATCGCTGAGAAGGTCGGCGCTCCCCTGGTGGCCGGCACCAAGGACCCGGTGTCGAATGCCGACGAGGTGATCGCGTTCGCCGAGGAGTTCGGCCTGCCGATCGCGATCAAGGCCGCGTTCGGTGGTGGTGGCCGTGGGCTCAAGGTGGCGCGCAGGTCCGAAGAGGTGGCCGACCTCTACGACTCCGCCGTACGCGAGGCAAAGAGCGCCTTCGGCCGCGGCGAATGTTTCGTGGAGAAGTACCTCGACAAGCCGCGCCATGTGGAGACCCAGTGTCTTGCCGACCAGCACGGCAACGTCGTGGTGGTCTCCACCCGCGACTGCTCGCTGCAACGGCGTCACCAGAAGC
>JALZBH010000129.1 GCA_030947625.1 Actinomycetota bacterium
CTGTGGAGGCGAGCAGCATGGTCGCCACCAACGCCAAGGCCGCCAACAGGCCGATGCGGGTACGGTGCCGGCTGTGACGTCTCCGCCCCGGGCTCCCCGTCAGCCGCATCAGCACACCCAGCACGGAGTGGCTCGGCCTGACCCCTACCACTGGATGCGCGACGTCGACTCCCCCGACCTGCTGGCCCATCTCGTCGCCGAGCGCCGCTGGTATGACTTTGCCACTCGACATCTGAGTTCCCTCGTCAAGTCGTTGCAGTCGGAGATGACCGGCCGGATGCCCGCTACTGATCGCTCGGTCAGTACGCGCTATCACGGCTTTTCCTACTACACGCTGTTGCCCGCGGGAAGGGACTACCCGCAAGTGTTGCGGGAATTAGACACGCAGAAGGGGCCAGAGGCTCGTGCCCAGCTCGTGCTCGACGTCGACGCGCTGGCCGACGACTCGGGCTACCTCGAGCTCGGACTCACCCTGGTGAGCCCGGACAGCAGGCTGCTGGCCTACTCGGTTGACCGGTCCGGGGACGAGGTGTACGAGCTTCGTTTCCGCGACCTCGACAGCGGCGCGGACCGGGCCGACGTCGTACCCCGCAGCTACTACGGCGGCGCCTGGACCGCCGCCTCCGACCAGTTCTTCTACACCGTCCACGACGCCGCCTACCGTCCGCACCAGATATGGCGGCACGCCATCGGCACACTGGCCGACAAGGACGTGCTGGTGGTGAGCGAACCCGATGAGCGGTTCGAGCTCACCGTGCGCGCAACCCGGAGCGGGGGCCTGGTCGTGATCCGCTCCGCAAGCCGGGACACCAGCGAGGTGTGGGTCCTCGACACCGGCAACCCGTCGCTGCCAGCTCGGTCGGTCGGAGGACGACGAAGAGGCATCGAGTACGACGCGGAGCACGTCGTGCTTGCCGACGGCTCCGACGCGCTGCTGCTCGTCACCAACGACGACGCCGTCGAGTTCCGCTTGGCCAGGTGCCCGGTGCCACGCGGGTCCGACCAGGACTCAGACACCTGGAAGTCCGTCCGGCCGCAGAACTCGGCGGAGCGCCTCGAGCGGGTGGACGCCTTCGCCGCCCACGTGGTTCTGAGCGTCCGTTCGGGGGGCCGGCACCGGCTTCGGGTCGTTCCTCTTGAGTCCCTGGACTCGGCGGGCCGGGTGGTCCACCCGCTCTTCGAAGCCGGAACCGTGGCGCTCGCGCACAACGCCGAGCCCGGAACGGACAGGGTCACGGTGGCCGACCAGTCCTACACCCGGCCCACCGTTTGGTCCGACCTCGACCTGCGGACCGGCGAGCGCACCGAGCGACACCGCCAGGGTGCACCGGGTCACGATCCGGAGCGATACCTGTGCGAGATCCGGTCCTTCCGGTCGCCGGACGGCACCGAGGTGCCCGTGACGATGGTGCGCCACCGCGACACCCCGCTCGATGGCTCGGCTCCCGCCCTTCTCTACGGGTACGGCGCCTACGAGGCCACCGTCGAGCCCGACTGGGATCCCGCTCTCCCGAGCCTGCTCGACCGAGGCGTGGTCTTCGCGCACGCCCATGTCCGCGGCGGTGGAGAGGGCGGTCGTCGCTGGTGGCTCGACGGCCGGCTCGGCCGCAAGCAGAACACCTTCACCGACCACCTCGCCGTGGCCGACGGGCTGGACGGACTCGTCGATGGCAGCCGACTCGCGACCAGAGGCCTCAGCGCCGGCGGCCTGCTGCAGGGCGTCGTGCTCGGCCAGCGGCCGAACCGTTGGCGCGCGGTCGTGGCGGAGGTGCCGTTCGTCGACGTGGTCACGACCATGTTCGACGCGGGGATGCCATTGACGGTGAACGAGTGGGACGAGTGGGGCGACCCGCGCCGCCGTGAGGAGTTCGACTGGCTGCTGGCCTACTCGCCGTACGACAACCTGCCGCCCGCCGGCTCGAGGCCGGACGTCCTGGTCACCGCGGCCCTGCACGACCCCCGGGTGCGCGTCACCGAGCCGGCGAAGTGGGTCGCCGCGCTGCGCGAGAGCGACCCCGCCTGGTCCCCGCGGCTGCAGTTCCGCTGCGAGACCGGGGCCGGGGCACACACCGGCCCCTCGGGCCGGTTCGCACACCTGGCCTACGAGGCCGAGATCTACGCCTGGCTGCTGGACCGGCTGTTCCCGGCGGTCGAGGCCACCGGGGCTACTGACGCGCCAGTCAGTAACGGATAAGGTGGGTGAGCTTGTCGAGACCACCCGCAGCCAGGAAGACCATGATCAGGACGACACCGTTCCATGCTCGGCTGAGTGAGCTGAACACTCAGGGGCTCTACACCCACTGGCAGGGTCACCTGTCCCCATTGCGCTACACCCATGCGCCCAAGCACGAGTATTTCGCGGTCCGCAACGGCGTCGGGGTCTTCGACACCTCACCCCTGTTCAAGTACCGCATCCACGGCCCCGACGCGGAACGCTTCCTGACGGGAGTGCTCGTCCGCGACATCCGCAGCTGCCGACCCGGTCAGGCGCACTACACCGTGTGGTGCGACGACCGGGGTTTCGTCATGGAGGACGGCGTCGTTTTCCGGCACTCCGGGACCGAGTTCCTGCTGACCGCCGCTCGAGCGACCCTCGGCTGGTTCGCCGACCGCGTCGGGTGGCTGCGGGTGGGCTTCGAGGACGTCTCCGACGACTACGGCATCCTCGCGGTGCAGGGGCCGCGCTCGCGCGCAGTGCTCTCCGCGCTGATGCCCGAGGCGGACTCGCTGGCCTACTTCGACCACGCCCCGGCGAAGGTGGGCTCGGCGCCGGTCACCCTGTCGCGCACCGGCTACACCGGCGACCTCGGGTTCGAGATCACCGTCGAGGCCGAGCACGCCCTGGCCGTCCTCGACGCCGTGCTCGAGGAGGGGCGTGACCACGGCATCCGCCCGTTTGGGGAGGAGGCCCTGATGACGCTGCGCATCGAGGCCGGACTCCCGCTCATCGACGTGGAGTGGCACAACAGCCGGCTCGCGTTCACCGACCACGCGCGGGTGACACCCAAGGAGCTCGGGATGGGCTGGATGCTGCGCGGCGTACGTGACGGGGAACGAGCGTTCGTCGGCCGGGACGCGATTCGCAGCGAGCTCCTGGACCAGACCTCACGCTGGTCCTCGGTCGGCGTCGTCGTCGACTGGGCGGACTGGGACCGGCTGCATCGCGACGCCGGGCTGTTGCCGGTCAAGGACGAGCGTCCGCTTGCCTACGAGTCGGTGCTGCACCGCCGGCCGACGACCGACGGCGGCTCCCAGGTCGGCTACGTCACCAGCCTCTGCTATTCCCCGGTGCTGCAGCGGCACATCGGCCTGGCCCGGGTACGACCCGCCTACGCAACGCCTGGGTCCGAGGTGTACCTGGAGGTCGCGCTGAACCACTCCAACACGACCGTCCTGGCCCGCACGGCGAAGCTCCCCCTGTTCAACCCCGCGAGGAAGACGGCTAACCCATGACGAACCTCGACAACCCGGATGAGCAGGCGGCCTACGACGCCATCGTCGTGGGCGGCGGGCACAACGGTCTGGTCAATGCGGCGTACCTGGCCAAGGCCGGGCTGCGCACGCTGGTCCTCGAGCAGCGTCACCTCGTCGGAGGGGCGGCGATCACCGAGGAAGTGGTGCCCGGGTTCTCGTTCACCACGTTCTCCTACGCGCTCAGCCTGCTCCGGCCAGAGATCGTCCAGGAGCTGGACCTGGTCGAGCACGGGTTCATGCCGCTGATGATGCCCTCGTCGTTCCACCCCACCGGCGATGGTGACTACCTGCTGCTGGGCGACGACCACGGGCAGAACATCCAGGAGATCCGACGCCATTCGCGGCACGACGCGGACGCCTACGATCGCTACCACCACGACCTCGACCGGGTCTGCCAGTCGATCCAGCCGCTGTTCGGCAACCCACCACCGAACGTGTTCGGGAAGGACCCTGAGGACCAGGCCGACGTCGCCTGGATGCTCGACCATCTCGGTAGCATCGAACGATCGGTGATGCACGACGCCGTTCGCCTGCTCACCGGCAGTGCCTCGGACTGGCTGGAGGACTACTTCGAGCACGAGGCGGTCAAGGGGTACCACGCCTCCTCGAGCATCATCGGCTCCAAGCTCGGTCCGATGTCGCCCGGCTCCGGTCTGGTTCTGCTGTTCCACAAGATGGGCGAGCACGACGGACACCTCGGATCGTGGGCCTTCCACAAGGGCGGCAACGGCGGCTTCACCCAGGTGCTGGCCCGGGCGGCGGAGGCTCATGGCGCGGAGGTCCGGCTGGGTTCTCGGGTCAGCTCGGTGCTCACCCAGGAGGGTCGCACCATCGGCGTGGCGCTCGAGGACGGAACCGAGTTCCACGCGCCGGTTGTCGTCTCGGCGCTCGATCCCCGGCGTACCTTCCTCGACCTCCTCGACCCCCGGGAGCTGCCCGCCGACCTGGTGGACAACATCGAACGAATGCGGTTCCGAGGAGTCTCGGCGAAGGTCAACTTCGCCCTGGACGACCTGCCGGTCTTCCCGGCGCTGCCCGACACCGTCGACCACTACGGCGGGTTCTTGAACATCGGGCCGACGATCGAGTACCTCGAGCGTGCGTTCGACGCGGCCAAGTACGGCTGGTACAGCGAACGGCCGTTCATCGACGCCGCGATCCAGTCGGTCGTCGACCGCGACATGGCTCCGCCGGGCAAGCACGTGATGTCGTGCTTCGTCCAGTACGCGCCGTACGAGCTGACGGGCAGCGACTGGGAGACCGAGCGTGACCGCTTCGGCGACACCGCGCAGGCGGTTCTGGAGTCGCACTTCCCCGGCTTCGGCGAGCTAGTCCTGCATCGGGAGGTGGTCACACCTGTTGACATCGAGCGCACCACTGGGCTCACGGAGGGCAACATCTTCGCCGGTGAGTTCCTCGCTCCGCAGATGTACTTCTTCCGCCCGGCCCCCGGCTGGAGCCAGTACCGCACCCCGATCGACGGCTACTACCAGTGCGGCTCGGGCACCCATCCCGGCGGTTGCGTGATCGGCTCGCCCGGCAAGCTGGCCAGCCAGCGGGTGCTTCGCGACCTGAAGTCCCGCTGACTCCTGGTCGAGTGCTCACGTGGTCGCAAGCTCCGCTAGTCGGAGACCACGACCGTACTGGCCGCCGTACCTCGGACCACGGTGTGGTCACCGGCCCCGGGCACGTGCAATGGCAGCGCCATCGGGGCGGCCACATGCACGACCACGTGGTTGCCGACCGTCTGCACGGAGTAGCTCAGCCCCGGGTAACGTCCCGCGGCCCCACTGCCGGTGAAGTACGCCGCCACATAGGCGCGCGCCGCAGCGGGGTCGATGGGCGCCTCGTTTCCCAAACCGTGCTGGTAGACCGCGTCACCCTGGAGTCCGTCGGTAGCCGCGAGCGCGGCGGCATCGGCAATGGAATCCAGACTCTGACGGCGCAGGTACGCCGCCGAGGCATCGACGGCGACCGCGACTAACAGGGCAACGACCAGCGCGAAGCCGATGATCAACGGGGTGATGCTGCCCCGCTCGTCGCGGTTCACGGACGCGCCTCGTGGAAGGTGCCGTAGGGCGCGCTGTGCACGGACTCCACCCGGATCCGGGGCCTGTTGTGCCCCAGGACTCGCGGGACCAACGGAAGGGCCGCCGACGAACGCACCTCGGCCGTCACCACCGATCCGGGGCTCAGGCAGGCGCTGGGGTTGGGGCGGCAGGTGATCCGCAGAGTCATCGGTACCGCTCCCAGTCCCTGGTCGGTGAACGCAAGCCGGGCTGCCGTCTCGGCGCGCGCGTACGCCGTCCGTTGGTCCGGCGAGGTGACGAAGGCGCGACCGGCAGACCTGGCCGCAGCGGACGCGGCGTACGCCGTGCGCTGGGTGTCGAAGACGGCGATGAGGATGTACAGCAACGGCACCATCAGCAAGATCGCCAGCCACACGAACTCGACGATGGCAGTGCCGGACTCGTCCCGACGACGACGACTGACCGGGCGATGGGCCCGGCTCACGGCAGGGACTCCTCGATCGCGTGCCCGGTGACGTCGACCTCGATGCCTGGGCCCCACAACCCCAGCGGAGGTACGACGGCCCGCACCCGCACCTCGACGACCGGCACATTGTCGAGGACGCTCTGGCGAGCGCTGATCCGTGAGGCGAACCGGGCAGCGAGGGCACCGGAGATCTGCTCCCGAGTACGGGCCACCCCAGCGGCCGGCCCGCGGTCGACTGTCGCGCCGTACCGGGCTCCCTCGGTCGCCGCCGCCGTCAGCGTGTTGCGGACATACATCACCAACGCCACCTGGATCAGCCCGAGGACCAGTGGCACCAGCACCAAGGAGACCAGCACGAAGTCGACCACCGCCGACCCGTGCTCGTTCCGAGCGCCGGCGCGGGCCTGGCGGTGCCGGCTAGTGCGAGACCGAGGACAACGCGGCACGCAGCATCGAACCCAGCTGGTCTCCGGCGATCGCCCACAGGCCGACCACCAGACCTGCGCTCATCACGGTGATCCTCACCCAGCCGGGCACATCACCTCGTTCGTCACGACGGGACAGCGCCCAGGACAACATCTTCATCAGTTCGCTCCTTCGCACCTACGGGACAACCAGACGCAGACCGACGAGGCCTGGCCAGAACGCAAAGACCACGACAACGGGCAGAACGAGGAAAACCACGGGCACCATCATGAAAGTCTCTCTCCGGGCGCCGGACTCTATGAGCGCGCGACGTCCCGCCTCGCGAACATCGGCCGCCTGAGCGTGGAGGACGTCGGCCAGCGGAGTGCCTCTCTCGACGGCAATCGCCACCCCCTCGGCGAAACGCGACACGACCGGGAGGCCGGTCCGGGCGGCGAGCTCATCGAAGGCTCGGGCGACTGGCGTGCCGGTGCGGACATCGGCCAGCACCC
>JALZBH010000036.1 GCA_030947625.1 Actinomycetota bacterium
GTTCAATGCCCTGGTCCTGCGGGCCGGGCTCACCTGGCGCCAGGCCATGGTGCTTCGCGCCTATGCGAAGTACATGAAGCAGGGCAGTACGCCCTTCGCGCTCGACACCATCGAGGACGCGCTGCGGCAGAACGTCGACATCACCCGCCTGCTGGTGGCGCTCTTCGAGGCCAGGTTCGAACCGGGTACGTCGGACGTCTCGGCCGACCCAGCACGGGTGGCGCGGATGAGGGATCTCGAGGGCCGCATCGCCCGCGCCCTCGACGACGTGGCCAGCCTGGACCACGACCGGATCCTGCGGTCCTACCTGACCCATGTCCGAGCCACCGTGCGGACGAACTACTTCCAGCGGCACGAGGACGGCGCCGTCAGCCCGTGCCTGTCGTTCAAGCTCGAGCCGGCCGAGATCCCGGACCTCCCGGCGCCGCGCCCCGCATTCGAGATCTTCGTGTACTCCCCGCGCGTCGAGGGGGTTCATCTGCGCTTTGGCGCCGTGGCTCGAGGTGGCCTGCGCTGGTCGGACCGTCGCGACGACTACCGCACCGAGGTCCTGGGCCTGGTCAAGGCGCAGATGGTCAAGAACACCGTGATCGTGCCAGTCGGAGCCAAGGGCGGGTTCTACTGCAAGCAGCTGCCCGACCCCGGCGAACGCGACGCCTGGATGGCCGAGGGCATCGACTGCTACAAGAGCTTCATCGCCGGGCTGCTCGACATCACCGACAACATCGTGGGCGGCGCCGTCGTACCTCCGAAGCAGACGGTGCGACACGACAGGGACGACGCATACCTCGTGGTGGCCGCCGACAAGGGCACCGCGACGTTCAGCGACATCGCCAACTCGGTCTCGGCCGACTACGGCTTCTGGCTGGGGGATGCCTTCGCGTCGGGAGGCTCCGCAGGCTACGACCACAAGGAGATGGGCATCACCGCCCGTGGGGCCTGGGTGGCAGTACGCCGCCACTTCCGCGAGATGGGCGTGGACTGCCAAAGCCAAGACTTCACCTGTGTGGGGATCGGCGACATGTCCGGGGACGTCTTCGGCAACGGGATGCTGTGCTCCGAGCACATCTTGCTGCTGGCGGCCTTCGACCATCGCGACATCTTCTTGGACCCGCACCCCGACGCGGCCACGTCGTACGCCGAACGCAGTCGGTTGTTCGACCTACCGCGTTCGTCGTGGAAGGACTACGACGAGTCGCTGATCTCGAACGGCGGCGGGGTGTTCTCCCGGACGTTGAAGTCGATCCCGCTCAGTCCGGAGGTCCAGAAGGTCATTGGTGTGGAAGCCGAGAAGCTGACGCCAGCGGAGCTGATGAAGGCCATCCTGCAGGCTCCGGTCGACCTGCTCTGGAACGGCGGCATCGGCACCTACGTCAAGGCACGTTCGGAGAGCCATGCCGAGGCCGGCGACAAGGCCAACGACGCGATCCGGGTCGACGGTGGTGACCTGCGAGCACGGTGCGTGGGGGAGGGCGGGAACCTCGGTTTCACCCAGCGTGGCCGGATCGAGTACGCCACCGACGGTGGCCTGCTCAACACCGACTTCATCGACAACTCCGCCGGCGTGGACACCTCCGACCACGAGGTGAACATCAAGATCCTGCTCGACCGCGTCGTCCACGAGGGAGACCTGACCCAAAAGCAACGCAACGAGCTGTTGTCCTCGATGACGGAGGAGGTCGCCGACCTGGTGCTCGCGCACAACTACGACCAGAACCTTGCGCTGTCCAACGCCGCCGCGGCGGCACCCGATCTGTTGCACGTGCACGAGGACTGGATGCGCACCATGGAGCGGCAAGGTCTGCTCGACCGCGAGCTGGAGGCGTTGCCGACCAGGCGCGAGGTGGCCGTGCGCCGCGAGCGCAAGCAGGGGCTGACCTCGCCCGAGCTGTGCGTCCTGCTGGCCTACACCAAGATCGTGCTTGCCGAGCAGCTGCTTGCCACCGATCTACCGGACGACCCGTTCCTGCGCAACGACCTGTACTCCTACTTCCCGACCGAGATGCGCCAGAGCTACCGGACGCAGATGGACAACCACCAGCTGCGGCGCGAGATCGTGACCACCCAGATCGTCAACGACCTGGTCAACGCAGCGGGGATCACCTACGTCCATCGGCTGGCAGGGGAGACCTCCGCCTCGGTTGCGGAGATAGCGCGGGCCAGCTTCGTGTCCCGGGAGATCTTCGGCGCGAACTCCCTGTGGCGCGAGGTGGCGTCGTTCGACAATAGGGTCGATGCCGCCGTCCAGACCTGGATGCGGATCGAGATGCGCACGCTGGTCGAGCGTGCCTCGCGGTGGCTCCTGAACAACCGCCGCCACCCGATCGACTCCGAGGCCACGGTCGACCACTTCGGGGTGACCGTCGAGCAGGTGATGGCTCAGCTTCCGGAGCTGATGACCGGTCGGGAGCTCGATGCGTTCACTCGGCGTCGAGCCGACCTGGTCAAGCAGGGCGTGCCGGAGGAACTGGCGACGAAGGTGGCTGTGTGCCCACCGGCGTACATGCTGCTGGGGATCGTGGAGACGGCAGCACGTGACAGCCGCGACGCCGTGGAAGTTGCCCGGGTGCACTTCGCGCTGGCGGAGCGGCTTGGCCTCCCGACGCTGGTCGCGCGGATCCTGGCGTTGCCCCGGGAGGACCGTTGGCAGACCATGGCCCGGGCCGCCCTACGCGACGACCTGCACGCTGTCCACGCCCAACTGACCGCGCAGGTGCTGGCCACGACAGCGGCCGGCGAGCCGGCGCCGGTGCGGGTCGCGGACTGGGAGGAGAACGACCAGGTCGTCGTGGAGCGGGCGGCGGAGACGTTCAAGGAGATCTGTGCCGACGAACACGCCGACCTGGCCCGACTCTCGGTGGCACTGCGAGTGGTGCGCTCGCTGCTGGCCACGCCCTGATCGGCCTCTCTGACATAGTTCGCTGGCATGGGAGCGATCGAGGTTCGTGACCTCGCCGTTGCCTATGGGGAGACGAAGGCAGTCGACGGGGTCAGCTTCGAGGTAGCCGAGGGCGAGTTCTTCGGCATCCTGGGTCCCAACGGTGCCGGCAAGACGACCACGCTGGAGATGATCGAGGGCCTTCGTCGTCCCGACGCCGGAGAGGTCACCCTGCTGGGGGAGCGGCCCTGGCCACGCAACGCAGCCCTGCTACCGCGGATCGGCGTCCAGCTGCAGACCTCGGCGTACTTCGAACGGCTTACGGCGCGAGAGCAGATCCACACGTTCGCCGCGTTGTACGGCGTCCCCGCCGGACGCGCCGATGAATGGCTGGACCGGGTCGGGCTCGCCGACAAGGCCGCTACCCGCACCGAGCGTCTCTCCGGCGGGCAGGCGCAACGGCTGGCCATCGCCTGCGCGCTGGTCCACGACCCGGAGGTGGTGTTTCTCGACGAGCCGACGGCCGGCATCGACCCGCAGGCGCGCCGCAACCTCTGGGACCTGCTCTCGGGGCTCAACGAGTCCGGCCGCACCGTGGTGCTGACCACCCACTACCTGGACGAGGCCGAGACGCTGTGTGACCGGGTGGCGATCATGGACCACGGCAAGATTCTCCAGCTCGACAGTCCGGCCGCGCTGGTGCGCGGGCTCGATGCACCGGTGCGGATCCGGGTCGCGGCACACCTGCCGATCGAGGATGCCCGTCACCTCGACGGGGTCGAGGAGCTCACCGACGAGGGTTCCACACTCGTGCTGACGACCCGCCGGCCCACCGACGTACTCAGCGCGCTGGCGGCCAGGCACAGCCTCGACGGCCTGCAGGTCAAGGGCGCCACGCTCGAGGACGTCTTCCTCGAGCTGACCGGACGCGAGTACCGCGCATGACCCGCAGCGACGCCCGACCCTCGGCGTTCCTGGCGATCGGGAAGGCCATCGCCAAGGGGTTCTTCCGCGACAAGATGGCGATCTTCTTCGCGGTCGTGTTCCCGCTGATGTTCCTGGTCCTGTTCGGAGGAATCTTCAGCAGCCAGAACGCCCATCCGGGCAAGCTGGTCGAGATCGGCTCGGTCCCCCTGCTCGACCGCCTGCCCGCTCATGCAAGGGCCGCCTTCGACAAGGCGTACGACGTCAGCCACACCAGCAACCGGGCGGCAGCGCTTGCCAAGGTTCGCAAGGGCAACGCCGACGTGGCCGTCGAGATGCGCGGCAACGCGCTCGTCGCCCACTACACCCAGACCGACGCGGTCAGGGCGGCTGTCAACCAGGGCACGCTGAGTGCCTTCGTCGACGGCGCCAACGTGGCCGCGTCCGGCCAGCCGCCGAAGTTCTCCTTCCGGGCCGAGGCGGTGGAGGACAAGTCGCTGAAGACGATCCAGTTCGTGACGCCCGGCCTGCTGGGCTGGGCGGTGGCGATGAGCGCCTCCTTCGGCGCCGCGACCACCCTGCAGGGCTGGCGACAGAGCAAGCTGCTGCGACGGCTGCAGCTCTCCCCGGTCTCGACCCGGACGATCGTGGCCGCCCGAGTCGTCGTCACGGTGCTGATTGCGCTCGTGCAGATGGCCATCTTCCTAGGCATCGGCGCCCTCGTCTTCGGCCTGAAGCTGACCGGCTCGTGGTGGATGGGGGTGCCCCTGGTGATCTCCGGAACGCTGGCCTTCATGGCCATCGGTCTGCTCGCTGGCTCGGTGGCCAAGAGCACCGAGGGAGCGGTCAACCTCGCCAACTTCATCGTGCTGCCGATGGCGTTCCTCAGTGGCTCGTTCTTCTCACTCGCCGGCGTACCGCGGTGGCTGGACGCGGTGTCCCGGGCGCTGCCGCTGCGGCACCTCAACGACGGCATGCTCAACGTGATGGTCCGTGGGGAGGGCCCCTCGGCTGCGCTCGTGCCGATCGCGATCCTGCTGGGCTTTGCGGTGGTGCTGACCCTGGTCGCAGCCCGGTTCTTCCGCTGGGGCGACAGCTGAACGTGCCAGCCGCTCACCGAGCGACGGCGGGCGCCTGGAGCCGGTAGGCACGACGGGCATTTTCGCGCGCGACGAGCTCCCCGAGGTGGATGGCGTCGTCGGTGGTCAGGTCACCGGAGTCAAGGAGTGATCCCAGGACCGAGCCCAGCCCTCGTCGGAACAACAGCGCGCCGAGGTAGTAGAGCTCGGCCAGGCCGTAGGCGTCGGAGGAGAACAGCAGCTTGCCGAACGGCGCCAGCTCGAGCGTCTCCCGGATCAAGTGCGACGAGAGTGCCCCGGTGTTGTGCGTCGTCAGGCCGAGGTCCAAGAAGACGTGGTCGAAGACCTGCGCGAGATAGGCAGCGTTGCGGTGAAAGGGGTAGTTGTGCAGCAGCAGCACCGGCACCCCCCGCTCGACCGTCGCCCTCAGGAACGCAGTGAGCTGCAGCGGGTCACAGTCGAGCAGGTCGACGTCGTTGTCGCCGTACCCCACGTGGAACTGCAGAGGAAGCCCGGCCTTGATTGCAGCCCAAGCCAGCCACCCGGTGACGACTGGGTCCGCGATACGGAAGGCCCCTGACGGGTCCGGCTTTACCTTGACCAGTGCGGCGGCCAGCTCGTCGTCGGTGGGCTGTCGCGCGGGCAGCCGGAGGCCGGTTCGGTACGCCGCGATGCTCTTCGCTCCGACAGCAGAGGTGTTGCGCAGCCGCGACTCGACCAGCGCGCCGAAGTCCTCACGCGGCACCCTGGATGCCAGCACCTCCTCGCCGACTCTCTCTAGGCGGAGGATCTCATGCGCTGTCCCCCCGCACATCGAGGCGAGGTCGGTAGGTGAGCAAAGCGGCTGGACGTCGAGGCCGGTGTCGACGAGGAACTCCGCGATGCCCGCGGCCCCCACGAACCGTGAGTTCACCTCGGCCGCGCCGAGCTCGCCGCGGCGGCCCAAGTAGTCCCCGGCGCTCGCATGCTCGGGGAGGTCGAGCACCGGCGCACACCACCGGCGCACAGCCAGTCCGAGCATCGAGTCGAACAGCGATGTCCCCAGCGGCGAAGGCCCGCTGGCCTCGTTGAGCATCGCCTCGAAGCCGGTCCGGTCCAGGTCGCGCTGCACCAGCCCGTGGCAGTGGTGGTCGACCAGCAGCCCGAGATCGGGGAGGTCAGCGGTCACTCAGACGCGCTCCCTGTCCATCTCTTCGTCGAGGTCGACCAGTCCCATAGACAACCGCCTGGCCAGACCTGGCGACACGACCATCACCACCGTGACCAGGAGCAGCCACCCGAACGCCACGACAGGGAACCAGCGGGCGGGCCCCGCCGTCGGGTAGGGGAGGACATTGCGGTAGATCGTGTAGCCGAGCATCAGTAGGGCGGCCACCGGGATCACGACCTGCCACTGCGGGACGCTCAGCTTCTTGTCGATGAACACCAGCTTGATGCATCCGATCGTGGCGAGCACGTAGGCCACCAGCAGGATGAGCGTGCCGATGGTGCCGCTCCACAGGAAGGTGTCGAACGGCTTGGCGTGGAAGGCGGTGGCGCAGACGAGCGCGATGAGAGCGATCACCGCCGTGACGACGGTGGCAGCCGCGGCGGGTGTGCCGTTCGTGCCAGCCTTGGCGAGCGGGTGCCCGGGCGCAAGGTCCCGGGAGACCGCGAACAGAAGTCGCGAGCCACCCACGACGCACGCGAGGCAGCACGCGAACGCGCTGACACTGGCTCCGAGTGTGATCACATCGCCGACCCAGGCGCCGACGTAGGACCGCCCGAGGTCGCCCATCAGCGCGGGGGAGGCGATGAACTTCGCCACCCCGGACTTGCCGGTGCCGAAGGCCATCATCTCGATGGCCGTCACGACCGTGAAGTAGATGCCGCCGAAGATCGCGGTGCCGAGGATCGCGCGAGGGATGTCCCGCCGGGGGTGGTGCGCCTCCTCGCCGAGAGTGGCCGCGGCCTCGAACCCAGCGAAGGAGAGCAGGCCGAAGATGATGCCCAGGAACAGCGTCGAGCTGCTGGTACCGGGTGCCACCTTGAAAACGTCCAACGTGACGTGCGCATCGCCGGGAGCATTCCCAGCAAGCATCCGGACCAGGACGATCACCGCGACGACGAGGATGAGGATCACCGTGATGCCCTCAGCCGAGAGCAGGATCGAGGTGACCCGTGGTGCCGGAAGCACGGCGAGCAGCAGAGCCAGTGACAGCGCCACCGCACCGACAAAGAACCCCGCCCACCACGGCTGGTTGTTCCAGACGCCGATGGCGTCGAGGAACGCCGAGCCGAAGATGCCCGCGGCGGAGGCGGTGACCAGGCCGTAGAAGACGTACGTGCCCAGCAGGCCGAGTCCGGCTACCGCACCCGCCCGCGGCCCGAGGGTCGCGCCGGCGAAGACGTACACCGACCCGGCATGCCGGTAGTACTGGCACAGCCGCACGAACACGTAGGCGATCAGCAGTACCGCGATGGCGGCCAGGAAGAACGCGAGGGGGGTGGCGCGGCCAACCAGCCCCGCCGTCCCCTGAGGGTTGATGTTGGCCGCCATGCTCGGCGCCATGAGGGCAACCGAGATGCCGACGGCCTGCCACACGGACAGGCTCGGGCGAAGAGAGTGCTCGCGAACTGGTGCAACCATGACAGCCCCCAAAGTCAGCACAGAAGTTGTGTTCGGGCCCTCTCGGGAGTCTGAACCTGCCACTATCCTTTGTCCAGTAACCGCCCCGCGCCCGGGCATCGAGCTGAGGAGCCCCGTGGACGTCGACGAGCGCACTGCGCGACGCAAGGTCGCGGAGGGCATGGTGGACGACCTAGCGGCCCAAGGTGTGTTTGCTGTGGCGACGACGTTCGTCGACAGCTCGGGCATTTCCCGCGTCAAGGCCGTCCCGTTGGACCGACTGCCGCACCTGGCAGCGTGGGGAGTCGGTATCTCCACCAGCTTCGACTTCTTCCGCTTCGATGACTGGCTCGTAGCTCCTCCGGGAGGGCATGCACCCGTGGGTGACCTGCGGATGATCCCGGACCTGCGCAGGGTGGTGGTGCTCGCCGCCCAGCCGGGATGGGCCTGGATGCCTGGCGACAGGTACCAGCAGTCCGGCGCTGCGCACGAGATGTGCAGCCGCCTCCTGCTGCAGCGGCTTGTCGGCAAGCTCGCAGAGCGGGGGATCACCACGCAGACTGCCTTCGAGATCGAGTGGGTCATCTCGCGTGGATCCTCCGACGAGTTCAGCGCCGCCATCGGGGGGTCCGCCTACGGCATGTCTCGGCTCATCGAGGTCTCTGATTACTGTCGGGACCTCATCGCCGCGCTCGTTGACCAAGGGGTCCAGGTCGAGCAGTTCCATCCCGAGTACGCCGCGGGCCAGCTCGAGCTCGCGGTCGCGCCGGAGGCGCCGGTGGACGCCGCGGACACGGCTGTCTTGGTGCGGAGCACGATCCGCGCCGTGGGTGAACGCTTCGGATTTCGGTCCTCGTTCTCCCCGAAGGTGGATCCCGCGGGTGTGGGTAACGGTGGACACGTGCACCTCAGCCTGTGGCAGAACGAGAAGAACCTGTTCGCCGGCGGGACCCGACGGTACGGGCTGACCGAGACGGCCGAGGCGTTCAGCGCCGGGGTGCTGAGCCATCTTCCGGCTCTCCTGGCCATCGGTGCACCGAGCCCGGTGTCGTACCTGCGGCTGGTGCCGCAGCACTGGGCCGGGGCGTACTCGTGCTGGGGACTGGAGAACCGCGAGGCGGCGATGAGGATGGTGACCGGCTCGGTCGGCAGTGTCAACTGGGCGGCGAACATGGAGGTCAAGTGCTTCGACCTGCTCGCCAACCCCTACCTCCTGCTCGCCGGTCTGCTCGCCACCGGCTCAGCCGGGGTCGACGCCGGGCTGCGGCTTCCCGACCCGGTCGACGTCGACCCGGCAGTGCTGTCGGAGGACGCGCTGGCGCAGCGCGGGGTCACGCGGTTGCCCACCAGCCTGCGTGAGTCGGTCGACGCGTTCGCTTCGGACGAGGTACTCGCCGAGGCGCTTGGCCAGCCGTTGGTCGACTCGATCGTCGCAGTCCGCGAGTCCGAGCTCGAGCTGTTCGAAGGCGCGAGCCCGGAAGACGTGGCTGCTGCCACCCGTTGGCTGCACTGAGCACCCAGGGTCAGCTTGCCTTCTCCTTGGCGGCCCTCTTGGCGGGAGCCTTCTTCGTCTTCTTCCTTGTCGTCTCGGCCGAGGCTGGTTCGTCCTGCGTTGCCGGCGCATCGCCGCGGGCCGAGCGGGCGGCATCGACGCTGCGCTGCAGCGCGGCGAGCAGGTCCACCACCTCGCCGGACGACTTCTTCGCCTCCGGCGACTTCTTGACCTCCCCGCCCTCGATCTTGGCCTGCACCAAGGCCTCCACGGCCTCGCGGTAGTCGTCTTCGAACTCGTCGGGTTCGAAGTCCCCGGCGAGGGTCTCGACGAGCATCTGGGCCATCTTCACCTCGGCCGGCTTGGCGTCGGAGGTGTCTGCGGAGCCGAAGTCGGGTTGTCGGATCTCGTCGGGCCACATCATCGTCTGGAGCACGATCACGTCATCGCGTACGCGGAGCACGGCCAGCGACATCCGGTTGCGCAGGGAGACCGTCACCAGCGCCATCCGGTCGGTCTCGACCAAGGCCTCCCGCAGCAGGGCGTACGGCTTTGCGCCGCTCTTCTCCGGCTCCAGGTAGTACGACTTCTCGAACAGCATCGGGTCGATCTGGTCGCTCGGCACGAACTTCTCCACGCTGATCTCGCGACTGCTGTTCGCCGGCAGGTCGGCCAGGTCGGCATCGTCGATGATCACCATCTCGCCGTCCTCGGTCTCGTAGCCCTTGGCGATGTCGGCGTACTCCACCAGCTCGCCGTCGAGGCTGCAGACCCGCTGGTACTTGATCCGGCCACCGTCGCGGGAATGGACCTGTCGGAACGAGATGTCCTTGCTCTCGGTGGCGGAGTAAACCTTCACCGGCACACTGACCAGGCCGAAGGAGACCGCTCCCTTCCAAATGGCACGCATGTGACCAGGATGACCGCAAGTGGCCGGTGCTGGCTAGTCGGGGAGCAGGGGCGCGACGAAGATGGGGGCATGCGACCGATGCTGGCCACCCGCGGCGAGGTGGTGCCGAGCGGCCCTGAGTGGACCCACGAGGTCAAGTGGGACGGGATGCGGGTGTTGGTCCAGACCGGCCCCGCAGGCGTGCAGGTGTGGTCACGCAACGAGAATGAGGTCGGCGTCTCGTTCCCAGAGCTGCAGGCGCTGGCCGGGTCCGGCCGGCCGATGGTCGTCGACGGTGAGGTGGTCGCTCTGGGCCAGGGGGTGCCGTCCTTCGGGGCGCTCGCCGACCGGATGCACGTCCAGGATGCCGCCAAGGCAGGCCGGTTGGCGGAGAGGAACCCGGTCACGCTGCTCGTCTTCGACCTGCTTCGGCTCGACGGTACCGACCTGACCGGGCGTCCGCTCGCGGAGCGCCGGGAGCTGCTGGACGGGCTGCGTCTGGTCGCCGAGGCCTGGCAGGTGCCACCGTCGTACGACGACGGGCAGATGTTGCTCAAGGCTGCAGAGCAACAGGGCCTCGAAGGCATCGTCAGCAAACGGCTGGCTTCGCCGTACCGGCCGGGGAAGCGCTCGCGCGACTGGCTGAAGTTCCCGATCCGGCCGACCGGCTCCTACGTGGTCGGCGGCTTCCGGCACGAGGTCGGCAGCGGCTCCCGTCTCGGCGCCGTGCTCGTCGGTGAGCCGACGCCGGCCGGGCTGGTCTTCCGCGGCCGGGTCGGCTCGGGCCTGGCCGGCAAGGCTGGCGGCCGGGTCGCCGAGCTGCTCCGTCCGCTGGTCACCGAGGTTTCCCCGTTCGTCGACGAGCTGCCCCGCCTCGACCGCCTGGACACCGTCTGGGTCCGGCCGGAGGTCGTGGTCGACGTCCAGTTCCTGACCCTCACAGGCGACGGCCGGCTGAGGCAGCCGGCGTACCGTGGCATCCGAACCGACCTTCTCCCCGCCGATCTCGGAGACAGCCGATGACCCCGCAGCAGGAGCGCACCGAGGTGCCGGTCGAGGTCGACGGGCGTACCCTGCGGCTGGTCAACCTCGACAAGGTGATGTACCCGCGCACCGGCACCACCAAGGGCGAGGTGCTCAACTACTACGCCCAGATCGCGCCGGTCCTGCTGCCGCATCTCGCCGGTCGGGCGGTCACCCGGATCCGCTGGCCGCACGGGACCGGCGACAAGTCGTTCTTCGAGAAGAACGCTCCCGGCGGTGCGCCCACGTGGCTACGCACGGTCGCCGTGCCTACGTCCGGCTCACGGACTCCGTCGAAGCAGGAGGGTGAGCTGCGGTTCCCGATTGTGGACTCCCTTGCGGCGTTGACGTATCTGGTCAACCTCGCCTCGCTCGAGCTGCACGTGCACCAGTGGACGGTGGACGCGAAGGGCCGGACGCAGCATCCCAACCGGCTGGTGATCGACCTCGATCCCGGCGACCCGGCCGGCCTGGGGGAGTGCGCGCAGGTCGCGCTGCTGGTGCGCGATCGGCTGGCCGAGGACGGACTTCACAGTGTGCCGGTGACCAGTGGCTCCAAGGGGCTGCACCTGTATGCCGGCCTGGACGGCTCCCGAGACTCCGACCAGGTCCGTGACTACGCGAAGACCATCGCCGAGGAGCTCGAGGCGGCGCACCGGCAGCTGGTGGTTGCCGCGATGACCAAGTCCCGGCGCGGCGGCAAGGTGTTCCTGGACTGGTCGCAGAACACCGGTGCGAAGACCACCATCTCGCCGTACTCGCTACGGGGGCGGGAGCTGCCGCTGGCCGCAGCTCCACGAACCTGGGCCGAGGTCGAGGAGGGGGCCGAGGACCCGCTGGCATTGGAGCAGCTGCGCTTCGAGAATGTCCTCGCACGTGCCGAGGCGCATCAGGACCTGTTCAGGCCCTAGCCGCCGTACCCGCGGGACGACAGACCCTCAGCCCTACCCGGCCAGTCGATGGCTCAAGCTTCGCGGCCGGCCGGCCGTGCGGAGTGTCATGACTCGCAGCAGTTGGTCGCCCTCGCCTACTTCATCTCCTTCGACCCCACCTTCCCGAGGTGCGGCCGAAGCAAGCTCATGGAGCCGGTGACATCACCCAGAGCACCTCACACCGAGTGGTGTTCGACGCGTTGCGCCAAGTGTGTGGGGTGCGACCTGGGAAGGTAATCGCGTCTCCTGCTCCGAGGGCGATCTGTTGATCCTCGAGAAGCAGCTCCAGGGATCCGTCCACGACATAGACGAACTCGGCGTCACAGTCGAGCGTGTAGAGTTTCTCGCCGCCCTCCCCACCGCCCTCGAGGACGCTGTGGATGACCTCGAGCTGCTGTTGCGTGCCGGGCGTGAGCAACCGCTCCTCCGCGCCGATGGCGCCGAAGTTGATAGGTCTCCCCTCACGGGCGCGGACGATGGCGGTCTCCGGCGGGTCGAACAGGGCGCCGACGCGGAGGCCGATGACCTCGCAGACGGCGACCAGAGAGGCGACGGAGGGAGATGCGCCGTCGCGCTCGAGCCGGCTGATGAAACCCTTGGTCAGCCCGCTGGCGTCGGCCACGGCCTCGATCGTCATCTTCTGGGAGAGCCGGGCAGCGCGTAGGCGGGCGCCGATCTTGACTTTGGGTGGCGGGCGCGAGTCCTTGACCGGCTTCGTCATGCCTTGAGTTCTATCGCGACTGCCCGTACAGGTGCGCCGTCGGCTCCTTCAAGCGCCAGGGGAAAGAAGCTCACCCAGGGATCGGGCCAGTCGATGGCTCCCAGGTTGCGGAAGTTCTCACCGATCACGCCCTCGGCACGCGCGATGAGGTGGTGGACGGGGAAGCCCTCACCGGGATGGTCCTCGTCGGGGGTTTCGTCGATGTTGATCGCGTCGATGCAGAAGGTGCGCACACCGAGGTCCAGCATTCTGCGGCAGGCGTCTGCGTCCAGGAAGGGGTTCTCGAAGTACGCCGGCTCGCCGTACCTGTTCGCCCACCCGGTGTGCAGCATCACTACCGTCCCCGTATCGAGATGGTCGGCGACCGGCGCCACGTGCTCCCACCTGATCCGGCCTCGTGGGCCGACCCGGGTCGCGTCTACGACCACGGCTGGGCCGATGAAACGAGTCAGTGGGACCTCGTCGATGCGACAGGTGCTCGCCTCGAAGTGATAGGGCGCGTCCACGTGGGTGCCGGTTTGCGAACCCATGCGTACGTGCAGCAGGTTGAAACCGTCCTGCTCGATGGTGCTGTGCACCCGTAGCGCCGGCTGGGGGTCCCCCGGGTAGACGACGGTGTGCGGCCCCACGGGGACGGAGAGGTCCACCAGCCGAGTAATCCTCATGTGAAACAACTATTGCATGTCGTGCAACATTTGAATAGCCTGCCTAGACGCCGGGCGGGCACCCGGCTTGGCCGACGAAAGGGACTCCGGATGAGCACGCAATCGCAGGGCGACGTCGAGAAGGCCGGCGCCGGGACCATCCGAAGGCCACGGGCAACGGAGGTCGAGCAGCACGGAATCGACACGATTCCGCCGCAGGACCGTCACTCCCGACCTCTGGACCTGTTCCGGATCCAGTTCGGGGGCGCCAACACGTTCGCGACCGTCATCTTGGGCACCTTTCCGATCCTCTTGGGGCTCTCGCTGTGGCAAGCCGTTGCCGCGACGGCGCTCGGGGTACTCGTGGGCGCAGCCTTCTTGATGCCGATGGGACTCTTCGGCCCGACAACGGGCACGAACAACGCCGTCAGCTCTGGGGCACACTTCGGAGTCCGCGGCCGAGTCCTTGGTTCGTTCCTCTCGCTTCTGACCGCGATCGCGTTCTACTCGATCTCGGTCTGGGTCAGCGGTGATGCTCTCGTTGGTGCCCTCGTGCGGCTGTTCGGAGTCAACGACTCCAACTTCCTGCGCGGTCTGATCTACGCACTGCTGGGCGGAGTAGTGATCGTGGTGGTCGTGTACGGCTACACGTTCATGCTGCTGGTGAACAAGATCGTGGTCGTCGGCAACACCGTGATGATCCTGCTCGGTGCCCTGGCGTACTCCGGCCAGCTGGACCTCGGCTACAACCCCGGTCCCCAGGCCTACGCGCTCGGCTCGTTCTGGCCGACGTTCGTCCTCTCCGCCCTGATCGTCATGGGAAACCCGATCTCGTTCGGGGCCTTTCTCGGCGACTGGTCGCGCTACATCCCGTCTGGCACCTCAACCAGGGCACTCCTCGGCGCCACTCTGGCAGCACAGGCCATGACGCTGGTGCCCTTCTTGTTCGGTGTGTTCACCGCGACACTGGTCGCCGGCAAGGCGGACTACATCGTGGCCCTCATCAACCTTTCCCCCTTGTGGTACGCGTTGTTGCTCATGGTGGTGGCCTTCCTCGGTGGCCTCTCCACCGGTATCACCTCGCTCTATGGCACCGGTCTGGACTTCTCCTCGGTATTCCCGCGCCTCTCCCGAGTGCAGGCATCGTTGTTCATTGGTGGACTGGCCTTTGTCTTCATCCTTGTCGGTCGTCTGGCCTTCGACCTGATCGGCAGTGTCAACGCCTTCATCGGCGCGATCGTCCTCTGTACGACACCATGGATGATCATCATGACCATCGGGTACGTCGTACGCCGGGGCTACTACCGCGAGCTGGACCTGCAGGTGTTCAACCAGGGACGGACCGGTGGCCTCTACTGGTTCGCCAACGGAGTGAACTGGCGAGGCATGGGGGCCTGGATCCCGGCCGCGGTGTTCGGACTGCTCTTCGCGAACTACCCGCCGCTGATCAAGGGACCGTTCCGGGACGCGGCGGGGGGTATCGACCTCAGCTTGCTAGTCGCCATCGGACTGGCCGCCGTGGTCTACACGACTTTGCTGTTTGTCTTTCCCGAACCACGCTACGTCTTCGGTCCGAAGGGACCGCGGTGGGTTCCGGCCTCGGATGCGGTCGAGGCGGACATCTTTGACCATGCGGGCGCTTCGGTGCACCGTGTTCGAGCGCGGTCAAAGGGCACCCGTGGCAGCGATGTCTGAGTCTGTCCACCCGGGGGAGTCCGAGAGCTCGGGCCTGGAGGGGCGCAGGCAGCTGCCCCGCGTGGTCTCCCATGGCAGGACCGGGCAGGTCGATGCGACCCGAGTGCCGCGCTTTGCGGGACCTGCGACGTTCGCGAGCCTGCCGCGCATCGACGAGGTCTCCGAGGTGGACGTCGCCGTGGTCGGCGTGCCCTTCGACGCCGGGGTGTCGTACCGACCGGGCGCTCGGTTTGGTCCTGCGCATGTCCGGGAGTCCTCGCGCCTGTTGCGGCCGTACAACCCTGCTGTCGACGTGGAACCATTCGCGGCCCAGCAGGTCGTCGATGCCGGTGACATCTCCGTCAACCCCTTCGACATCGACACCGCAATCGCACAGATCGAGTCCGGCGCGCACGAGCTCTTGGAGCGAGCGGATCGTCTCGTCACGATCGGGGGCGATCACACGATCGCTCTCCCGCTGCTGCGTGCCATGGCCGCCAAGCACGGCCCGGTGGCAGTGGTCCACTTCGACGCCCATCTGGACACCTGGGACACCTACTTCGGTGCTGCCTACACGCATGGGACACCCTTCCGGAGAGCTTCCGAGGAGGGCCTGCTCGACAGATCCGGGTGCATCCACGTGGGTACCAGGGGTCCGCTCTACACCGCTCAAGACCTGGACGACGACCAAGAGCTCGGGTTCCAGATCGTGGCTGGCGTCGACATCGACGAGCTCGGGACGCTCGGCGTCATCGAGAGGGTTCAGCAGAGGGTGGGCGAGCGTCCCGTCTACGTGTCGGTCGACATCGACGTACTGGACCCAGCCTTCGCGCCCGGCACTGGGACCCCTGAGGCCGGTGGCATGACAAGTCGCGAGCTGCTCGCCGTCCTGCGTGCGTTGGGCCAACTCGACGTGGTCGGTGCCGACCTGGTCGAGGTCTCACCTGCCTACGATCATGCACAGGTCACTGGGATCGCTGCGTCGCACGTTGTGTACGAGCTTGTGTCCGCTCTGGCCCCGGCGAAGGAGTTCAGGTGAACGACCCCAACGAGGTCGCGGTGCTGACCGCAGCCGCAGCCTTGGTTGACGCGTTCGGACGGCATGACCGCCAGGCATACTTCGACTGCTTCTTGCCAAGCGCGTCATTCATCTTCTACACAGTCGAGCAGCCGTTGATCTCGCGGTCTGCCTACGAGCAGCTGTGGGAGTCGTGGGAGCGCGACGCCGGCTTCAGAGTTGTCTCGTGTACGTCGGTCGACGGTGCCGTGCGCATCTTTGGCGACGTCGCCGTCTTCACCCACCGGGTGCTGACGGAGATCGAAAGCGACGGACAGCGTGAGGCGCTTGACGAACGGGAGACGATCGTCTTCGCCCGACAACCCGACCTTCGGTGGCTCGCCATCCACGAGCATCTGTCACCCTCGCCGCACGAGGGTGGCCCGTAAGTCAGCTGAGCACCGCGAACTGCCGAGTTGTCCACAGGTTGGGAACCGAAGGTCCCTCGGCCCGGGCGACCCTGGTCGCGGGTACGAACCCGTTCGCGTCCTGGCATGCTGCGGCATGAGAGCGCGCTGCGGCGAAGGACATAGATGAACGATCCAACGAAAGAGCGCTGCCGTTTGGGGACTGCGATGACT